>NZ_JALJRO010000003.1:0-502297 GCF_024519635.1 Pseudomonas sp. Pse1
GTCAAGATTAAATTCCGAAACCCCTATCTGCGAATGCAGGTAGGGGTTTTGTTTTTGCGTGCGGGAAAGTTGATTATGCAATCAGGACAAATTTGCACAGTTATTTTCAGGGCAGAACACTAGAATAGACCCTCCTTATCAGAAACCGAGTCCTCTATGCCAGATCCGGTTGACGCCTCTGGGCTGTCAGATTTACCGCTGGACAACTTGGTGGCGTGCCATGAATGCGACTTGCTGATGCGCAAACCACAGCTCGCCCATGACGAAAAAGCCTTATGTCCACGCTGTGGCTACGAGCTTTATGCTCATCGGCATAATGTCGTCGAGCGCAGCCTCGCGCTGGTGATTGCCGCGTTACTGTTGTTCATCCCCGCGAACTTCTTGCCGATCATGCAGCTCAATATATTGGGCCAGTCGGCTGAGGATACCGTCTGGACAGGCGTAATTGGCCTGTTCGAAACCGGTATGCAAAGCGTGGCCGTGGTGGTGTTTCTGTGCAGCATGGGCATCCCGTTGCTCAAGTTGCTCTGTCAGTTATTCGTATTATTAAGCATTCGCCTGGACGTCGGGCGTAGCTATGGCCTGCTGCTCTATCGCATTTATCACCACTTGCGCGACTGGGGAATGCTTGAGGTTTATTTGATGGGTGTGTTGGTGGCCATCGTCAAGCTGGCCGACCTTGCTTCCATCACGGTGGGTCTGGGATTGGTGTGCTTTATCAGTTTGTTGCTGGTCCAGGTGTGGCTGGAAGTTGTGATGTCGCCTCACCAGATCTGGGAAGCACTTTCAGGAGAAGACGCTCATGCGGGCGATTGATGCGGGCATTCTGATTTGCGCTGAATGCCATCAGTTGAACAAACAGGAGCCGGACACCGATGAGCAGACCTGCTCCCGTTGTGGTGCGCTGGTTCACGCCCGCCGGCCCAACAGTCTCGCGCGCACCTGGGCGCTGCTGATCACGGCGGCGATCCTGTATATCCCCGCCAATGTATTGCCCATCATGACGGTCAATTCATTGGGCCAGGGTGAAGGCGATACGATCATGTCCGGCGTAATCACCCTGGTTCAGCACGGGATGATTCCTATCGCTGCCGTGGTATTCGTCGCCAGTATCCTGGTGCCAACTTTCAAGCTGGTGGGGATCGCGCTGTTACTGTTTTCGGTCCAGCGCCGTCAGCCCCTCTCTGCTCGGCAACGCATCATGATGTACCGGTTTATCGAGTTCATTGGTCGCTGGTCAATGCTCGATATCTTCGTCATCGCCATTCTGGTGGCGGTGGTCAACTTTGGCAGGCTGGCCAGTATCGAGGCCAATCTCGGTGCGGTGGCCTTTGCCAGTGTGGTGATTTTGACAATGCTCGCTGCAGTAACTTTCGATCCCCGACTGATTTGGGATAACACGGAGTCGGACGACGACCATGACTGATTTGCCAAAAGCTAAAACTCGACCGGCCTCCAACTGGTCGGCCATCTGGGTATTGCCCCTGATCGCTCTGGTGATTGGTGGGTGGCTCGGCTGGCGTGCCTATAACGAAACCGGAATTCAGGTGCAGGTTCGTTTTGAAAGCGGTGAAGGCATCCAGGCCAACAAGACTGAAGTGGTCTACAAAGGCATGTCGGTCGGCAAGGTCAAGAACCTGACCCTCGATGACCAAGGCAAGAGTCGTGGGGTGATTGCCACGATCGAGATGAACAAGGACGTCGAGCAATACCTCAAGACCAGCACCCGCTTCTGGCTGGTCAAGCCCAGCGTGACCCTGGCCGGCATTACCGGTCTGGAAACCCTTGTCTCGGGTAACTACGTCGCCATCAGCCCGGGTGAAGGTGAACCTACGCGCAAATTCAAGGCGCTCGCCCAGGAGCCGCCGCTGTCCGACTCCAAGCCAGGCCTGCACCTGACGATCAAGGCTGATCGCCTGGGGTCGCTGAACCGTGGCAGTCCAGTGTTCTACAAGCAGATTCAGGTCGGCCAGGTCAAAAGCTACCTGCTGTCCGAGGACCAGAGCACCGTCGAGATCAAAGTCTTTATTGAGCCGACCTACGCCAGCCTGGTGCGCAAACACACGCGTTTCTGGAATGCCAGCGGGATCAGCATCGATGCCAACCTGTCCGGAGTGAAAGTGCGCAGTGAGTCGCTGGCCAGCATCGTTGCCGGCGGTATCGCCTTCGCGACGCCGGAAAACCGCAAGGACAGTCCGCCCACCGATCCAAGCCTGCCATTTCGACTCTACGAAGATTTCGACGCGGCTCAGGCCGGTATTCGGGTCAAGGTCAAGCTTAGCGACTTCGAAGGCCTGCAGGCCGGTCGTACACCGGTCATGTACAAGGGCATCCAGGTCGGTAACCTGAAAGCGTTGAAGGTCGACTCTGACCTGTCCAGCGCTACCGCAGAATTGACCCTTGACCCCCTGGCGGAAGATTACTTGGTCGAAGGCACGCAGTTCTGGGTGGTCAAGCCGTCGATTTCGCTGGCCGGTATCACCGGGTTGGAAGCCCTGGTCAAGGGTAACTACATCGCAGTGCGTCCCGGCGACAAGGGCAGTGCGCCCAAGCGTGAATTCGAGGCGCGGCCCAAGGCTCCGCCGCTGGATCTGCGTGCGCCGGGCCTGCACTTGGTGCTGTTCACCGATAACCTGGGTTCACTGGAGGTCGGCAGCCCGATCCTGTTCAAGCAGGTCAAGGTCGGGTCGGTGCAGAGCTATCAGTTCTCTCGGACCAAGAAGCAGTTGGTCATCGGCGTGCACATCGAGAAAGAATACGAAGGGCTGGTCAATGCCTCGACGCGCTTCTGGAACGCCAGCGGCATTACTCTCACCGGCGGACTGACCGGTGGGATTCAGGTCAAGAGCGAGTCGCTGCAGAGTCTGATGGCCGGCGGTATTGCCTTTGAAACGCCGGAGGCCAAGGCGCCGCTGCAAAAGCGCATCCCGCGTTTCCGCCTGTTTGCCAACCACGACGAGGCCACGCAAAAAGGCGCGATCGTCACCATCAAGCTCGATCGGGCCGACGGTCTGCACAGTGGCACGCCGATTCGCTACAAAGGCTTGGACGTGGGCAAGGTTGAAGACGTCGATCTCAGTGACGACCTGCAATCAGTGCTGCTCACCGCGCGTATCACCGAAGTGCCGGAGCGCATTGCCCGGGCGGGGAGCCAGTTCTGGGTGGTCAAGCCGGAGCTGGGTCTGATCAAGACATCGAACCTGGAAACCCTGGTGACCGGGCAATACATCGAGGTACAACCGGCCCCGAAAAACCTCGGCCCGCAAAAGAACTTTGTGGCCCTGGCCAAGCCGCCGGAAGCTGAGGTGCAAGAGGCCGGGCTCAGCCTGACGTTGAGCGCTGCCCGACGTGGTTCGTTGAAGCCTGGCGTACCGGTGACCTATCGCGAAATCACCGTGGGCAAGGTCACTGGCTACGAACTCGGGCAGACGGCAGATCGAGTGCTGATTCGGATTCTGATCGAACCGAAGTACGCGCCATTGGTACGCAGCGGCTCACGCTTCTGGAACACCAGCGGTTTTGGCCTGGATTACAGCTTGTTCAAGGGTGCAACCGTGCGCACCGAATCTCTGGAAACCCTGATGCAGGGTGGCATCGCCTTTGCGACACCGGACGGTGAACGTATGGGTAACCCGGCGCGCCCTCAGCAAACCTTCCCGTTGTTCGACAAGTTCGAAGACGAATGGCTGCAGTGGGCACCGAAAATTTCCCTCGGTAAATAACCGCGGCATCGGGCAATAAAAAAAGGCCGCGATCCCTGGATCGCGGCCTTTTTATTTGCGGCTGAGGAGCGGATTACACTGCGTCCAACTCCGGCTCGTCAGCCTTGACAATAACCGCCGGCTTCACCTCGTCATGCCGACGGATAAACTTCCAGTCGGCCTCGTCGATATAGATACCGTTCGGTCCGCTGCCGCCTTCCAGGTCGATGGCGACGCTGGCACAGACCTGTGGTTTCACACTGGCGAGGATCGGCACAAAGCCCAGTTGCAGGCTGGTTTCCAGCAGTGCAGCCTGGTTCTTCTCATCGATATCCGCCGCCTCGTCGAGGTAGTACGGCAAGCGCACGCGCCCGGCCTGGTCGCGGTCCATCAAGTGCAGCAACAAATACATGTTGGTCAGCGCCTTGATGGTCATGGTGGTGCCGTTGGATGCGGCGCCATCGATGTCAGTGTGAATCACCGGCTGGCCATTGACCTTGGTGATCTCGAACGCCAGCTCGAACAGATCCTTGAGACCGAGCTGGTTGTGGTTCGCCGCCACCAGGCGTGCCAGGTATTCCTTGGCTTCCTCGTTCTTGTTGTCCTGTTCGGCACTTTGGCTCAGATCGAACACTGAGAGGGTTTCACCTTCCTCATATTGACCGGCGCTGTGGATGATCTGGTCGATATGCTTGAGCGCTTCTTTGTTCGGCGCCAGGACAATGCGGAAACTTTGCAGGTTAGACACCTGGCGTTTGTTGATTTCGCGGTTGAACAGCGCCAGTTGATGCTCGAGGCTGTCGTAGTCGCTGCGAATGTTGCGCAGCGTCCGTGCGATATCAGTCACTGCCGCACGCCGCGCCTTGCCCAGGGTCAGGGCTTCGTCGGTACGGTGTGCATAGGCGTTGATCAGCAATTGCAGGCGACGCTCCATATCGTCTTCGCTGTCGAACTTGGCGACGCCCTTGAGGCGCACCTGGGCGTACAACGCATCGATCTGGCCGTCGGCGCGCAACAGACCCTGCCAACTGTCCTGATAGTCGTTGAGCAGGGGCAGCAGGTTTTCCATGGAGTCATCGATCGGGTCCATGAACGGCGTGCCGAAAGGCAGGTCAGCGGGCAGCAACTGCCGACGGCGCAGTGCATCGTCCAGGGTGCGTTGCTTGGCTTCCATGTCGCCAATTTGCCGGCCCACCAACTGCAACTTGGCCGACAACTGCTGGACGCGTTCGGTGAAGGCGTCGCTGGAGCGTTTCAATTCGTCCTGCGCGGCTTCCATCTGCGCCAGCTGTTCCAGCTTGTCGCCTTCTTCGGCGCTCAGGGTCTGCGCGCGACGGAAGTCTTCCAGGGCTTTCTGCGCGTCCAGCACCTGCTGGTACAGCGCTTCGGTCTGGGTCTTGCTGGCCGCGCGGTCGGCGGCAACGGCCTGCTGGGTCTTGAGTTGCTTGAGTTCTTTTTCCAGGCGCTCTTTCTGGTCGCGCAGGGCGGCGCGGTCAGCCAGGGCCTGCAAGGCCGGCGGCTCGATGTTGGAAATATCGATTGCCAGCCCCGGTACTTCGAAACGCTCGCCCTTGAAGCCATTGAGGATCAGTTCCAGGGATTTGACCCACTGCCCGTCCTCATCCAGGGTGATGCCGTGCTCGCCCAGCGGCAGGCTGAACAGGGCGCTGTTGAACAGGCGCATCAGGCGTTCGACATCCTGTTGCGAGAACTCTTCGCGCAGACGGGCGTAGCTGTTGTTATCAGCGTGATCGAGCTGCTGCTTGACCGATTTCAGGCGTTTTTCCAGCTCCCGCAAACGCTCATCCAGGTCTTCGGCAGTGAACTGCCGCGATTGGGCCAAGGCGCCAGCCAGTTCATCGTGAGCATCCTTGGCGGCCAGCAGTTGTGCCTCGAGGACCTTGACGTCATCGACCAGGGCAAAGCGATGCTTGAGCACCGACAACTCGCCAAGCCAGCGCTGAATGCCGGTGATCTCTCGCTCCAGGCGCATCAGTTCCTGGGTACCGCCACGCTGATCGTTTTGCAGCGCGTCCTGCTCGTTGCGGTAATGCTCGGCCTGGATCGTCAGCTCTTCCTTGCGCGCACTGGCGTAGTCCGACCAGGTGCCCAGCAGGGAATCGAGCAGCGGTGAAATACGGTGCAGTTTGCCGCGCAGGATATTGCGCTGATTAACGCCTGACGACAGGGCTTCAACCAGTGGTCCGGCGGTAACCAGCGAGTTGTAGTCCTGCTCCATCCGGCGTACGTCGCGGAAGGCTTCTTCGCACGCTGCGATGTAATCCACGCTCCCGGAGCGCAGGCTGTGTTCGAACGCATCGAGGAACAGTTGTTTGAGCTTGGCGGCGGTGATTTCGCGCATGTGCAGCAGGTTGATGAACAGCGCGCGGAAGGTCTTCAGGCTCTGTTCACTGGTGGAGCGCAGCGGGATCAGCGTCAGGTCCAGGGGAATCGAGGTGTGACCGCCCACCAGCAAGCGGCGCAGTTCATCCGGCTTGAGTTCGTAGGCTTTCAGGCCTTCGCGCTCGAGGTTGGTGAACAGTTCTTTGTGGCGCAGGCAGGTGTCGTTCTTCTGGTAATGGGCCAGGTCCAGCTTGCCAGCGTAGGCGAAAAACTGGTGGCCGAAACCGCCGCCCGGGCCACGTCCGACCACGCCGATCACATGGGGACCGTGGGGCAGTGAGACCTCCACCAGGATGTAGCTGGTGTCGGAGGCAAAGTAGAAGCGCCGCGATTGTTCCAGGCTGTACTTGCCGAAGCTCATGTCTGACATGCGTGCCAGAATCGGGAACTGCAAGGCGTTGATCGAGGCGGACTTGCCCAGGTTGTTGGCGCCGTACACCGACAGCGGCTCTTCCAGCGGAAACAGGCCAAGGCTGTAGCCGGCGGTATTCAGAAGGGCAAAGCGGCGAATGCCGTAACGTTCCTTGCTCATGCGTCGAGCTCCTGTTCTTCGGCAATGGCACGGGCCAGGGCGTCTTCTTCGCTTTCTTCGGAAAAGTCGCTCAAGTCGAGCGGATCATCGGTGTGCAGCAGTTTCTCGTCGCTGTCGTCATCGATCAACACCGGCGTTGGCAGCGGTAGCACGCTGTGCAGGCTGGCGGCCAGGTCACGGTCCTGCTGAACCGACAGGCAGACGTCGAGAAAACGGTGCATTGGCGGCAGGAAACGGTACACACCGTTTTCTTCAGCGGCAAAGCCGAGTTGAGTCATGCGGCGCATGATCTTTTCTTCCAGCTCTTCCTGAGTCTGAACTTCGGCCTGGAGGAACAGGTCGCGGTACTTCTCCAGCAACGAAGGCAGCTCATCGCGACCCAGGCTGCCGCCATCGAGTACGGCGATTGGGTCGCGGCCCTGGTCGGCCAGATGCTCGACGAGGATAAAGGTGAACAACGCCAGGCGCTGGGCGGTCTTGTTCACGGTCGCGGCGGCGAGGTCGGGGACGAAGTAATAGAAGCCGCGGGTATCGCACACCAGTTCGAAGCCCAGGGCGCGGAACAAGGTGCGGTACTGGTCCTGGAAATTCGACAGCTGGGCGTACAGCTCGGGATCGCGACGGCTGACGTGATAACCCTTGAACAGCTCGCGAAAGATCGGTGCCAGCTGAGACAGTTCGGAAAGATCAAGATGCATGAGGGGTGCTCGCAGAATTCTCGGTGGCGTCGCCGCCGGCCGAGAGCAGGGCGAAGGAGCGCAGGCTGACCTGGTGCTCGTGTGTGTGGTAGTCGCGACGTTCCAGGCGCTCGCGGGTGAAGCGTTTGTCCCGTGACAGGCGCGAAAACCAGTACAGCAGTTCATCGGTGGCGCCGTCCGGTTCCTGCTCCAGCAGCCAGGTCATCAGGTCCGGCATGGGCAGGGCGCTCTCGCAGCGCTCGAGCATTTCGCGCACGGTGCGCGGCGCGCGAGGTGGCTCGCCGACCTGGGTCTTGTGGGCCTTGGGGAAGCGCGCCGGTTTCGGCTCGAAACGCGCCAAGGCATAGACATAGGCCTCGACTTGGCTCGCACTGCCGAGGAAGGTGCTTTGCGGGCGGGTGAACATCGGCATTGCCGCCTGCGGCACGGCATCCAGACCCTTGCGGCGGATCATCGACAGGGCCAGCGCCGCACCACGGGTCACGGCGTTGTGCCGGCGCGCCTCTTCACGCAGTGGCAGCAGCAGCTCGCGGGCATGGCGCAGGGTCAACTGGGCGCTGGTCTGCATTTCGAGGATGCGTGCGTGGGTGCGCAGCAACATATCGTCGTCGACCAGGTGGCCGAGGCGCTGCTGTTCAGTGAGCATCTTCAGCAGGACATTTTCGACCTTGCGCACCCCTTGCTCGAAGGCGCCGTCGGCGTTGACCAACTGAATCATCGGCTCGACGTATTCGTCCCAGGTCGCCAGTACTTCGGCGTAGCGCTGGCGCAGGGGGATCTGCCGGTCGCTGGTCTTGGCGCGCTCGGCGACCGCCACCAGGGCCTGCTCATCGTTGGCGAGTTTCTTCAGCACATCGCGTACGCGCATGTCGAGCAAGCGCAGTTGCCGTGCCAGATCGTTGCCATCGCGAATGTCGAAAGCGTCTTGTATATAGCCTGCCAGCCGCTCCAGGTGCCGCAGGTAAGCTTCGATCTCCAGGCACAAGCCCAAGCGGTGCTCACGCCGCAGGTAAGCCAGGAAATCGTGGATCTGCGCGTTCAGTTCAAAACGGTTCGGGCTCTTGGCCACCGGAACCAGAATGTCGAGGCGGATCCACACGTCCAGCAGGCTGGTGATGTCCTGTGGCGTGCTGTCCAGTTGCTGGGCGGCCAGTTGCGAGCGCAGTTCGTTGAGGCTCAGGGTGCCTTGGTCGAAATGCTCACACAGTGGCTCCAGAAGTGCCCAGTGTTCGGCGAGGGCGCGCAAGACGCGCTTGGGTTCGATCATTGGATTGGCCGGCTGGTTGGCGATTAAAAGCAGCGATTGTACTGCATCGCGCTCGGTGGCAATCATTCTCGGCGGATCGACGGGACGGACTGTCGTTTTTCTCCTCGCAACTGCGGGCGATCTTGCGCGAAGGGCGGTAGAATCCCCGCACTCTCAGTTATCCACAAGTGGCCGACCCTTGCTAATCGAGTCCCGTCGCCGCGCCTATTTGACCGCCATGCAGGTGGTCAACTGGCTGCCGCGTACCGAATTGCCCTTTGCCGCCCCGTCACGGCCTGAGCTGCTGCAAGCGCCAGAGCCGGTGGTGGAGACGCCTATCGCGCCGGTGCCGGTTGGCGACAGGCAGGCTGAACCGCCGGTCCGGCCGACCGAGCGGGTGAAAATCGAGGTGCCACGGCCGACGCCCGCAGCGGCGCGTCCGTCCAGCAAACCGCTCGAGACCGCCGAGGCTGAGCCCGTGGTGGCCAAGGCGCCACAGATTCCGCCGCCGCGCTTTGCCCTGCAACTGCTGCGCGCCGGACGTTGCCTGGTGCTGGTGGAGTTGCCCACGGGGGAGGCCTTCCAGAGCCGCGACCCGGCCTACATGCTGCTCAAGGACATGCTGCGCGCCGCTGGCCTGCCGGACAGCCCGCAGATCATCGGCGAGCCGGTGCGCTGGCCGCTGCTGGTACGTGGCGCCCTCGACCAGGGGCCCGACGCCGCGCGGGATTTTGTCCAGGGATTTCTCTCGGCCCGCCTGGAAGACGCGCCCTGTGCATGCCTGTGGTTGATCGGCCTGCCGGCGGTACGTTTCGCCGGCGAGGCGGATGCCGAGTCCTACAATCGCGAACTCCAGGTCGAAGGCCTGGGAACAACCTGGGCCTTGCCTGGGCTGGAACTATTAATGGAAGAGCCACAGCGTAAGGCTGATGTCTGGCAAGCCATGCGTCGGCTGATGGCGCGCTGGAAAGAACCCAATGAGTGACGCTGTAACATTCCGCCCGATGACCGAGGCGGACCTTGATGCTGTGCTGAAAATTGAATACGCAGCGTTCAGTCACCCGTGGACCCGCGGGATATTTCTCGATGGCTTGGGCAAATACCAGATCTGGTTGATGTTCGAGGGTGAACAACAGGTTGGCCATGGCGTGGTGCAGATCATTCTCGATGAAGCGCATCTGCTGAACATCACGGTCAAACCGGAAAACCAGGGCCGTGGGCTTGGGTTGGCGCTGCTCGAGCATTTGATGTCGATTGCCTACAAGGCGGACGCCCGGGAATGCTTCCTCGAGGTCCGCGACAGCAACCGCGCGGCGTTCAGCCTGTACGAGCGTTATGGCTTCAACGAAATTGGCCGGCGTCGGGACTACTACCCGGCGGTCGGTGGTCGCGAAGATGCGGTGGTGATGGCCTGCACCCTGGTGGACTAGTCAGCACCGCGCTGACGAGGGCGAAGACACCCTCGTCAGTGTTTCAGCGCTTGCGACCGACTGGATCGCGTCGCGCCAGTTCGGCTTCATCCAGACCGTCACCCCCTCCGATCTCGCCCTCGCCGACAATGCTTAAATCCCAGTCGGCAGGTTCGTCGCCGCCGGTGTCATGGGCATCGCGTGCGCCGTCTTCTCGAATCAGGTTGCCCGGGGTCAGCTCGTCGTCGCTGGCCTCCTCATCATCCGCCTTGCCAACATCCATGCTGCGCGCCGATTTGCGCGGGGCGGGGCGCTGGCGCAAGTGCTCGGGCAGCTCATCACCGATTATCGAACTTTGCGGTTCTTCATCGAAGTCCAGCTCATGCATCGAACCCATGCGGTCTTCGTTGTCGTCGATGGGCTCAGGCTGCTCCGCACCGTACGGACGTCGTGAATCAGTCATGGCAAATCCTCATAATGGGGGCTTATAAGGTGGACAGGCGTTGCCCTTGAAGATTCCCGGGCTTTTTCGGCGCACTGATCGCACATTGCAACGTGACCTCGACCCACAGTCGGCAGTCAAACCAGCGCATCATTCTTGAGGCTTCAGCATATGAACGAATTACAAGATCTGATTGATAACAACGAGCGCTGGGCCGATGCGATCAAGCAGGAAGATCCTGACTTCTTCGCCAAACTGGCCCGTCAGCAGACGCCGGAGTATCTATGGATCGGTTGTTCCGATGCACGGGTGCCGGCCAACGAGATTGTCGGCATGTTGCCGGGTGATCTGTTCGTCCACCGTAACGTGGCCAACGTGGTGCTGCATACCGACTTGAACTGCCTGTCGGTGATTCAGTACGCGGTCGATGTGCTCAAGGTCAAACACATCCTGGTCACTGGCCACTACGGCTGTGGCGGTGTGCGCGCCTCGATGCAGGACCGTCAGTTCGGCCTGATCGATGGCTGGCTGCGTTCGATCCGCGATCTGTACTACGAACACCGTGACGCCCTGGCGCAATTGCCAACGGAAGAAGAGCGGGTCGATCGTCTCTGTGAATTGAACGTGATCCAGCAAGTCGCCAATGTCGGTCATACCAGCATCGTGCAGAACGCCTGGCACCGCGGACAGAAGCTGTCGGTTCACGGTTGCATCTATGGCATCAAGGACGGTCGCTGGAAAAGCCTGAACGCCACCATCAGCGGCGCCGAGCAATTGCCGCCGCAATATCGCCTGCGTCCGGTCGACGCGCCCTAGAAAGCCCCGGGCCCCTGCTTGACAGGGGCCGTGCGGCGCCAGCCTTGCAGGTACAGCATGCCCTCGCTGCTGGGCGGCTCATCGTAACCGGTGATCCAGCCCCGGCAGCGCGGTGAGCCGCATTGGCAAGCGAACTGGCGCAGCAGCCTGGCTTCAGTGTTGGCGTAGTCGATGCTCAGCAGGGTGCCTGGTGAAATGTCCTGCAAGGCCCACATCCACAGCTCACTCATGTCGAGAAAGACATTGGGCTCGCAGGCGTGAGGCAAGTGACCGCAAAAGTACGGATCGTAGACGTGGATGCCCGGCGCCAACTGCACCGTGTGCGGTTGGCGGTGGTGCATCAACTGACCGGAAATGCGGCACATGCGGGTAATGCGTTGGTAGTGGCGCTGAGCCCGGACGTTGATGTTGCGGGGGTCATTGCTACTGACAACGAAATCGTCAGGAGACGGATAGCCCTGCTCTGTGCTGAGCGTTGCAAATGGATAAATGCACGTGCTCGGCAGTGTGTGTGCTTTCGCCTGCGGTTTCATAACCATCCCTGTCTGTTGATGGCGGCGATTACCGTGACGGGCCATCCTGTCAGCCCTGCAGCCATGTACCTACGACGCTAGCGTCGCGCAAATGATCTGCAGGGTCTACTGTCAGTTCTGACAGGTGGTGCTGATTCAATACAACAAAAGCTACGGCATCACCGGCGCTACATACGCCAGCGTTGTCCCCAGCGCCCACAGCAAAAACAGCACCAGTGGCGTGTGCACCAGCAACTGCACGAACGAAAACCCGATCAAATCCCGCGCCTTCAAGCCGAGCACCCCCAGCAACGGCAGCATGTAGAACGGGTTGATCAGGTTCGGCAAGGCTTCGGCGGCGTTATAGATTTGCACTGCCCAACCCAGGTGGTACTCCAGGTCGTTAGCCACCTGCATGACGTAAGGCGCCTCGATAATCCACTTGCCGCCACCCGAGGGGATGAAAAAGCCAAGGATGGCCGAGTAAACGCCCATCAGCACGGCATAGGTGTCGTGTGAGGCGAAGCTGACGAAGAAGGTGGAAATATGGTGGGCCAGGGTCTGGCCTTCGGCGCCCTTGACCACCGTCATCAGTGCGGCAATCGAACCGTATAGCGGGAACTGGATCATCACCCCGGTGGTGGTCGGCACCGCGCGGGCCACGGCGTCGAGGAAGCTGCGCGGGCGCCAGTGCAGCAGGGCGCCGAGCATCAGGAACAGGAAGTTGTAGGTGTTCAGGCCCGAGATCGCGCTGATCGCCGGCTTGGTCGAGAACTCATGGAACAGCCAACCCGCCGCCAGCAGCACCAGCAGGATAGTCAGCAGCGGACTGTACTCAAGCCACTCGCCAGGTCGGGTGCGCGGCGCCAGCGCTGGCATGCTAAAGCTGGGGTCGACACCACAGGCTTTGGCGTCGCGCGCTGAACTTGGGCCTGGAGCGGTGGCGTAGGCGACAATCAACGAGACCACGATCAACGCCAGCAGGAGGACGCCGGATTGCCAGAGAAAAATCGTTTCGGTGAACGGGATCACCCCGGTAATCGCCAGAATCGAGGGTGGGAGGCTGCCCGGGTTGGCTTGCAGTTGGGCCGCTGAAGACGACAGGCCCAAGGCCCAGACCGCGCCAAGACCCAGGTAGGCCGCGGCTCCGGCAGCGCGGTAGTCCATGTGCAAATCGGTACGCCGGGCCAGCGCCCGCACCAGCAGCCCGCCGAAGACCAGCGACAGGCCCCAGTTGAGCAGCGAGGCGACCATCGAGATCAATGCCACCCAGGCCACGGCCGAGCGGCCGTTCTTCGGGATGCGTGCCAGGCGGTCGATCAACTTGACGGCCGGAGGCGAGCTGGCGACCACGTAACCACCGATGACCACAAAGGCCATTTGCATGGTGAACGGGATCAGGCTCCAGAAACCGTCGCCGAAGGCCATGGCGGTATCCGTGGGCTTGGCGCCCATCGCCAGGGTGGCGAGTGCAACGATGATCACGGCAAGCGCGGCAAATACCCAGGAGTCGGGAAACCAGCGCTCGGCAAAGTTCGAGCAGCGCAGGGCAAAGCGCGCGGAACGACTATCTGCAATTTCCAGGGACACGTAAGTACCTCATTTTTATGTTTATTGTGGTGCCGATCAGGCGGTTTGGGCCGGTTCGGTCAGACTTCAACCATAAATCAATCCACAGGCGTTTGCGGTTGTGCATCGTGAAATTGGGACTATGGTCTAACGGCTTGTCCGGGAGCCCTTTTACGTAGACCATGGGCGCCGTGTTTTTTCTCCAGTTCTCGAGCCTGCTTATGACTGCCATTGCCGATACTCGACCCAAGCCATTCTCCCGGTCTGATTACAAGACCTTGAGCCTGGCGGCATTGGGCGGGGCCCTGGAAATCTACGACTTCATCATTTTCGTGTTTTTCGCCCTGACCCTCAGCCAACTGTTCTTTCCGCCGGAAATGCCCGAGTGGCTGCGCCTGCTGCAGAGTTTCGGGATCTTCGTCACCGGCTACCTGGCCCGACCGCTGGGCGGGATCCTGATGGCGCACTTTGCCGACCGCCTGGGGCGCAAGAAGGTCTTCAGCTTGAGCATCCTGATGATGGCGCTGCCGTGCCTGCTCATCGGGATCATGCCGACCTACGCCCAAATCGGCTATTTCGCGCCTTTGCTGTTGCTGTTGCTGCGGGTATTCCAGGGCGCCGCCGTCGGCGGTGAAGTACCCAGCGCCTGGGCCTTCGTCGCGGAGCACGCGCCTGTCGGGCACCGTGGTTACGCCCTGGGTTTCCTGCAGGCCGGGTTGACCTTCGGCTACCTGATCGGCGCGCTGACCGCGACTTTGCTGGCGCAGATGTTCACCCCGGCGGAAATTCTCGATTACGCCTGGCGCTACCCGTTCCTGCTGGGTGGGGTGTTTGGCGTGATGGGGGTCTGGTTGCGCCGCTGGCTCAATGAAACCCCGGTATTCATGGCCCTGCAGGCCAGTCGCGAGACGCACGTCGAGCTGCCGTTGCGCACGGTGTTGCGTGAACACCGCCTGGCGATGCTGCCCGCGGCCATCCTCACCTGCGTCCTGACTTCGGCAGTGGTGACCTTCGTCGTCATCACCCCGACCATGATGCAGAAAACCTTTGGCATGACCGCCAGCCACACCTTCGCCCTCAGCAGTCTGGGCATTGTGTTTCTGAATATCGGTTGCGTGATCGCCGGCCTCATCGTCGATCGCCTCGGCGCCTGGCGCACCGTCATGCTCTACAGCCTGCTGCTGCCGTTGGGGATCGGCGTGCTCTACGCCAGCCTGATCGGTGGGGGGCAGTGGGTGGCGCTGGCGTACGTGATCGCCGGTTTGTGTTGCGGGGTGGTGGGGGCGGTGCCGTCGGTGATGGTGAACCTGTTCCCGGCGCGGATTCGCGTGTCAGGGATCTCCTTCACTTACAACATTGCCTACGCGATCTGGGCCAGCATCACGCCGCTGTTGCTGATCGGACTGATGCCGTGGAGCCCATGGATCTGCGTGATCTTCTGCGCGGTGATGGGCGCCGTGGGCATGGGCGCTGCGCTGTATTTCGGCGCGCGCCTGCCGCTGGTCAGCCAGCCGACAGGCGCGACCTGCTGTTCCTGAGGGATATCAGCTTGCCGGTTTGAGCGCGACAATCATGTCGACCTCGACCGCCGCCCCCTTGGGCAGTTGATACACCCCCACCGAGGTCCGCGTGTGCACGCCGGCCTCGGCGAACACCCCGTAGAGCACTTCCGAGGCGGCGTCGGCCACTTCACTTTGCTGGGTGAAGTCCTCGGCGCTGCGCACGTAGACGTTGATCCGCAAGACCCTCTCAATGCCCTCGAGGTCGCCCAGCTGTTGGGTGAGGACGGCCAGGGCGCGCATCGTGCAAATTTTCGCCGCCAATCGCCCCTGCTCGAGGGACACTTCGGCACCGACGCGACCCACCACCATCACCGTATTATCGATACGTGGAATCTGCCCACTGATGTAGATCTCGTTACCGTTACGTACAGTTGGCACGTAGTTGCCACCAATGCGCATCTCACCGTCGAAGCGATGCCCCAGCTCCTGAGCGAAACTTTCAAACAGTGTTTTGCGTGATTGATCCATACGGCGTTTCTCCTGAGGGTGTGGGGGCAGCGCTGACTATAGCGCCACGGCAAACTATTTTTCTTGTATAGGCTGACAAAGTCCTTCAGAAAAGTTGTACAAGGCCGATGGCAATGTAGAACCCCGCACTCAATCCTGCCCATCGGTATATCCCCCATGTTCAATAAACGTTTGAAGCAGGAGCTGTCGGCTCTTCGCGAGGAACTTTCCAGCCTCAAGCAAGTGAAGGAAAGTCTCGACAGCGAGATGCTGGTGCTGACCCTGGACCCGGATGGCAGGGTGCGCTCGATCAATCCCAACTTTGCCCAAGAGATGATTTACAAGGACAGCGAACTGCTGGGGCGCCACATCGAGGAAATCGTTCCGGCGCAGGTCAAGAACGATGAGTTTCATCTGCGCTTTCGCCATGCCCTGACCCGTGGCGAGCACTTCGCCGGTGCAGTGCGCCTGCTGCGCGGCAATGGCAAGGAAGCGTGGCTGCGCTCGATCGCGCAACCGATACGGGACGCAGAGGGGAAAATCAGGCACATCTCGATTTACTCCAGTGACTTGACCCGCACGATTGAGTCCTCGCGTGAGCACGAGAACCTGATTGGCGCGTTGCTCCGTTCCACGGCCGTGATTGAATTCGACCTTGGCGGCCATGTGCTGACTGCCAACGAACGCTTCCTCAACGGCATGGGTTATGGCCTGGCGCAGATCAAGGGCAAGCATCACCGCCAGTTCTGCGACGCCGAGGAGGCCGGCAGCGCCGCTTACCAGGAGTTCTGGCGGCGCTTGAACAATGGTGAATATGTCGCCGATCGCTTCAAGCGGGTCGACAGCCAGGGCCGCGTGGTGTGGCTCGAGGCGTCCTATAACCCGGTGCACGACGCCAACGGCAAGCTGTACAAGGTGGTCAAGTTCGCCACCGTGATTACCGAACAGGTTCTGCAGGAGCAGGCGGTTGCCGAGGCCGCGAACATTGCCTACAGCACTTCGTTGCAGACTGATAGTTGTGCGCAGCGTGGCACGACGGTCGTGACCCAGGCCGTCGACGTGATGCGCGAACTGGCCCGGCACATGCAGCAGGCCGGCGAGGGCATCGAGGCGCTGAACGAGCAATCGCTGGTGATTGGCAGCATCGTCAAGACCATCAGCGCTATTGCCGAGCAGACCAACCTGCTGGCGCTCAACGCGGCTATCGAAGCGGCCCGGGCCGGTGAACAGGGGCGCGGCTTTGCGGTGGTGGCGGACGAGGTTCGACAGTTGGCATCGCGCACCAGCAAGGCCACCGATGAAATCGTCGGCGTGGTGCGCCAAAACCAGGACATGGCGCGTGACGCGGTAGTGCTCATGAGCGACGGCAAGCAGCAGGCCGAACACGGGCTGGCGCTGGCGGCCGAGGCGGGCACGGTGATCGTCGAGATCCAGGATGGCGCGCAAAAGGTGGTGGATGCGATTGGCCAGTTCACCAGCCAGCTGTCGAGCTGAGGCGCATCCGGACGCGCCGCCGGGTGGTCAGGGGCAGGTCTTTGAGATAGCGTTACAATTTTTTTGATTGCTAGATGCACGCCCCATGAGCAGTTCCCATCGCCGTACGGTTCCACTGTCCAAGGCCTATCGCCTGCTCAATCACGGGCCGACGGTGCTGGTCAGTGCTGCCCACGAGGGCGCGCGCAATATCATGGCTGCCGCTTGGGCGATGCCGCTGGACTTCGAGCCACCGAAGATCGCCGTGGTACTCGACAAGTCCACCTGGACCCGCCAATTGCTGGAAGCGTCCGGTACCTTTGTTCTCAACGTGCCCTGTGCCGCCCAGGCCGATATCGTGCAGACTGTCGGCTCGACCAGCGGCGCGCAGCAGGACAAGTTTCAGGCCTATGACCTGCAAACCTTCGCCGGCGAGCAACTCGCGGCGCCAATGCTTGAGGGCTGTGTTGCCTGGTTGGAATGCAGGCTGCTGCCGGAACCGCACAATCATCAGCAATACGACCTGTTTCTCGCCGAAGTGATCGCCGCGCAAGCCGACGAGCGGGTTTTCAGCGATGGCCGCTGGCACTTCGAAGGGCGCGACGAGTTGCGCACGTTGCATCATGTGGCGGGCGGGCATTTCCTCACCATCGGTGAGCCCGTGACCGGCAGGCACCTCGACGCTGAGTGAGTCAGCAAGTGGCGTGCAGGGTCAGATCCATTGATCATTCTGCGCCGTGCGTGCGCCACCTTCAGCACCGGTGTTGAGCACGCCCCGGGGTTCGATCAGCATCAGGCTGACTTCCTGTTCGGCAAAGGGTTTGTGCTCCACGCCCTTGGGCACCACGTACATCTCACCCGCATTCACCAGTACCTGGCCGTCACGAAAATCGATACGCAACTGGCCTTCGAGGACGATGAAGGTCTCATCGGTATCCTGGTGATCGTGCCAGATGAACTCCCCCAGCAGTTTCACCACCTTGAACTGGTAGTCGTTCATTTCGGCGATGACTCGCGGCGACCAGTGCTCGTTGAGCAAATGCAGCTTGTCGCTGAAATTCAGGCTTTGATAGGCAGTCATGGCAAGGCTCGCTCGGTTGGATGGCGAGCCCAGATTAGTCGCGGCGTCTGGGCATTTCTTGCACGATTGTGCGTGGCTCAGGCGCGGTGCATTTTCAGCCAGCGCGCTGGCGACAGGCCGTAGGTCTTACCGAATTGCCGGGTCATGTGGCTCTGGTCACTGAACCCGGCAATCAGCGCAGCGTTCGTCAGCGACTCGCCCTGCATCAGCAGCGCACGCACCAAGTCCAGACGGCGCATGGTCAGGTAGCGATAGGGGCTGGTACCGAACAGCAGGCGAAAGTCGCGGGACAGGCTCCAACGGTCGCGCCCGCTGTGTTCGGCCAATTGGTCGAGCGTCACGTTTTGATCGAGGGCGCCGTGAATCAATTCGCGGGCGCGCTCTGCCGCCAGATAGTCGAAGCGCTTGTGCCGCGTCAGGTTGCCCGACACCTGGCTCATCGCCTGGGCCAGGTCGAACAGCGCGTCCTGCTGCTCCAGCGGATCGAGCGGGCGGTCGATGCTGTGCAGCAGTGCACCGGCAGCAGCGAACAGGCGCGGATCGCTGGAAATCCCGGTCTTGATATAGGGTAGCGGCTGGCCGCCGAGCATCTGCTGAATCAGTGCCGGTTCGACGTAGAGCATCCGGTATTTGAAACCCTCCTCGGTGCCGGCCTCGCCGTCATGGGCCTCGTCCGGGTGCAACACCATGGTGCTGCCCGGCTGGCTGTGGCGCCAACTGCCGCGGTACTGAAAGCTTTGCACGCCGGCCAGGGTGTGGCCGATGGCGTAGGTGTCGTGGCGGTGCAGTTCATAGCCGTGCCCGGCAAAAAACGCTTCGATACGCTCCAGTCCTGCGGTTTCAGGGGCGCGATGCAGCCAGTCGGTGAGGGCAGGGAGCTTGTTCATGGAAAGTCTTCGTTGACGCCGTGGGTCATGGTCTACACGGTAGCGCAGCGACAGGCCGGCTGTCAGCCGGCCAACGGCTTGATTGATCTACGCAAGCTCGGGTAGAACGTGAGGCTGCATAGTGTCGAGCCGCAACAAGGATAGGGAGAGCCAACCATGAGCGTCACCTTCAGAACCGTACAGGCGCAGGATATTGCGCGCATCTGCAGTTTTGCCCGCACCGAGGAAGAGCAGTTTTTCTTCTTCCCCGCCGCTACCTGGCCGTTGACCGAGGAGCAATTGCAGGCCTCGGTCGACAAGCGATCGGATTCGACGGTCATTGAGTTCGACGGCGTGGTGGTGGGCTTCGCCAACTTCTACAAATGGGAGCAGGCGGGTACCTGCACCATCGGCAATGTGATTGTCGATCCCGCGATCAGGGGCAAGGGCATTGGCGCGCTCCTGATCGAGCAGATGATCGACATCGCGCGGACTCGCCATCAGGCCAGTGAAGTGACGTTGTCGTGCTTCAACAGCAATGTGGCGGGGCTGTTGCTCTATCCGAAACTGGGCTTCGTTCCCTATGCGATTGAAGAGCGCCAGGACAAACAGGGCCGACGTCTGGCCCTGATTCATCTGCGCCTGGCGACCTGATCGCGATCAATCGCCGAGGGCTTCACCTTCACGCCGCGGATCGGCCCCACCGGCCCAGGACGCCTTGCCCTGGGCATCACGCACGCGAACGATGGCCTGGGTACCGCTGGTCATGTCGATCTCGTTGACCACGTGCCCCTTGTCCTTGAGTGCCTGAATCAGCGCCGGGCTGAATTGGCCGCGTTCCAGTTCGGTCGGCCCATTGCGGCTGCCGAAGTTGGGCAGGCTGATCGCTGCCTGAGGGTCGAGTTGCCAGTCGAGCAGGCCAATCGTCGACTTGGCAACATACTCGATGATCTGCGAGCCGCCCGGCGAACCCAAGGTGGCCACCAGTTCGCCGCTTTGCCGATCGAAGATCAGCGTGGGCGCCATGGAGCTACGCGGGCGTTTGCCGGGCTCGACCCGGTTGGCCACTGGCAGGCCATTCTCGCGGGCGATGAAGGAAAAGTCGGTCAGCTGATTATTGAGCATGAAACCCTGGACCATTAGGTGCGAACCGAAGGCGGCTTCCACGGTGGTGGTCATCGACACGGCGCCGCCCAAGTCATCCACTGCGACTACCTGGGACGTTGAGATACGCAACGGCGAGCGATCCGTGGCATAGGCCACTTCAATCCCCGGCGGTGTGCCGGGTTGGGCGCTGCCCATGCTGCGTTCGCCGATCAGCGCGGCGCGGCTGGCCAGGTAGGTGGGTGCCACCAGACCGGCCACCGGCACCGGAACGAAATCGCTGTCGGCAACGTACAGCGCGCGGTCGGCGTAGGCCAGGCGCTCGGCTTCGGCGATCAGGTGGACGGCTTCGGCCGGCGGCTCGATGCCGGCCGGCTTGTCCGTCTTCAGCGGTTTCATGGAGGCCAGGGCCAGGCGGTTGTCGCGTGCCTCCAGCGCCTGGAGAGTGCCGAGAATCTGCGCCACGGCAATTCCGCCTGAGGAGGGTGGCGGCATGCCACACACCTGCCAGCGTTTGTAGTCCGTGCACAGCGGTGCGCGTTCCTTTGCCTGGTAGCCTTTGAGGTCACTGAGGGACAGGCTGCCCGGGTTGCTGCTGCCCTGAACTCTGGCGACGATTTCGTCGGCGATCGGGCCTTGATAGAGCGCGTCCGGCCCCTCTGTCGCAATGCGCTTGAGGACCTTGGCCAGCGGCGGATTCTGCAGCAGGGTGCCGATCGCTTTTGGGCTGCCATCGGCATTGAGGAAGTACGCGGACATTTCCGGCGACGCTGGCAGCGCCGGATCGGAGGCGATCATGGTGTGCAAACGCGGCGAAATCGCGAAGCCCTTTTCCGCCAGGGCGATGGCAGGTTCAAACAGCGTTGCCCAGGGCAGGCGGCCATGTTGGCGATGGGCCATTTCCAAGGCGCGCAAGACGCCGGGCGTGCCCACCGAGCGGCCGCCGATCTGTGCCTGAGGGAACGGCATGGGTTTGCCATCGGCTTGCAGGAACAGCGTCTCGCTGGCGCCCGCCGGTGCGGTTTCACGGCCATCGTAGGTGCGCACGGCCTTGCCGTCCCAGAGCACGATCATCGCACCGCCGCCGATGCCCGAAGATTGCGGCTCGACCAGGGTCAATACAGCCTGCATGGCGATTGCCGCATCAATGGCCGAACCGCCCTGGCGCAGCATTTCGCGGCCGGCAGCGGCAGCCAACGGGTTGGCGGCGGCGGCCATGTGCTTGGTGGCATTTTGGGTATGCAGGTCGCTGCGATAGCCCGAGGCGACTTCCGGAGCCGTGGGCAGGGCACTGACGGTGGTCGAGGCGGGCGGGGCGTTACAGGCGACGAGCGCCAGTGTACCGGCGATCAACGACAGGGCGCCAAGGCGATAAGTGTGCAAGAGAGAAGCAGGGAACACGTGGCACTCCGTCCATGGGATAAAAGATTTGGCGACTGTATCGGCGTGAGGAGTGCGCCGCAACGCTGGCCTTATGCGGTTGGCCTACGGATAAGAGGTTTGAGTCCTTCATACACCGGGGAATTCTCTGTAGTGTCATAGGGAGTTGAACCACACCCAAAACAACAAGAGGTCGATATGCCCAGCGTGTTTCCAGACCATCTCAATTTCGCCGACCAGCGTGCGCAATTCCTCAGTACGGTCGCTGCCGTCGGTGCCCGCCTGACCCACTATCCCCATCCGCTCAAGGGGCCGTTTGGCGAGGACTTGGGCACTGATGTGGCGGTGCTCGGCGATCCCGCCGCCAAACGCCTGCTGGTGCTCCTGAGCGGCACTCACGGCGTTGAGGGCTACTACGGCTCGCAGTGCCAGGCCAAATGGCTCAGTGGGCTGGCTGGGTGTTCAGCGCTGCCTGAGGATGTGGCGGTCGTGGTGATTCATCTGATTAACCCGTGGGGCACGGCATGGCTGCGTCGAGTCAACGAAGACAACATCGACCTAAACCGCAATCAGCTGAATTTTTCCGCAGCACTCCCGGACAATCAGGCCTACGCCGCACTGCACGGCATCTACGACTTTACCGAGTTGCGTGGACCCCAGCGCCAACGTGCCGATGATCTGCTCGCCGAACAGTTGCAGGCGCAGGGCTGGCCGGCGGTGATGTCGATTGTCGAAGGCGGTCAGCACAGTCATCCCGACGGTTTTTTTTACGGCGGTCTCGAGGCGAGCTGGTCGAACCGCACCTTGCACCAGATCATCGACACCCATCTGGCGCACGCGGAAGTCGCGATGTGCTTCGACCTGCATACCGGGGCCGGTGAATACGGCCACCCGATGCTGTTGACCGTGAGCCAGGCGGTGTATCCGGCTTTGGCCCAGGCCCAGGCGCTTTACGGTCCATGGTTGTACACCGTGCAGACCGGTACTGCAGAACACAGCGAAACCGGAATCGCCGCCTCAGCCACCGGCTACACCTCACAAGCGCTGCTCGACGCGCTGCCACACACACGTCTGATGCCGTTTGTCATTGAGTGCGGGACCTATCCCACGCAAGCGGTGCATGAGCATCTGCGCGACGATCACTGGTTGCACCTGCACGGCGATCCGTTGGACGAGGTGGGGCGCGAGATCAAGCTTGGGCTGCTGGAGCAGTTCTATCCGGCGGATCCTGACTGGCAGGAATTGACCTGGGTGCGTACCCGGCAGATCTGGGACAAGGCGCTGGCGGCTTTGCCGAACCTTTGATGCGCCAGGCGTGGCTGGCGCTTTGCCGATAACGTGTCACAAGCGCCGGCTACCTTTCGGTAAGCCGGCTTATGTCCACCAGGTCGAGGCGTCCTTACAGCGACCAGCGCACCGTCATCATGGCGTTGCGTGGATCGCCATAAACGTTGAAAGCATTCCAGGTGTTGCTGTTGATGCTCTGGTAGTACTTCTTGTCGAACAGGTTGTTCACGTTCAAGCGCAGGTCAATGTTTTCCGAGACTTTGAAGCCGGCCATCAGGTCAACGATGCTGTAGGCCTTCTGTTCGATGCGGTAGCCGGTGCCTTTGTTGTAGATAGTGTTTTGCGCGGTGAGGCCGCCGCCAATACGCCAGCGCTCGAGCGCTCCCGGCAGGGTGTACGTGGTGTTGGCCTTGAACAGGTGGCGGGGCAGGTCACTGGCAAACAGTCGGCCTTCATTATCCGGATTGGCATCCTTGCGGTATTTGGCGGAGTTGTAGGTGTAGCCAGCCGCCATTTGCCAGCTCTCAGTCAGTGCACCGCTGACCTCCAGTTCCAAACCCTCGCTGCGCACTTCACCTGATGCCTGGTAGCAAGAGACACCTGCCGGTGCCTGACAGACCCCCGGGGTGTTGATCACCGAAGCACGGTTTTCCTGGTCAATACGAAAGATCGCTGCGCTGGCGTTCAACGCCCCGTTGAAGTACTCGGCCTTGATGCCGGCCTCGTAGTTCTTGCCAACGATCGGTTTGATCGCTTTGTTATCGGCATCCACTACACCTTGCGGGGTGAAGATATCGGTGTAGCTGACATACACCGAGTAGGTGTCATTGAGGTCGTAGATCAGACCGGCGTACTTGGTCAGGTTGCGGGTGACATCGTACTGGCTGGATGTCGGGTTGACGCCGACGATGTTGCTGGAGTTCTGGATCTCGTAGTCATACCAGTCAAGGCGTCCGCCAAGGATCAGGTGCAGCGGATCGGCAAGGCTGAAACGGCCGGTGATATAGGTTCCGGTCTGTTCGGTTTCACTCTGCTGTTGCCAGGCTCCCATGTTGAAGGTGGGAATGGGTGTGATGTGAGGGTTCCAGTTGTAAATGTCGACATTCGACGCCGACAGCACCGTGGTCCCGTTACCGCTGAAGTTTTCCTTTCGGCGACTGGCGCCCACCACCAGTTCATGTTCTCGACCAAACAGCTGGAAAGGCCCGTTGGCAAACATGTCGTAACTGGTTTGGTCGTTGGTGTATTTGAACTTGCCCGTCATCTGGTTGTATGTGCCGTCAACGGCGCCGGCACTGACATAGGATGCCAGGAGATCCAGCTTTGACCACATCTTGGTGGCCGCCATGCGCATTTTCCAGCCATTGTCGAAGTGGTGCTCCAACTCACCGAAGACGCTGTTATTGTCCTGATCCCAGCGTCCCCAGTCGTTGCCCAGGTAGGTGGAGCGCGGCAGGCCCAGGTCGCCACCATCGCTGGCAGTGGGCACGCCGCCCCAGGCGGTGTTGTTGTTGAGGTTCTGGTTAGAGGCGCCCAGGGTCAGGGTGGTGCTGTCACTGAGGTCGGCTTCACCAATACCGTAGAACAGGGCGTGTTCTTTGTTCACGACGTCCTGAAAGCTGTCTTTGATCTGATAGCTGGCGACCGTGCGGCCACGCAGGCTGCCGTTGTCGTTCAGGGGGCTGGAGGCGTCCACCTCGGCGCGGTAGTTGTCCCAGGTACCGGCACTGGCGGTCATGCTGGCCTGGGGCTCGTGGCCTGGACGTTTGCGCACCAGATTGATCGCGGCTGACGGGCTGCCCGAGCCGCTCATCAGGCCGGTGGCGCCGCGCACCACTTCGACCCGATCGAGCATGGCGGTGTCCGCCGCAGCGATGGTGTCCCGGGCGGTGTAACTGGACACCGTGGTCGGCAAGCCGTCGTACATGATGTTGTCGACCTGAAAACCGCGGGCGTAGTAAGTCGGGCGCTCCGGTCCGTCCTTTTCCACCGTGACTCCGGGGACGTCCTTGATGACGTCGTGCAAGTCCTGCATGCCGCGGTCGTCCATACGCTGGCGAGTGACTACCGAGACCGATTGCGGTGTTTCGCGCGCGGTCAGGGCCAGCTTGGTCGCGGTCTGCATGGGGCCTGTGGTGTAGGATTCGCTGCCCTCGGTCGTGGCACCCAGAACGGCACTCTTGATATGGGTTGCGCCCAACTCCAGCGTCGAACCACCCTGCGTCTCGATCAGGCTGTAACGGTCCACCCCCTCCTGGCGTACCTGCAACCCGCTATTGGCCAGCAGATGGGCAATGCCTTCGTCGAAGGAATATCGGCCCTGGATACCCGGGCTAAGTAAGCCCTGGGTTTGCGTCGAGGCGAACGACAAGGTCACGGCACTGGTCGCGGCGAACTGGCTAAGGGCGGTACCCAGTGGTCCGGCCGCGATGTTGTATTCGAGCTGTTCTGTGGCGGGTTGCGCCCAGGCGAGTGGGGCGAGGGGGGTGGCGCCCAGCGCTGCGCTCAGGCCAATGCTCAGTAGCGTGGAACCGAGCTTCAGCCGCAAGGCCGGTTGGTGCAGGTGACGTGGGTGGCTCATGCAATACTTCCTATCCCGTGGCAGTAAAGGCGGCTGATTGACCGCTCTACTGATGAGCCGTACGAAATAAGTAATCGGCAAGGCCAGTTATGCGTTTGTTGATCGAAGGACGGGTCGACTACCCCTCTATCCGCACCCAATACTTTGAGAAACGACGTACCTTGACCGGTAAAGAAATCTGCAGGTTATCCAGGACACCGTCGATATCATCCAGGCGAAACGCGCCGGAGATTCTCAGGTCTCCTACGTTATCGGCACATCCGAGATGGCCGGCACGATAGCGAGCCAGTTCGCGGGCAAAATCGACCAGGCGCCAGTCGTTGGCAACCAACAGACCTTGCGTCCAACTACTGCCTCCGGGAGGTGCCGGACGCAGGCTGCCTACTTGCGAGACGCCGAAGGTCAGGGCCTGACCTTCCTCGACGCGCCGCGCTTGCTGTGGTGCGTCTTTGGGGCGCACCTCAACGCTATGGCTAAGTACGTCGACGGTACTGAAGCCCGAATGCAGGCGTACGTCGAAGCGGGTGCCGAGCGCGAGTATCCGCCCATGGGGTGTTTCGACTGACAGTGGGCGACTGGAGGGGCGGTCTGCAGCCGTGGTGAGAAGAATCTCGCCCTGGTTCAGAATGATCAGGCGCTCCTGGGGACCGTATGCGATATCGACGCGAGTGTCGGTGTTCAGCTCAAGACGGCTGCCATCGGACAGCGTCACCAGGCGTCGCTGCCCTGTGCGTGTGGCCAGATCCGCGCTGTAGGGAGAGCTCCGATAGCCGGCGAAAGTGGCCGCCCCTGCGCTCAACAACACCAGCAGTTTGAGGCCTTGGCGCCTTTGCACACCCAATTGGGACAGCACGGGCAGCGCCACATCCTGTGGAACTCCGCGTAGTTGATCCTGGAGTTTCTCGATTCGGGCCCATGCGCTGGCATGTCCGGGATCAGCGGCAAGCCAGGATTGCCAGGCCAGGAGCTGTTCAGGACTGACATTCGAGTCATTGAGCGTCAAGTACCATTGCACTGCCGTTTGCAAGTGCGCCTTGGCGGGCAGTCGGGGACGCGAGCCAGTCAATCTTCCATTAGCAGAATGCATTGCAGGAGCGCCTTGCCGAGATGATTTTTAACGGTCGTCACCGAAAGGCCCAACTGCCTGCCGACCTGAACGTAGCTGAGGCCCTCGAGCTGCACCATGAGGAAGATCTGTCGCGTTCGCGCGCCCAGTCCGTCGAGCAAGGTGTCGATGGCCAGCAGCGATTCGATGATCAGATGGTAAGTTTCCGGTGAGACCTCAAGCGGCTCCGGACGTGCAGCCAGTACTTCCAGGTAAGCCCGTTCAAGGGTTTGACGACGGGCTTTATCAATCAGCAAGCCGCGGGCAATGGTTGCCAGGTAATGGCGGGGTTCGCGCAGTACGGGTAGTTGGCGCAAGGTCAGCATGCGCACGAAAGTATCCTGGGCCAAGTCCGCTGCATCAGCAGAGTTGCCGGTCCGAGTCCGCAGCCATCCTTTCAGCCAGCCATGGTGCTCGCCATACAGGTATTCGATATCCAGAGGTGGTGACGACTTGATCCCGGCATCCATGATTGATCGCTGCAAATGATAATATCTCTCATTATTATCCATGCAGTGCTTGATGACAATCGGGCAAACGAACCGGGTTGCTGCGCGTGACGGCTGGGCTGTCTTTTGACTGTAGAGGAGGAAGTGTCAAACCCCAGAAACAAGAAAGCCCGCACTAGGCGGGCTTCTTGAGGTGATTCATAGATGCTGGCATCTATGAATCGGTACTTGGTGGCTACACAGGGACTTGAACCCCGGACCCCAGCATTATGAATGCTATGCTCTAACCAACTGAGCTATGTAGCCAAGTGGTGCGCATTATCGGCATGAGACGATGATGTGTCAAGCATGAATCTAAAATATTTCTCTACACTTTCAACTGCTTACCCACAAACCTCGATAAAAACCAATTTTTGGCCCCCGCAGCCGACCAATGCCCTGTTTGGAATGATCCGATAAAGTCGTTAGCAGGCTAAGGGGATGGTCTTTGCCTAGGGAAAAATGGCACATTGTCGCACCTGCAATTGCGCCCATCCGCTGTCTGGAAACCCTCATGGCAATCAGCACCTCTCAAACTGCCGCGTCAGCGGCGCCCGCGACTCCGCAAAGTAGCCCTCTGGTCATGCGTATTATCGGTGCCGTGGCCCTGGCGCATCTGATCAATGACCTGATTCAGTCGGTACTGCCGTCTATCTACCCGATGCTCAAGGACAGCTACGGCCTGACCTTCACCCAAGTCGGCCTGATCACCTTGACCTTCCAGTTGACCGCCTCGCTGCTGCAACCCTGGGTGGGCTATTACACCGACCGTCATCCCAAACCCTATCTGTTGCCAATGGGCATGGTCTGCACCTTGGTCGGTATTCTGATGATGTCTCAGGTCGGCAGCTTTCCCTTGATTCTGCTGGCGGCGGGGTTGATCGGCATCGGTTCCTCGACCTTCCACCCGGAAGCTTCGCGCGTGGCGCGGTTGGCCTCGGGTGGGCGTTTTGGCCTCGCCCAGTCGACCTTCCAGGTGGGGGGTAACGCCGGTTCGGCCTTTGGGCCGTTGCTGGCGGCAGCGATCATCATTCCGTTTGGTCAGGGCAATGTGGCCTGGTTCGGGCTGTTCGCGGTGTTCGCTTTGCTGGTGCTGTACCGCATCAGTCGCTGGTACGCCAATCACCTCAATCTGTTCAAGCTCAAGCAAGGCCAGGCGGCGACGCACGGGCTGTCGAAGCGCCGGGTGATCAGTGCGTTGGTGGTCCTTGGCCTGCTGGTGTTCTCCAAGTATTTCTACATGGCCAGCCTGACCAGCTACTTCACCTTCTACCTGATCGAGAAGTTCGACCTGTCGGTGGCCAGCTCCCAGTTGCACCTGTTCCTGTTCCTGGGTGCGGTGGCAGCGGGGACCTTTTTCGGTGGGCCGATCGGCGACAAGATCGGGCGCAAGGCGGTGATCTGGTTCTCAATCCTCGGCGTCGCGCCGTTCACCTTGCTGCTGCCCCATGTCGACCTGTTCTGGACCACCATTCTTAGTGTGGTGATCGGCTTCATCCTCGCGTCGGCGTTCTCGGCCATTGTGGTCTACGCGCAAGAGTTGGTGCCGGGCAATGTGGGAATGATCGCCGGGGTGTTCTTCGGCCTGATGTTCGGTTTTGGCGGGATTGGTGCGGCGTTGCTGGGCTATCTGGCGGACATTCACGGCATCGAATACGTGTACTTCCTCTGCTCGTTCCTGCCATTGCTCGGGGTGCTGGCAATCTTTCTGCCACGCTCGAAAAAGGCCTGAGCCAGCACCTCTGGCGTGGCTGGTTCTTTATCTTGAAAACCCTTCGTCGATGTTGGACGAAGGGTTTCTATCTCAGTCGAAAGTTAGTCGCTCAATCGACTGTCGAACTCACTGTTGCGGCAGCTTGTCTGTTGGGCCGCAGCCTCCGATGATTTTCGAAATGGAAACCGC
Organism: Pseudomonas sp. Pse1; assembly: GCF_024519635.1. Lineage (NCBI taxonomy): Bacteria > Pseudomonadati > Pseudomonadota > Gammaproteobacteria > Pseudomonadales > Pseudomonadaceae > Pseudomonas > Pseudomonas sp. Pse1. The sequence goes on from NZ_JALJRO010000003.1 coordinate 28,606, forward strand.
CGGGTGGAGCAGATAATCGTAGGAGCAGTTTTTTTGCTGGTTGTACATCTGGCCAGTACAGCCGGAAAGCACTGCAACACCAGTAGCAAGAGTGAGTGCGATCGATGCTTTGATAATGCGTTTCATGCTTGAGTCCCATGGGTTTTTATTTCGCCACCCTCATGGTGGCGATTGTATTTCACGGGAGGGCTGAGTCTTTTCGGCTCGTGCGACGCTCCCTGGCCAGCCCGGATGGGCTGGGTGAAACGCGCGAATTCTGGTGGGCGGAGGGGCTTCGTGTATGTAGTCCGTTTCCCAAAGTTTGGCTTGGCGAAGTTTTTTTATGCGGCACCCGTCTGGTGGGCTTGTGGGGCATCAGAGGATGCATTTGAAAAATGCTGGGGAGGGTGTTTGTTGCTATACGAAAAACCCCCGTATCACTGAGTGATTACGGGGGTTTTGAGGTCCATTTAGCGCCGTGGTATCCCACGGATGCCGTTAGACGTTGAAGCGGAAGTGCATCACGTCACCGTCCTTGACGATGTAGTCCTTACCTTCCAGGCGCCATTTGCCGGCTTCCTTGGCACCGGCTTCACCCTTGAACTGGATGAAGTCGTTGTAGGCGATCACTTCGGCGCGGATGAAGCCTTTTTCGAAGTCGGTGTGGATCACGCCCGCGGCTTGTGGCGCGGTGGCGCCGACGCGGACGGTCCAGGCGCGGACTTCTTCGACACCGGCGGTGAAGTAGGTCTGCAGGTGCAGCATTTCGTAGCCGGCGCGGATCACGCGGTTCAGGCCGGGCTCTTCCAGGCCCAGGGCCTCGAGGAACATGTCTTTCTCTTCGCCGTCATCGAGCTCGGCGATTTCCGCTTCGATCTTGTTGCAGACCGGAACGACCATGGCGCCTTCTTCTTCGGCGATGGCCCGGACCACGTCCAGGTGCGGGTTGTTCTCGAAGCCGTCTTCAGCGACGTTGGCGATGTACATGACCGGCTTGGTGGTCAGCAGGTGGAAGCCCTTGATCACCGCTTTCTCGTCGGCGCCCATGTTCTTCATCAGGCTGCGCGCTGGCTTGCCTTCGGTGAAGTGCGCGATCAGTTGCTCCAGCAGGCCTTTCTGGACCACTGCGTCCTTGTCGCCGCCCTTGGCGTTGCGCGCGACTTTCTGCAGTTGCTTCTCGCAGCTGTCGAGGTCGGCGAAGATCAGTTCCAGGTCGATGATTTCGATGTCGCGTTTCGGGTCGACGCTGTTGGAGACGTGAATCACGTTCTCGTCTTCGAAGCAGCGGACCACGTGGGCGATGGCATCGGTTTCACGGATGTTGGCCAGGAACTTGTTACCCAGGCCTTCACCTTTCGAGGCGCCGGCCACCAGGCCGGCGATGTCGACGAATTCCATGGTGGTCGGCAGGATGCGCTTGGGATTGACGATGGCAGCCAGGGCTTCCAGGCGTGGGTCCGGCATCGGCACGATACCGCTGTTCGGCTCGATGGTGCAGAAGGGGAAGTTCTCCGCCGCAATACCGGATTTGGTCAGGGCGTTGAACAGGGTGGACTTGCCGACGTTAGGCAGGCCGACGATGCCGCAATTGAATCCCATGGTGTTTCCCCTTGGATAAGAGTCAGGCCTTCTGGCTGTGCAGGTTTTTCATCGCGCGGTTCCATTCACCGGCGAAGATATCCGGCAGCACGCCGAGGGCAAAGTCGATGCTGGCATCGAGTTTTTCCTGTTCGGCGCGTGGCGCACGACCCAGGACAAAGTTAGAAACCATACTGGCAACGCCCGGGTGGCCAATGCCAAGCCGCAAGCGGTAGAACGTATTCTGATTGCCCAGTTGCGCGATGATGTCGCGCAACCCGTTGTGACCGCCATGCCCGCCGCCCTGTTTGAGCTTGGCAACGCCGGGAGGCAAGTCGAGTTCGTCATGCGCCACCAGTATTTCTTCCGGCTTGATCCGGAAAAATCCTGCCAGTGCCGCCACGGCCTGGCCGCTGCGGTTCATGTAGGTGGTGGGAATCAGCAGGCGAACATCCTGACCCTGATGCGAGAAGCGTCCGGTCAGGCCGAAATATTTGCGATCGGGCACAAGGTTGACACCCTGCGCTTGCGCGATGCGCTCAACAAAAAGGGCCCCTGCGTTATGCCGGGTCTGTTCGTATTCGGTGCCTGGATTTCCCAGGCCAACGATCAGTTTGATGGCAGTCACGTCAGGGGCCCTTCCTTGGAGTGGTGAGTAAGATCGCGGCAAGTGGAGGTTGCGGCGAAAGTGGACGAAAAGTGCTCATTTACCATGATGTAAACTCCGCGTTCCGCCCGCTTTCTCGCTACGTTCCAGTCCGCGATGTTACTGGGTCACTCCGGCGTACAGAGTAAAATTACTCTGCAGCGCCTTCTGCTTCTGGAGCAACACGTGGAGCGTGGACGTTGGCAACTGCCTTGTCATCGCCGTGTGCCAGAGCAACAAACTCAACGCCTTTAGGAGCCTTGAGGTCGGACAGGTGAATGATCGCGCCGACTTCGGCGTTAGCCAGGTCAACTTCGATGAACTCAGGCAGGTCCTTGGCTTCGCAGGAAACTTCGATCTCGTTCACAACGTGGGAGATCTCGCCGCCTTTCTTGACCGGAGCTTCTTCGTTGATGAAGTGAACCGGTACCTTGGCAGTCAGTTTCTGGCCAGCAACAACGCGCACGAAGTCAGCGTGCATGATGAATTGCTTGGCTGGGTGACGCTGCATCGCTTTAACGATGACGTTCTGCTTGGCGCCGTCAACGTTCAGTTCGATAACGTGGCTGTAGGCAGCTTCGTTTTCGAACAGTTTGGCGATTTCCTTGGCCAGGATGGTCACGGATTCAGCAGGCTTGTCGCCACCGTATACAACGGCAGGGATGTTCAGTGCGTGACGCAGGCGGCGGCTCGCACCTTTCCCCAGGTCAGTACGCGCTTGAGCGTTCAGAGTAAAGTCAGTCATTTTGTATCTCCAAAATAGCCATTACCGGAAGGCGTTTGCGACCAGCGCCAAACACGGTATGGGCAAAAAAGCCCCGCCCCGACAGGAATGCCGGGGCGGGGCGCTTTCATCAACGAGAGGTTCGAGAAGGGCAGGGCCCTTAGCGGAACATCGCGCTGATCGATTCTTCATTACTGATGCGGCGAACCGCCTCAGCAACTACCGGTGCGATATCCAGTTGGCGGATACGCGCACAGGCTTGTGCTGCAGCGGACAGCGGGATGGTGTTGGTCACCACCAGCTCGTCCAGCACGGAATTTTCAATGTTCTCGATCGCCCGACCCGACAGCACAGGGTGTGTGCAGTAGGCAAAGACTTTGGCAGCGCCATGCTCTTTCAAGGCTTTCGCCGCGTGACACAGGGTGCCGGCGGTGTCGACCATGTCGTCAACCAGAATGCAGGTACGCCCTTCGACATCACCGATGATATGCATCACTTCAGAGTGATTGGCTTTCTCACGGCGCTTGTCGATGATCCCGAGATCCACGCCCAAGGATTTGGCAACGGCCCGTGCACGCACGACGCCACCAATGTCCGGGGACACGATCATCAGGTTTTCGAAGCGTTGGTCTTCGATGTCATCCACCAGTACTGGGGAGCCGTAGATGTTATCTACTGGAATATCGAAGAAGCCCTGGATCTGGTCAGCATGCAAATCAACCGTGAGGACACGGTCGATGCCGACTACGGTAAGCATGTCAGCAACGACTTTCGCGCTGATAGCCACACGTGCGGAACGCGGACGGCGATCCTGACGGGCATAACCAAAGTAAGGGATCACCGCAGTGATTCGAGTCGCTGAGGAACGACGGAAGGCATCAGCCATCACGACGAGTTCCATCAGGTTATCGTTGGTCGGAGCGCAAGTCGGCTGAATAATGAAGACGTCTTTACCGCGAACGTTTTCATTGATCTCGGCAGTAATTTCGCCGTCGGAGAACTTACCGACAGAGATGTCACCGAGAGGGATATGCAGCTGACGTACGACACGCCGAGCCAGATCGGGGTTAGCGTTCCCCGTAAAGACCATCATCTTGGACACGCGCAGTACCTGAAGGCTGAGGGTAACCTGGATGAGTATAGGAAAATGGCAGGGGCGGCTGGATTCGAACCAACGCATGGCAGGATCAAAACCTGCTGCCTTACCGCTTGGCGACGCCCCTGTATTTGTTGCAACGATTACCCAGTAATCGGTTCCTTTAGAGCAGACTTTGCAGCTTGCGATGCAACATCGAAACGTTGCTTCCTTTTGCTACAAACCCTGTAAGGGTCTCTGTAAGAAGGGCCGAGACTTTATCAGCTTCAGCTTTGCTTGGGAAGCCCCCAAACACACAACTTCCAGTTCCGGTGAGCTTTGCTTCGGTAAATTTACCTAGCAAATTCAAGGCGTTGGCTACAGCTGGGTAACGCCTTGTTACCACCGGTAAGCAGTCATTTCGACTGTTTCCCTTGGGAACGGGGCGCACTTTAATGGGCGGCGTGTTACGTGTCAACAACGGATCGGAAAAAATTTCTGCCGTACTAACAGAGACTTGCGGCACAAGCACGACGTACCACGGTTCTTCGGGGTCCACCGGGGTCAGTTTCTCGCCCACGCCTTCGGCGAACGCCGCATGGCCGCGAACGAAAACCGGGACGTCAGCACCCAGGGTCAAACCCAGCGTCGCCAGGCGATCTTCGTCCCAGCCCAGTTGCCACAGATGATTGAGACCCAGCAGTGTGGTCGCCGCGTTCGAACTGCCGCCGCCGATGCCGCCGCCCATGGGCAAGACTTTGTCGATCCAGATGTCGACCCCCAGACCACAGGCGGCTTGTTCCTGAAGTTTTTTCGCTGCCTTGACGATCAGGTTGCTGTCGTGGGGGACGCCTTCGAATTCGGTGTGCAGGGCAATCACGCCGTCATCGCGCAGGGCGAAGGTGATTTCGTCGCCGTAGTCGAGGAATTGAAACAGTGTCTGCAACTCGTGATAACCGTCGGCACGACGGCCGAGAATGTGAAGCATCAGGTTGAGCTTGGCCGGAGAGGGCAGTGTCAGGCGGTCAGCGCTCATGTCATTGCCCCAGCTTGCGCGGTTGCCAGGTCTTGATCACCAGCGTGACGTCGAGATCACTGCCGTGCAGCTTGATCCGTTCGGGCAGCCAGTAGCCATTTTGCTCGGTGTAGGCCGTGTATTCGACTTGCCAACCGTCCTGTTCGAGGCTTGCCAGGCGACTGTTACCGTCCAGGGACAGGCGGCTTTTGCTGGCAGGCGATGGCAGTCCGCGCACCCACCAGGCGAGATTGGAGACCGGCAGTTTCCAACCCAATTGTTCCTCAAGCAGGAGTTCCGGGCTCGGCGCGTTGTAACGGCCCTGGTTGGCCACTTCAAGGGTCACATCGCCAGGGCGGCCGGTCAGGCGTGCCGCGCCGCGACCCAACGGGCCGGACAAGCGGATGTCGTAGTAGTCCTGGCGCTGCAGCCAGAACAGCGTGCCGCTGCCTGAGTCTTTTGGCGCGCGGATGCCGATCTTGCCGTCAATCTGCCAGCCATCGAGGCCGGTCAGTTGCTCTTTGTGTTCGCGCCATTGCGCGGCGTTGCCGTGGCCCTCGACCGATTCGCGGGGGCCAAGGCCCGCACAGCCGGCGAGGAGGGCGATGAAGATGAAAGCAATGAAGTGGCGCAAAAACATGATTTTAAAGAGTCTCGGATCCGGTCAGGCGCTTAATGGTGCTGCGCAGGGTAGGGCTGTCGGGTTGGTCCTTGAGGAACTTGGCCCAGATTTGCCTGGCTTCGCGCTGTTTGCCCTTGGCCCACAGGACTTCGCCCAGGTGCGCGGCGATTTCCTGGTCAGGGAAGCGCTCGAGGGCCTGGCGCAGGTAGCGCTCGGCGTCATCGAGGTTGCCCAGGCGAAAATTGACCCAACCGAGGCTGTCGAGTACGGCTGGGTCTTCCGGGCTCAACTGGTGCGCCTGCTCGATCAGGGTTTTGGCTTCGGCGTAGCGCGTGGTGCGGTCGGACAGGGTGTAGCCCAGGGCATTGAGGGCCATGGCGTTGTCCGGGTCGCGCTTGATGATTTGCCGCAGGTCGGTCTCCATTTGCGCCAGATCGTTGCGTTTTTCCGCCTGCATCGCGCGGGTGTACAGCAGGTTCAGGTCGTCGGGGTATTGCTTCAAGGCTTTGTCGAGGACGGACCAGGCGCGATCGGGCTGTTTGTTGGCGGCCAGGGTTTCGGCTTCGATCAGGTATAGCTGGATCGCGTAGTCCGGTTGTTCGTCACGTTCCTTGGCCAGGCGGCTCTGGGCTTCGGCGGTGCGGCCATTCTGCATGAGGATATCGGCCTGGCGCAGTTGCGCCGGCAAGTAGTCGGTGCCTGGCGTGACCTGGGCATATTCGATCAGCGCCCCTTGTGGATCGTTGCGCTCTTCGGCGATACGGCCCAGGTTCAGGTGAGCGGAGTCGACGTGGCTGTCGCGGGCGACCAGATCTTCCAGATAGCCCTTGGCCTCGTCCCAAGCCTTGGCTTCCAGGCAGACCAGCGCCAGGGAATAGCGCAGTTCATCGTCTTCCGGATACTGCTGCAACAGGCTGGAGAACTCGGCCTTGGCGTCGTCCATGCGGTCCTGCTCGACCAACAGGCGGGCATAGGTCAGGCGCAGGCGCTTGTCATCCGGATATTTGCGGATGCTTTTCTGCAGCAGCGGCAGCGATTCGTCGCCGCGATTGAGACTCTGCAGCAGGCGTGCGCGCAGCAGGATCGGCGCCACCTCACCGTCTTCCGGCGGGTTTTTCTCCAGCAGGGTCAAGGCGCCCTGGGAGTCACCGTCCTGTTGCAACAGCAAGGCCTTGCCGAAAATCAGCTGACCGTTGTTCGGATGACGCTGCAACAGGCGATCAAAGCTCTTCATCAAACCGTTGCGGGTGTCCTGGTCGGTGTCGGCGGCGGACAGGGCGAGGAAGTCGAAATGGGTGTCGCCCTTGCCTTGCAGGACTTTTTCCATATAGACCATGGAGTCGTCGTAGCGCCCGCTGCGCGCCAACTGGATAGCGGCGGCACGTTGCGCTTCAAGGTCGTCGGGGGCGTTTCTGGCCCAGATCAATGCGCTATCGAGTGCCGCCTGGTCGGCGCCCAGGTATTCGGCGATGCGAAACGCCCGCTCGGAAATGCCCGGGTCCTGGGTATTGATGGCCTGGGTCACATAGTTGTCCAGCGCAATGTCGTAGCGGTTGCGCTGGCCGGCCAGCTCCGCACTCAGCAGGCTGAACACCGTGTCTTCGCTGAAAGAGCTGTAGACCTTGGGTTTTTCAGGGGCTGGCGTGCTGCCGGCGACCGGCGGGGTACCGTCCGTCGAGTCGGGTGCCATGGCCTGGCAGCCGCTGAGGAAGACAACAGCGAGGAACAACGCGAAAGATCTATTCATAGGGGAAGAGGACGACTTACCTGCGGTCGGATCATCATGACACAAGCCTTCGGTCAAACATAACCGGGGCACTCTTTATCTCTTTACGGCCTTTTCACGGGCTGTCTATAGGGACAATAGACAACGGTGGTTGTTCTGAGTCTGGCGAAGTAGGACAATTGTCGGCTTCTCGACATCATCAGCGATCTTGAATGGCCTTCCTTGCACTCGGTATTAACCACAAGACTGCTTCCGTAGACGTCCGCGAACGCGTGGCCTTTACTCCGGAACAGCTGGTTGAGGCCTTGCAGCAGCTCTGCCGACTCACCGACAGCCGCGAAGCTGCGATCCTCTCCACCTGCAATCGCAGCGAACTCTATATAGAACAGGATCAGCTGAGTGCCGATACCGTGCTGCGCTGGTTGGCCGATTATCATCATTTAAGCCTCGATGAGCTGCGCGCGAGTGCTTATGTGCATGAAGATGATGCGGCAGTTCGTCACATGATGCGCGTCGCCTCCGGGCTCGACTCGCTGGTGTTGGGCGAACCGCAGATTCTCGGTCAGATGAAATCGGCCTATGCTGTGGCGCGCGAGGCCGGCACCGTGGGGCCGTTGCTCGGGCGCTTGTTCCAGGCAACCTTTAATGCCGCCAAGCAGGTGCGCACCGACACCGCCATTGGTGAGAACCCGGTGTCCGTGGCATTTGCCGCCGTAAGCCTGGCCAAGCAGATCTTCAGCGATTTGCAGCGCAGCCAGGCGTTGTTGATCGGTGCCGGTGAAACCATCACCCTGGTTGCCCGGCATCTGCACGAACTGGGGGTCAAGCGCATCGTCGTCGCCAACCGTACCCTGGAGCGCGCCAGCCTGCTGGCTGAACAGTTCGGCGCCCATGCCGTGTTGCTCTCGGATATCCCGGCAGAGCTTGTGCGCAGTGACATCGTGATCAGCTCCACCGCCAGCCAGTTGCCGATCCTGGGCAAGGGCGCGGTGGAAAGCGCCTTGAAACTGCGCAAGCACAAGCCGATCTTCATGGTCGACATCGCCGTGCCACGGGATATCGAGCCGGAAGTCGGCGAATTGGATGACGTCTACCTTTATAGCGTCGACGATCTCCACGAAGTGGTCGCGGAAAACCTCAAGAGTCGCCAGGGAGCTGCCCAGGCGGCGGAAGAAATGGTGTCGGTCGGCGCTGATGATTTCATGGTGCGCCTGCGTGAACTGGCAGCGGTCGACGTGCTCAAGGCCTATCGTCAGCAAAGCGAACGCTTGCGCGATGAAGAATTACAGAAGGCCCAGCGCCTGCTCGCCAATGGCGGCAGCGCCGAAGAAGTGCTGGTGCAACTGGCCAGGGGCCTGACCAACAAACTGCTGCACGCCCCCAGTGTGCAACTGAAAAAGCTTACCGCCGAAGGCCGCCTCGATGCGCTGGCCATGGCACAGGAACTCTTTGCCCTCGGTGAGGGGGCGTCGGATAGCTCTTCGGATAAAAAACCGCAATGAAAGCGTCACTGCTCAATAAACTGGATGTCCTCCAGGATCGTTTCGAGGAACTGACCGCCTTGCTCGGCGATGGCGAAGTCATTTCCGATCAGACCAAATTTCGCGCTTATTCCAAGGAATACGCCGAACTTGAGCCGGTCGTACACGCTTATAAGAAGCTGCTCGGCGTACAAAGCGATCTTGAAGGCGCGCAAGCGCTGCTCAAGGACAACGACCCGGACATGCGTGAAATGGCTGTGGAAGAAGTCCGCGATGCCAAAGAATTGCTGGTGACCCTGGACGCCGATCTGCAACGCATGCTGCTGCCCAAGGATCCCAACGATAGCCGCAACGTCTTCCTCGAAATTCGTGCCGGCACCGGTGGCGACGAGGCGGCGATTTTCTCCGGCGACCTGTTCCGCATGTACTCGCGTTACGCCGAACGGCGTGGCTGGCGTGTGGAAATTCTTTCGGAAAACGAAGGCGAACACGGTGGCTATAAAGAGGTCATCGCCCGCATTGAAGGCGACAACGTTTACGGCAAGCTGAAATTTGAATCTGGCGCGCACCGCGTACAGCGTGTACCCGCGACGGAGTCCCAAGGCCGCATTCACACTTCGGCCTGCACCGTGGCGGTGCTGCCTGAGCCGGATGAGCGAGAAGCGATCGAGATCAACCCGGCGGATTTGCGCGTTGACACTTACCGCTCCTCTGGGGCGGGTGGTCAGCACGTCAACACAACCGACTCGGCGATCCGCATCACGCACTTGCCGACCGGCACCGTCGTCGAGTGCCAGGAAGAACGCTCCCAGCACAAGAACCGAGCACGGGCGATGGCCTGGCTGGTGGCCAAACTCAACGATCAGCAAACCGCAGCGGCGGCGAATGCCATCGCCAGCGAGCGCAAATTGCTGGTGGGTTCGGGTGATCGCTCCGAGCGGATCCGCACCTATAACTATGCCCAGGGTCGGGTCACCGACCACCGGGTCAACCTGACGCTGTATTCCCTCGACGAGATTCTCGCCGGCGGCGTCGAGGCCGTGATCGAGCCGTTGCTGGCCGAGTATCAGGCCGACCAACTGGCGGCGATAGGTGAGTAAATGACCATCATTGCCAGTTTGTTGCGCGCCGCCGACCTGCCTGACTCGCCGACGGCACGCCTTGATGCCGAGTTACTGCTGGCCGCCGCCCTGGGAAAATCCCGCAGCTTCCTGCACACCTGGCCGGAACGCATTGTCCCCAGCGAAGCCGCGCTGACCTTTGCCGACTACCTGCAGCGCCGTCGCAGCGGCGAGCCGGTCGCCTATATCCTCGGCCAGCAGGGTTTCTGGAAGCTCGACCTGGAAGTTGCCCCGCACACCTTGATTCCGCGTCCGGACACCGAGTTGCTGGTGGAAACCGCGCTGGAACTGTTGCCGGCCACGCCCGCCCGGGTACTCGATCTGGGTACTGGCAGCGGGGCCATTGCTTTGGCCTTGGCCAGCGAGCGTCCGGCGTGGCAGGTGACGGCAGTGGATCGTGTGTTGGAGGCCGTGGCCTTGGCCGAGCGCAATCGCCAGCGCCTGCATCTGCTCAACGTCACGGTGCTCAGCAGTCACTGGTTCGACTCGCTGAAGGACCATCGCTACAGCCTGATCATCAGTAATCCGCCATACATTGCCGCCGCCGATCCACATCTGGTCGCCGGTGACGTACGGTTTGAACCGGCCAGCGCACTGGTGGCCGGCGTCGATGGCCTGGACGATCTGCGCCTGATCATTGCCCAGGCACCGCAACACCTGGAATCGGGGGGCTGGTTGATGCTCGAACACGGTTACGATCAAGCCGAGGCAGTGCGCGGTTTGCTGCTGAGCCAAGGCTTTGACGAGGTACACAGCCGCAAGGACCTCGGCGGTCATCAGCGAATCAGCCTGGGGCGCCTGCCGTGCTGAACGATCAGGAGCTGTTGCGCTACAGCCGGCAGATCCTGTTGCAGCACGTCGACATCGACGGCCAGTTGCGACTCAAACAAAGCCGCGCGCTGATCATCGGTCTCGGTGGCCTTGGCGCACCGGTGGCGTTGTACCTGGCGGCGGCCGGAGTCGGCCAGTTGCACCTGGCGGACTTCGACACGGTCGACCTGACCAACCTGCAACGACAGATCATCCACGACACCGACAGCGTCGGTATGAGCAAGGTCGACTCGGCGATCCGCCGCCTGAGCGCGATCAATCCCGAGATCGAACTGTTCGCCCACCGCACCGCGCTGGATGAGGACTCGCTGGCGGCCGCAGTGGCGGCCGTCGACTTGGTGCTCGACTGTTCCGATAATTTCTCTACCCGTGAAGCGGTGAACGCAGCCTGTGTCGCGGCGCGCAAGCCATTGGTCAGCGGTGCGGCGATTCGCCTTGAAGGGCAATTGTCGGTGTTCGACCCGCGCCGCGCCGAGAGCCCGTGTTATCACTGCCTGTACGGACACGGCAGCGAAGCCGAACTGACCTGCAGTGAAGCCGGCGTGGTCGGCCCGCTGGTGGGTTTGGTCGGCAGTCTGCAGGCGTTGGAAGCGCTGAAGTTGCTGGCCGGTTTCGGCGAGCCGCTGGTGGGCCGCTTGTTGTTGATCGACGCGCTGGGCACGCGCTTTCGTGAGTTGCGGGTCAAGCGTGATCCGGGTTGCAGTGTCTGCGGTACGACCCATGCGTGAGGCGCCGGTTGGAGTATTCGACTCCGGTGTCGGCGGGCTCTCGGTGCTGGCGGAGATCCAGCGCCTGCTGCCGAATGAGTCGCTGCTGTATCTCGGCGATTGCGGGCACATTCCCTATGGCGAGAAAACCCCGGAGTTTATTCGCCAGCGCTGCAGCGTGATGGCGAAATTCTTCCGCGAACAGGGCGCCAAGGCCCTGGTGGTGGCCTGTAACACCGCGACTGTGGCCGGCGTCGCGGATGTGCGGCGTGACTATCCAGAGTGGCCCATCGTTGGTATGGAGCCGGCGGTCAAACCCGCTGCTGCGGCCACCCGCAGCGGTGTGGTCGGAGTGCTTGCCACCACCGGGACCCTGCAAAGCGCCAAGTTCGCCGCCTTGCTCGATCGTTTTGCCACCGATGTGCGGGTGGTCACCCAGCCGTGCCCGGGCCTGGTGGAGATGATCGAGGCCGGCGACCTGCACAGTCCGGCCTTGCGCCAATTACTGGGGCATTACCTGGAGCCGTTACTGGCGGCCGGTTGTGACACGATCATCCTTGGCTGTACCCACTATCCTTTCCTCAAGCACCTGCTGCTGCAGATGCTCCCCGCCGACATCAGCCTGATCGACACCGGTGCCGCCGTTGCCCGGCAACTGCAACGCCTGCTCGCCGAGCGTGAGTTACTGGCGGATGGGCCGGCAGCTGCCACTCGATTCTGGACCAGTGGCAACCAGCAACACTTCATAAATATCTTGCCGTTACTCTGGAATAACCCCGGCGTTGTGCAAAGCTTCAGCCTGTAGGACGAACTCAACAAGCAGGGAAATTCGGCTGAACTTTCGCGCGGGGGCGAGATTCTATTGCTGCGTCTGTTGAACAAAAACTCTAAAAGTCGTTCGCAAAAAAGGATGTTTCCTATGAGGCAAGTGTTCTGTCTGGCTGCGCTTGCGGCCGCGTTGTTGGGGAATAGTTTCAGCGTCCAGGCAGCGGGCGTGGAGTTCGGGGTAGGTCAGACGAGTGATTCGACCATGACCTATCGCCTGGGGATGCAATCCGATTGGGACAAGAGCTGGTGGCAAACCGATGTCGGGCGCCTGACTGGCTACTGGAGCGGGGCGTACACGTTCTGGGATGGTGACAAAGAGGCGAGCAACCACAGCCTGTCATTCTCGCCGGTGCTGGTCTACGAATTCGCCGGCGATAGCGTCAAACCTTACGTCGAAGCCGGGATCGGCGTTGCGCTCTTCGCGCATACTCAAGTCGAGGACAACAAACTCGGCTCGGCCTTCCAGTTCGAGGACCGCTTCGGGTTCGGCCTGCGCTTTGCCGGGGGGCACGAAGTCGGGATACGCGCCACGCATTACTCCAACGCGGGGATCAGCAATCCGAACGACGGTGTCGAGAGCTACGCCCTGCATTACACGATGCCGCTGTAGGCCTGACTATTTATACGCCGTGGCGATGCCCCGGCGTTCTTCCAGGCACTCAGGTGCGCCCATCTCGAACTCGCGGCAAATCAGCGGACGCTGTTCGTAGATCGTGCACAGCATGGTGTCGCGATCCAGCGCCGCGCACCAGCCGTCATCCAGACGCAGCATGACTTCGCCGCCCCAATCGTCGGTATCGATATAACGTTCAGGCACACCGGTGTCGGTAATCAGCATCACTTCAAGCTGGCAGCAGCAGGCCGCACAGGTCGAGCAGGTGACGGCGGGGTCGACGACTTCGGTAAGGGGAATGGTGTTCATGGGCGCCAGTCTACGGCAGTGGGCGCGCACCGTGTGAACGCCCTGACGGACGCTCGATCGTCAGGCAGGCTGGCAAGACTGCCTGTGGCTGATGTTCACGGCTGTTCGTCTAGGGGCGGCAAGTGGGAGTTCCCGGGTTTGCTGATGACCAGCTCTACGCCTTCGCGGCCTCCCGACAATGGCCAGAGTGCAGGCATGGATAGGGGCGGCAGAGTGATCTGCAGTGGGCGCTGTTTGAGCTCTTCGACGATGTGACAGGCTGTCGCCTCTGCAGATAGGCTCAGTGGCACTGGGTCGGCCCGGTTGTCGGCTACCAGGCTGTCGGCGGTGCCGGGGCTGGCGAGGGTCACTTCAATGCCTTCGGGAGCCAGGTCAATTCGTACGGATTCGAACAGATGGCGCAGGCCGGCTATTGCACTGCCTTTGGCATCGGAGCGTGGCAGTGGCATCTGCGTCAATGGGCTGGCGATACCGACCAGATGCGGTGCGGTACCGGCTCGCAGTAGCGGCAGGGCGGCGTCAATGCAGAAACTGCTGGCGAGTAGATTGGTGCGTACCACATGTTCACTGAACGATGGATCGAACTGCTTGGCTTCGACGTACTCGCAAGTGCCCGCATTCAGTATGACCGTGTCCAGCGAGCCCCAATCGTCCATGATCTGTTCAGCGATCTCGCGCACGGTCTGACTGTTGGTCAGGTCGCCGGGCAGCACCAGCACCTGGCCCGGGTAGTTCTGGGCGAGGGCTTTGAGTGGCGTCGCGGTGCGTGCGCTGAGGGCTAGATGCACGCCAGCTTTGAGTAACTGCTCGGCCAAGGCTGCGCCCAAGCCATTGCCGGCGCCTGTTAGCCAATACCGCCGGGGTCTGGTCAGACTCATACTGCACTCCTGGTCTGGCTGATTGTCCATCCTGAAACGTCAGGGGTAATGTGCTACGCGAGGTTAGTCATGCACACCTGCGGCATCCATTCGGGTTGGCAGATTTTTGAATGCGGCCAGGGCTCGCTCGCGTGATTGTCCGAGGTTGACGATCGGCAAGGGATAATCCGCCACGCCAAACAACCCGCCCATATTGGCCGGGTTGTGGATATCTTTTTTGTTCAAGCCCGCCAGCTCTGGTAACCAGTGCTTGATGAACAGGCCTTCGCTGTCGAATTTTTCCGATTGGCTCAGCGGGTTGAAAATGCGGAAGTAGGGCGCCGAGTCGGTGCCGGTTGAGGAACTCCATTGCCAGCCGCCGTTGTTGGCGGCCAGGTCGCCATCGATCAGGTGACGCATGAAGAAACGCTCACCTTCGCGCCAATCGATCAGCAGGTTCTTGGTCAGGAACATGGCCACCACCATCCGCAACCGGTTATGCATCCAGCCGGTTTCCAGCAGTTGGCGCATCGCCGCGTCGATGATCGGCAAGCCGGTGCGCGCTTCTTTCCAGGCAGCCAGATCTTCAGGAGCGTGACGCCAGGCCAGGGCTTCGGTTTCCGGGCGAAATGCGCGATGTCGGGAGACGCGTGGGTAACCGACGAGGATATGTTTATAGAACTCTCGCCAGAGCAGTTCATTTATCCAAGTCACGACGCCGACGCTCCCGCTCTCGAACTCACCCTGATTGCTTTGCAGAGCGGCGTGCAAACATTGACGGGGTGAGAGGATGCCGGCAGCCAGGTAGGTCGACAGCTGGCTGGTGCCGGGCTTGGCCGGCAAGTCGCGCTCGTCCTTGTAGTAATCGATCTGAGCGTCAGTGAATTCGTTCAGGCGGCGCTGTGCTTCTGCTTCGCCTGCCGGCCACAAGGCGCGCAAGTGCGCGCTCGGCGTTGGGAAGTCATCGAGTTGTTCAGGAATCGAGTCGGAGTCGATGCCTGTTGGGGCCTGGGTTTTTGGCGGTGCGACCAACTGCGGCAGGCTGCCATGCAGGCGCGAATAGCAGACTTTGCGGAACTGGCTGAATACCTGGAAATAGGTCCCGGTCCGGGTCAGCACACTACCCGGCTGGAACAACAGTTGATCGAGATAGTTGTGCCAGGCGATGCCGGCGGTCTCCAGTGCCTGGCGCACGGCGGCGTCGCGACGGGTTTCGTGCACGCCGTACTCATCATTGGCATGCACCGCCTCGACCCCAAGCTCATCACACAAACCGGCCAGAACCCGGGGAGCGTCGTCCCAGTGCGAGGCCTCGCGGATCAGCAGCGGGATATTCAATCTGGCCAGGGTCTGGCTCAGATCGCGCAGATTGCGCAGCCAGAAATCCACCTTGCACGGTGCATCGTCGTGGGCCAGCCATTGTGCAGGGCTTAACAAATAGACCGCGACACAAGGACCACGGACCGCCGCGGCACTCAAGGCGGTGTTGTCATGCACGCGCAGGTCGCTGCGCAGCCAGATCAGTTGCAAGCTTGAAACTCCCCGAGACATTAAATCAGCCCTCGCTGGATCAATACCTGATGGGCCGACAAGGGATCTTCAGCCAGGTACACATTGACCATTTCGTGGGTAATCGCCGACAACTCATTGCTGTGGATAGTCACAGTGGATCCGGCGATTAGCGTTGGGCATCTGGAAGCGTTCAGAAGTTTCACCAGGTTTTTAAGGTTGCTCGTCCTGCTCGAATACAGCAGGGCGACACGGGCTTGAAGGTGGTCGGTTGCCAGCGCAAGCTCTGCGGCCGGTAATGGGCCGTCAAACACTTCCACCGGACAATCGGCACTGCTGATGAGCCACGCAGCAAGCCATAGATGGGGTTCGAACGGCACTTCGGATTGATTGACCAGTAGTACCGGAGATCCGCGAACCTGGCGATTGTTGTGGTAGATCCGCGCGCCAAATTTGCTGCGCAACCAGCCATGGAAAAAGGTGCGCTCCATCTGTGCGCCAAACAGTCCTTGCCAGCGCTGTTCGAGTTCAGCCAGCAACGGCAGCAACAGTTGTTCGCACAGGGTGCGTGGCGGATAGAGGGCCATGGCCTGATTGAACAGATCGTCGACCTGACGCTCAGCCAGCTTGCCGATAGCCTGCACCAGGTTCTGGCGCAACTGTTGCCAGTCGTTTTCCACCGGCGGGACGAGTGCATGGTTGTTGTCGAGCAGTGCCTTGACCTGACTGACCGCTACGCCGCGGTTGAGCCAAGTCAGGACGTCCTGAATGCGTTGGACATGCTCGCTGGAAAACAGCCGGTGTCCCTTGGGTGTACGCAGCGGTACGACCAGGCCGTAGCGTCGCTCCCAGGCTCGCAACGTGACGGCGTTGACGCCGGTCAGTCGAGCCACCTCGCGTATTGGCAGCCAACCTTCGTCCAGCGCCTTTTGGTAGTCGGCGCCGGGGTTGTCGGTAAGCGGTGGCGTTGCGGATGAGCTGTTCATTCAGATCGCATTTCTCAGGCTGAGATTTTCCGGATGAGGCTGCAGGTAAACCTGTTGTGCGATGTAGGGATCGGGGTGATGGCGCAGGTGGTGCTTGAGCAGAGTCAAGGGCACCACCAGCGGCACAATGCCCTGGCGGTATTGGCCAATGACGTGCTGGATTTCCTGTTTGTCTTCGCGGCTGATGCTTTGTTTGAAGTAGCCACTCAGGTGCTGCAGCACGTTGCTGTGGGTGCCGCGGGTCGCGCACTGCTTAAGTGCGGTCATCAATGCGCTGAAATAACGTGGGCCGAGTTCTCTGGCGTCGGTCGTGCCCATGTCGCCCAGTAGTTTGCCCAAGGCTTTGTATTGCACCGGGTTATGGGCCATGAGCTGGTATTTGTAGCGTGCATGGAAGTCGGTCAGGCTGCGGCGGCTCAAGCCGTTTCGCAGCAGCTCCTGCCAGGCGGAGTAGGCAAAGACCCGGGTCAGAAAGTTTTCACGCAGTACCGGGTCGTTGAGTCGTCCGTCTTCTTCCACCGGCAGGTCTGGGTGCCGATCGCAGAACGCCCTGGCATAAATGCCACGGGTGCCGCCGTCTTGCACGTGGCCCCTGGGATGGTAGAGCTTGACCCGCTCCAGCCCGCAGGAGGGGGACTTCTGCATGAAGATATAGCCGCAGATATCTGCCAACTCGTTCGCCATGCGGTGACCGTAGTCGGCCAGCGGTTGGGTGACATCCAGTTGGGCGTCCACGGTACCGATGGCGCGAGGTTGGTGTGCGTCGCCGACGAGGCGAATCGGCTCGCGAGGGATTCCCAGTCCGATTGCAACTTCAGGGCATACCGGGACGAAATCGAAATAGTCACGGAGGACTTCACTGCACAGCCGGGAGTTTTTATGCCCGGCGTTGTAGCGCACCTCGGCACCCAGCAGGCAGGCACTGATGGCTATCTTCGGTTTGTTGGGGCGTTCGCTGGACATCGATGGCTTCTCATTAAACCTGTACAGATTTATATTTCTGTACAACATGGCTTAATCATAGAACCAAGGGTCTACAAGTCAATTTTTTTGTATAGGTTTTCGCGAGGCTGCTGTCCGGGCGTCAGCAGCTGGCGAGGAAATACGACTTTACTGCAGGTGTTCGTGCAACCGGCGTGCGGCTTCCTGACCGCTTAGCCAGGCACCTTCTACGCGACCCGAAAGGCACCAGTCACCACAGGCATACAAGCCCAGGTCGGCGTCGGCGAGCACCCCCCATTCATGGCTGCTGGCGGGGCGGGCGTACAGCCAGCGATGGGCCAGGCTGAAAGTCGGGGCGGGCATCGCACTGTGCAGCAGTTCGGCGAAAGCACCGTGCAGTTGTTCAATCACCGCTTCCTTGGACAGGTCGATATGTTGCCGACTCCAGTTGCTGGTGGCGTGGAGGATCCAGGTGTCATGGCTGCTGTCGCGGCCAGGTTTGCTGCGATTGCACGCCAGCCAGTCGAGGGGGCTGTCCTGGACGAAGCAGCCTTGCATATCGGTGTCGAGCGGTGTGTCGAACGCCAGTGCAACCGCCCAGGTCGGGTCCATTTTAACCCCGGCCGCCACTCCGGCGAGTTTCGGTGCGGCCGCCAGCAGGGCCGTCGCCTGAGGTGCAGGCGTGGCGATGATCACATGGCTGAAGGGACCATGGGTAAAGCCTTCGGCGTCTTGCAGATGCCAATGTTCTTCACCGCGAAAGACTTCGGTGATCCGGCAGGCGAAATGCACTTCCTGGTCACCGATAAGGCCACGGGTAATAGCGCTCATGCGCGGAGTGCCGACCCAGCGAGTCTGCTCGTCAGGCGAAGGGCTCAGTTGGCCGCCTTGAAAATTGTACAGTTGCGGCGTCCACTCGGCAGCCCACCCCTGACTTTGCCAACGCTGGACTTCGGTAACAAAACGACGATCGCGTGCGGTGAAATATTGCGCGCCCATGTCCAGTGAACCGGCGTCGCTGCGTTTGCTCGACATCCGGCCGCCACTCCCACGGCTTTTGTCGAACAACTGCACGGTATACCCGGTCTTCTGCAAAGCCTGGGCGGCGGAGAGCCCGGCGATGCCGGTGCCGATGATTGCAATGGGTAGAGTCATAAGGGCCTCGTTTACCTTTCTCTACAGGCTACGCCGGGGATTAAACCTGTACAATTATATTTTTTGGTATAACTTCCAGCGTTCTGGTTCTGACCACTTGGCCTATGGTTAATCATAGAACCTGCTCGATCAGAAACGTCCCTGCTTATAAAAATAGACTAGTGATCGAGGTAAAACGCCACGCGAGGAACAAGTCATGCACATATTGCTGACCGGCGGTACTGGTTTGATCGGACGCGAGCTTTGCCGGCACTGGTCGAGCCAGGGCCACAGCTTGACGGTGTGGAGTCGCAAGCCGGAACAAGTGCCGAATTTGTGTGGCGCTCAGGTGCGCGGCATTGCCCGTCTGGAAGATTTGGGCGAGGTGCCGGTGGATGCAGTGATCAATCTGGCGGGAGCGCCGATCGCCGATCGACTCTGGACCCACCGGCGCAAGACGCTGCTATGGAGCAGTCGGATCAGCCTGACGGAAACCTTGCTGGCCTGGCTGGAGAGTCGAGGGCAAAAACCGCAGGTGCTGATTTCCGGTTCGGCCGTCGGTTGGTACGGCGACGGTGGCGAGCGTGAACTGACCGAGGATTCGCCTCCGGTCAGCGAAGACTTCGCCAGTCAGTTGTGCATCGCCTGGGAGGAAACCGCACAGCGTGCCGAAGCCTTGGGCATGCGCGTGGTATTGATACGAACCGGTTTGGTGCTGTCGGCGCAGGGCGGCTTTTTGTCGCGCCTGTTACTGCCCTTCAAAGCCGGGCTGGGCGGGCCTATCGGCAATGGTCGGCAGTGGATGCCGTGGATTCATATCGATGATCAAATCGGCCTGATTGATTTTCTTCTGCATCAGAATTCGACCAGCGGTCCCTATAATGCCTGCGCGCCAAAACCGGTACGCAATCGCGAGTTTGCCAAGACCCTGGCCGCTGTTCTGCACCGGCCGGCGTTTATGCCCATGCCAGCTTTCGCACTGAAGGTTGGCCTTGGCGAGTTGTCCCTGTTGCTGCTGGGTGGCCAGCGCGCGACGCCGGCGCGGTTGCTGGCGGCGGGGTACATTTTTCGTTTCACTGATTTGCGCGCGGCTCTGGATGACCTGTCCAGCCGCCTTTGAAATAGGACGTTGCATGACCGATCACGCGTTGCTCCTGGTCAATCTGGGTTCGCCCGCTTCCACTCAGGTGGCGGACGTGCGCAGCTACCTCAATCAATTCCTTATGGACCCTTACGTGATTGACCTGCCGTGGCCGGTGCGGCGGTTGCTGGTGTCGCTGATCCTGATCAAGCGTCCCGAGCAATCGGCCCATGCCTATGCTTCGATCTGGTGGGACGAGGGCTCGCCACTGGTGGTACTCAGCAAGCGCCTGCAGCAGGCAATGACGACGCAGTGGACTCATGGCCCGGTGGAGTTGGCCATGCGCTACGGCGAGCCGTCGATCGAAACGGTGCTCACCCGCCTGGCTGCGCAGGGCATTCGCAAGATCACTCTGGCGCCGCTGTATCCACAGTTCGCCGACAGCACCGTGACCACGGTGATAGAGGAGGCGAAGCGGGTGGTGCGCGAGAAAAAGCTCGCCGTGCAATTCTCGATTCTCCAGCCGTTCTACGATCAGGCCGAATACATCGAGGCGCTCGCGGCCAGCGCCCAGCCTTACCTGGAACAGGACTACGATCACCTGTTGCTGAGCTTCCATGGCCTGCCAGAGCGGCACCTGAAAAAGCTTAATCCAGGTCATTGCTTCGAGGCGGATGGCAATTGTTGCGCCCGGGCGCCTGCCGAAGTGGTTGCCACCTGTTATCGCGCGCAATGCCTGCGCACCGCGGCCGCTTTTGCCAAACGTCTGGGCTTGCCGGACGGCAAATGGTCGGTGGCATTCCAATCGCGACTGGGCCGGGCAAAGTGGATCGAGCCTTACACCGAGGCGCGTCTTGATGAGCTGGGCAAAAGCGGCGCGAAGAAGATCCTCGTGATGTGCCCGGCGTTCGTCGCCGATTGCATCGAGACTCTGGAGGAAATTGGTGATCGTGGCCTGGAACAGTTCCGCGAGGCCGGAGGCGAGGAGTTGGTGCTGGTGCCCTGTCTCAACGACAACCCGCAGTGGGCGAAGGCGTTGAACAGCTTGTGCGAGCGGGCGCCATTGGCACTATCAAACTGAACAGCGGAGTTCTTGTGGGAGCGGCGGTGCGACGATTCGACTTGCCCGCGAAAAGGCTGAGCCCGCTGCCCCAGGGTTGCTGAAAACCCTGGGGCAGCGGATTATCCAACGGCTTAAAGCAAAGGCTCATCCGGCTGCTTGTTCTTCCAGCCATCGTTGCCGGGCAGGATCAGGTTCAGTGCAATTGCCACAATGGCGCACAGCGCGATGCCCTTCAGGCCGAAGTCGTCCGGACCGGTACCGGTTCCAATCAGCACACCGCCAATCCCGAACACCAGGGTCACCGAGACGATCACCAGGTTACGTGCTTCGCCGAGGTCGATCTTGTGGCGGATCATGGTGTTCATGCCCACCGCAGCAATCGAACCGAACAGCAGGCAAAGAATGCCGCCCATCACCGGCACCGGAATGCTCTGCAGCAGCGCGCCGAACTTACCGATAAATGCCAGGCTGATGGCGAAGATTGCCGCCCAGGTCATGATTTTCGGGTTGTAGTTTTTGGTCAACATCACCGCGCCAGTCACTTCGGCGTAGGTGGTGTTGGGCGGGCCGCCAAGCATGCCGGCGGCAGTGGTGGCGATGCCGTCACCGAACAGCGTGCGATGCAGGCCGGGTTTTTTCAGGTAGTCGCGACCAGTCACGCTGCCGACCGCGATAACCCCGCCGATGTGCTCAATGGCCGGTGCCAGCGCCACTGGAACAATGAACAGGATCGCCTGCCAGTTGAATTCGGGCGCGGTGAAGTGCGGCAGGGCGAACCAGGGCGCCGCAGCGATTTTCGCGGTGTCGACCACGCCGAAGAAAAACGCCATGGCAAAGCCCACCAGCACGCCGGAGATGATCGGCACCAGACGGAAGATGCCTTTGCCGAACACCGCCACGATCAAGGTGGTCAGCAGTGCTGGCATCGAGATCATCATTGCCGTCTGGTAATGAATCAGCTCGCTACCGTCACCGGCCTTGCCCATGGCCATGTTGGCGGCAATCGGCGCCATCGCCAGGCCGATCGAGATGATCACCGGGCCAATCACCACCGGTGGCAGCAGGCGGTCAATAAAGCCGGTGCCTTTGATCTTCACGGCCAGGCCGAGGAAGGTGTAGACGAAGCCGGCGGCCATCACGCCACCCATGGTCGCCGCGAGGCCGAACTGGCCCTTGGCGAGAATGATCGGGGTGATGAAGGCAAAGCTCGAGGCCAGAAACACGGGTACCTGGCGGCCGGTCACGAGCTGGAACAGCAGAGTCCCCAGACCCGCCGTGAACAGCGCGACGTTGGGGTCGAGGCCGGTAATCAGTGGCATCAACACCAGCGCGCCAAATGCCACGAACAGCATCTGCGCGCCAGACAAGACCTGGCGCCAGAGCGGGTCGTTGAACTCATCCTGCATGGTTACGCGTCCTTCTGCTTGGTGCCGAAGATCTTGTCGCCAGCATCGCCCAGGCCAGGAATGATGTAGCCGTGCTCGTTGAGTTTTTCGTCGATCGAGGCGGTATAGATGGTCACATCCGGGTGAGCTTTCTCGACCACGGCGATGCCTTCGGGAGCGGCGACCAGGACCATGGCGCAGATCTCCTTGCAACCGGCCTTTTTCAGCAGGTCGATGGTCGCAACCATTGAACCGCCGGTGGCCAGCATCGGGTCGATGATCATGGCCAACCGCTCGTCGATTTCCGGTACCAGTTTCTCCAGATAGGTGTGCGCTTCGAGGGTTTCCTCGTTGCGAGCCACGCCCACGGCGCTGACCTTCGCGCCCGGGATCAGGCTGAGCACGCCTTCGAGCATGCCGATGCCGGCGCGCAGGATCGGCACTACGGTAATTTTCTTGCCGGCGATTTTTTCGACCGATACGGTGCCGCACCAGCCATCAATGTCGTAGGTTTCAAGGGGCAGGTCTTTGGTGGCCTCGTAGGTCAGCAGGGCTCCGACTTCCTGAGCAAGCTCGCGGAAATTCTTCGTGCTAATGTCTGCACGGCGCATAAGGCCAAGTTTGTGTCGGATCAGCGGATGGCGGATCTCACGGATGGGCATAGGGAAAGGCTCCGGCGGCGGGCAAAAAAACCGGCCTAGATTAATCTATCCGAGGTTGTTGTCCTATAGACAATCAGTACGTTAGTCCAGAAACGCTTGATTCGACGCAGCGGGATGCGTACCTTTGCTCGCTTTTCCGAATCCGCCACCCCCTTGGAGAGCACCATGTCCGCTGATCTCGAGCATATCCGTCAAATCATGCGAGAGGCTGACTGCCTGTACACCGAAGCTGAAGTCGAGGCCGCCATTGCCCGCGTCGGTGCACACATCAACGAGCAACTGGCCGAGAGCAATCCGGTGGTGTTCTGCGTGATGAACGGCGGACTGATTTTTGCCGGCAAACTGCTGACTCATTTGCAGTTCCCGCTCGAAGCGTCCTACTTGCACGCGACCCGCTATCGCAACGAAACCAGCGGCGGCGACCTGTTCTGGAAAGCCAAGCCGGAAGTCTCTTTCATCGACCGTGACGTGCTGATCATCGATGACATCCTCGATGAAGGCCACACCTTGGGCGCGATCATCGACTTCTGCAAGCACGCCGGTGCCCGTCAGGTGCATACCGCCGTGCTGATCGACAAAGACCACCAGCGCAAGGCGCGTCCGGACCTCAAGGCCGACTTCGTTGGCTTGCCCTGCGTGGACCGCTACATCTTCGGTTATGGCATGGATTACAAAGGCTACTGGCGCAACGCCAACGGGATTTTTGCCGTTAAAGGAATGTAAGCATGACGACGCCCAGCTTTCTTGATCAAGCCCTGTTCGCGCAACTGGCCGAGAAGGCTGCGGCCAGTCCCCGCGGTCGCCAGCATCACAACTTCCATCAGATGGAAGAGCCTTGCCACCGCATGGCCGTGGGTTTGCAGCCGTCGACCTACATCCCTCCGCACCGCCATCTCAGTGACGACAAGGCCGAAACCCTGCTGGTGCTCAAGGGCCGCCTCGGCGTGCTGATTTTCGACGAGGCCGGCCAGGTAGTGGCCAAACGTGTCCTGGAGATGGGCGCCGATACCTTGGGCGTCGACCTGCCGGCCCGGGTCTATCACGGCCTGGTGGTGCTGGAGGCGGACAGCGTGATGTTCGAGTGCAAGTCCGGGCCCTATCGGCCGGTGGGCGAGGGTGAACATGCGCACTGGGCTCCGCGCGAAGGCGAGTCGGGTGTTGCCGAGTATCACGCCTGGATGCGCGCGCAGTTCGATTGACGCCAAGCGGCACACTGTTACAGTGCTGGGCCCCGTTCCGGAGCCCGTCATGAGCCCTTTGATTCGCAGTTGCGCCGTCCTGTTGCTGAGCTTCAGCCTGCCCCTGGCCGCCGCGCCAGCGGTAATGCACGGGCAATTTTTACCGCCGGACGACCTGAGCCTGCGCGATACCCCACCCGAGCAGCAACAATTGCTGCAGATCACCGATTATTCGGTGGTGGTAGGCAGCCAGCGCCAATCCAATCAGCAACCGATTCCAGTGACCTCGCCGGTGCTGATTCGCCTCAAGGGTAAGTCCCTGAACAAGGGCGCGAGCATCAGCCAGGTGCTGGTGAACTTCGACGGCGAAAGCAAAAGCCTGAAAAAGCCGGCCTACGACGCCGCGACCCGGACCCTCAGCCTGTATTACCCGATGGCCCAGTACCGGGTGTTAATGGACTTGCTGCGCAACGACACGCTGTACTGCCAATTCCTCAGCTATGCCAACGGCCACATCTGGGCCGACCTGCACACGGGCACTGTACGTGCCCGCTGAAGCCTGTCGTTGAGGCTTGGGCCGGCGCAGGGGTAAACTGCCCGCCCCGTGAAATATCTGCGAGCTGGAGTCGGCAATGCGTAAAGACAAAAAACAAGTGATTGGTGACGAGATCGGCGATGGGCAGATCAAATTGTTCCTTGATTTCGAACCGGTCGATGCGACTTCACCGTCCCTGCACAAACTGATCAAGGCCTATCGTGGCCTGCGTATCGACGACTTCGAGCGCTTCCTGACGTTCTTCGTCGAAGCCGGCTACGACGTAAATGGCCTGGACGAGCATGGCAATGATTTCGTTGCCCTGATCAAGGATCAGCGCAACGCGCCGGACTACATCGAGCTGATCGAAAAAGCCCGCGGTTAAGTTTTTCCGGACCATAAAAAAACGCCCCGTTTTCTACAACAAAACGGGGCGTTTTTTATCGGCGAGGATCAAGCGAAGCTTGGGGTCTCGCTGCTGGCTTCAACCAGTTCCAGGGCGACGTTGTTCTGCGCATTGATCTTGCGATACAGCGCCGCGTCGGTTTCCAGGACCTTTTCCCGCGCCGGGAAGATCTCCGCCAGCTTGGCTGCCCACTCACCTTTGGCCTTGCTCGGGAAGCACTTCTCGATCAGCTCAAGCATGATCGAAACGGTCACCGAAGCGCCTGGCGAGGCGCCGAGCAGGGCGGCCAGGGAACCGTCCTTGGCGGCGACCAGTTCGGTACCGAATTGCAGGATGCCGCCTTTTTTCGGGTCTTTCTTGATGATCTGCACCCGTTGGCCGGCCACTTCCAGGCGCCAGTCTTCGGCTTTCGCCTCGGGGTAGAAGCGACGCAGGGATTCCAGGCGTTGCTCCATCGATTGCATCACTTCGCTGACCAGGTACTTGGTCAGGTCCATGTTGTTCTTCGCCACGGCCAGCATCGGCCCGATGTTGCCGGCGCGAACCGACATCGGCAGGTCCATGAAGGAGCCGTGCTTGAGGAACTTGGTGGTGAAGCCGGCGTAAGGTCCGAACAGCAGGGACTTCTTGCCGTCGACTACGCGGGTGTCGAGGTGCGGCACCGACATCGGCGGCGAGCCTACCGCGGCCTGGCTGTAGACCTTGGCCTGGTGATGCTTGACCACTTCCGGGTTGTCGCAGCGCAGCCATTGGCCGCTGATCGGGAAGCCGCCAAAGCCTTTGCTCTCTTCGATACCCGAAGCTTGCAGCAGCGGCAGGGCCGCGCCACCGGCGCCGAGGAAGACGAACTTGGCGTCGACTTCGCGGCTATTGCCGCTGTTGACGTCCTTGATGCTGACGGTCCAGCCATTGGCGTTGCGCTTGAGACCGGTCACGCGCTTGCAGTACTTGACCTGGGCATCGGGTGCGCTGGTCAGGTGCTTGAGCAGTTGATTGGTCAGGTTGCCGAAGTTGACGTCAGTGCCATTGATTACGCGGGTGGCGGCGAGGGTTTCGCCGGCGTCGCGACCAGGCATCATCAATGGCATCCACTCTGCCATCTTGGACTTGTCTTCGGTGTATTCCATATCAGCGAAGGCGTGGTGCTGCTTCAGGACGTTGAAGCGCTCCTTGAGGAACGACACGCCTGCGTCACCCTGCACGAAGCTCAGATGCGGAACCGGGCTGATGAAAGTCTTCGACGAGCCGAACGTGCCTTTGCGGGTCAGGTACGACCAGAACTGCTTCGACACCTCGAACTGGGTGTTGATGTGCACGGCTTTCTTGATGTCGACGCTGCCGTCCGCGGCCTGCGGCGTGTAGTTCAGCTCGCACAGGCCCGCGTGACCGGTACCGGCGTTGTTCCACGGGTTGGAACTCTCCGCGGCTCCGGAATCCATCAGCTCGACGACTTCCAGCTTGATCGCGGGGTCGAGCTCTTTGAGCAGTACGGCCAGGGTGGCACTCATGATGCCGGCCCCAACCAGTACTACGTCGACTGCTTCGTTATGCGCCATTTAACGCGTCTCCAAAATCTGCAGCACCAAATTGTCGGCATGGCTGCCAGGAGTTACGGGGCATGCTCTATAGCGCCCCAGGTCACCCATGGCCAGAATCGCCATGTCCGAATCTTCGCAATTTTTTGCAACTTCGACAGACGTCAGCTTCCGGCCCCAGGGTTCCTATGAACTCACTTCAAGGCGCGAGAGACAATTCGACTTATGGTCGATACGTCCGTTTGTGCAACCAAATCCGTAGCGGACAGGCTTCAGGCTCCGGAATTCGAGGCGTGCTCGGTCCTGTTTCGTTGGGCTGTTGTAGACGCTAATGGTGCATATTCAGACGCAAAACTATTCATTTGCTCGCCACACTCTTGTGAAGTTGTGAAAACCCGTTTTTTCACGCTCTTTTGAAGACGTGAACCTCAAAAAAGGGCTATCTGCGCCGCAGCTCAGTGGCCGAGCGTCATGACAGCTCTGGCAGATTCGCGAAAAGTGGTGATTTGCAGGAAAAACAGCAAGCTCGCCAGCTTCACTCGATCTGTGTGGGCGGCTCTCTGTGGGCGGTGCGGGGGTGTCGATACGCAGGTATCAACGGTGCTGCGAGGCCCGATCAGGAGACGTCCTTATAATCGGGGGGAGATTGTAGCGAAGAAATGCAGGGAAATGGTCGTGTTTAATGAGTTTTATTAGGCCTTCGGTCAACTCACCAGTGCCGGGTGCAACCGCGCACGTGCAACGCGCGGGCTCAGGCGGGCGCTTGCTGGCAGTGGCTGGTGCAACCAGTTGAGGCGAATTTCTTCGATTTCCACCCAACCCTCGCCCATTGGCGGTACATGGCAGTGCTTGAACGACACGCAGCAATCATTGCTGTCGAGCCGAGCGAAGTAGCGATATTTGCGACGTGGAGCGAACAGTGACAAGAGAAAGTGCATGGCGATGCCCTCGAACGGGTGACGGTGCAGAAGTTATCAGTGTGGCATGACACTCTCTTTACCAATGTCGGACAAATCTGACATTGCACAAGTCTTCAGCGGCTGTTCAGGGTTGCTGGTTTGCAGTGCGCGCGCACCGCTATACTGGCGCTCTGTTTGTGCCTGATTCTGGAGAGAAGCGCATGTTGCAACGCCTGTTGTTCGGTTTGATCACTGTGACCAGCTTGACCCTGGTTGGCTGCGCCCATAGTCCGCAGCAACTGGCTCCCGAGCCGAAGCTGACGACCCAATTGGCGCCTGTCGGCCACGGTCAGCCTGTAGTAGTACGGGTAGTGGACGGGCGTCCGTCGCCGACCCTGGGCACCCGTGGTGGCATGTACCCGGAAACCAGCGCTATCACCGTGCAGGGCGCGCAGATCCTGCCGAAGTTGCAGGCCCAGGCCGAAGCGGCCGTTCGCCTGCTGGGCTTCACCCCGACTTCCAGCGCAATGAATGCACCGCAGTTGACCGTGACCCTGGCGGAACTGAAGTATCAGTCGCCCAAAGAAGGCCTGTATGTGACTGAAGCGACCATCGGCGCGACCTTCCGCTCCGATGTGCAGAACGCCAACCGCCGCTACAGCGGTCGCTACGGTGCCTCGCTGGATCAACGTTTCGGCATGGCCCCGAACCAGGAAACCAACACCAAGTTGGTCAGCGATGTGTTGAGCGATGCACTGACGCGCCTGTTCAAGGACCCGACCATCGGTCAGATCCTCGCCGAATAATCGCGGTCAGTCATGAAAAAGCCCGGTGGCCAGAAATGGCACCGGGCTTTTTCATGCACAGGTGATTTGGATGCGCTTAAGGCGTTCACGCCGCTTGGGAGTAAAAGTCCAGAACGCTGACGCCGGTCAGCAGGTCGGTTTCCGGCAGGTCGGCGTGCTGGTGGCCGCCAAGGGCGCAATAGACCAGCCAATGGCGATCCTGAACGTTGAAGGCCAGGCTGCCGACAAGGATTTGCTGTTCGTCGGACGGCGTGATGAGGTAGAGGCGATCCTGGTTTTCAGCGTGCAGCATGACAGGCTCCATGTCAGCGGTTTCGAGGGGCGACAGACTGACCTAATTAGATGACGAAGCTGTGACGCAGGACATTAGTCCGGCGAATGTTTCGTTTTTTGTCGGAAAGCCCGGGCAGGACGTGCGGGTTTGGGTAGAATTCGCGCCGCGCTTGTCCTGTTTCATTTGAGGTTCCCGATGTCACTGCATCTCTGGTCACTGTTTTCCGCTCATCCCGCCAAGCTGATCAACCTGCTCGCCCTGCTGTTTGCCTGCCCTGGCAGCTGGTTGCTGCATGTGACGCGCCGCCGGGAGCAGCAGGCGCGCGCCACGCTCGCCGCTCAGGCCGGACGCGAAGAAGGTGATACGCGACTGCACCTGTCGAGCATCGCCACCCTGCGCATGAACCGTTTTTTCTATGCCTTTGGCTTTTCCTGTCTCGGCGTTGCATTGATGGTGTCGTGGCTCAGCACCCGGCTATGATCCAGGCGAAAAAAAACGGCGCTTATTCAGCGCCGTTTTTTTATCGCGAACCTTGCCTCACAGCGGCAACCCCGCCTTGACCCGATACTGATTGCGCACGGGTGTGGCGTACTGCAGCACCAGGAACGGACGGTGTTCCGCGGGGCAGGCGTCCAGGCGGCCCTGCCATTCTTGCTGGGCCTTGACCAGCTCTTCGGCCGGGAACAACTCGGCCGCGCGCGGCACCTGCAGTTGCGGATCGGCGTCTGTCCACTGGGCATACGCCAGGTAATGGACCGGGAACAGCCGATAGCCGCCGAGGATCTGCCGATCCATTTCGGTTGCCAGTTGCTTGGTGTCCTCGAAGCGCTCGCTGATCGGCGCAGCAAAGTTCACGTGGACCCGGCCCTTGTAGCCGGTAATGCCCTTGGCGATGCTCACGTCGTCCTCACCGGGCGCCTTGGTGTAGCTGCCGGTCGTGGCGCGGATGAACAGTTCGCGTGCCTTGTCCTGGTCGCACGGGTCGTACTCGTAGCTGATCGAGACCGGCGTCAGGTTCAGCGACTGGATGACGTCGGCGAACGGCTCGTCCTTGCGGCTCATGTGGAACATCTTGAGGATCGCCGATTCGGTACGGTCGTCACCGTCCTTGGCACGGCCTTCGGCCTGGGCAATCCAGATCGACTGGCAATCGTTGCGGATCGAGTGATTGATGTAGGCCGAGAGCAACTGATAGGCCGCCATCTTCTCGCGTCGCCCGGTGATCGAGCGGTGCACGATAAAACTCTTGTTCAGGCGCATCAGGTCGCTGACGAAAGGCTTTTGCAGCAAGTTATCGCCAATCGCGATGCGCGGCGTCGGCAGGCCGGCGTGGTACACCGCATAGTTGACGAACGCTGGATCCATGACGATGTCGCGGTGGTTGGCCAGGAACAGGTAGGCACTGCCGGATTTGAACTGCTCGACGCCGGTGTAAGTCACGCCATCGGTCGCGCGCTCGATGGTGTGGTCGACATAGTGCTCGACCTTGTCCTGCAGTGTGGCTACCGACGTGACACCGGCAAACTCACGGCGCAGCCGATGAGCTATAAGAGGTTTGAGCATCCAGCCCAGGGCCCCGGCAAAACGCGGGAAGCGAAAGTGCGTGAGGATATCTAGAAATGCCTTGTCGCTCAGCAGCCGTGCCAGCACGGCTGGGACTTCGCTGTCGTCGTAAGGTCGGATGGCATCGAATTCGCCCATCATGCTCTCTTGTTGGAAACGGCTAGGGTAAGTAATGGATTGGATCAAATCCACACAGGGTACGGTCTGAAAAATCAGCTCAAACAAAAATAGCCCTGCAAATAGACCGGCGATTATACGCACAAGTCACTTGGGAGACCGCGATGCTGGAAACCGAGCGCTACGAATGTCCTTATTGTGGTGAAGACGTCGACGCCACGCTGGATTTGTCCGCAGGTGATCAGACCTATATTGAGGACTGTCCGGTCTGTTGCCGGCCGATTACCTTCGTTCTGCAGACTGATGGTGTGGAGTGGATGCTCGAAGTTCACAGCGAAAACGAGTGAGGGGGCGCCATGCAGCGCATTTACGAGCCGGAAAACCTGATGGAAGGTGAGTTGCTTCAGGGGATGCTCGCCAGCGAAGGCGTTGAGGCGCATCTGGTGGGGCGTGATTTGCTCGGCGCGACAGGTGAGCTGCCGATATACGGGCTATTGGGCCTGGCGGTGGAAAATGACCAGGCGCAGTACGCCCGCGAGCTGATCGCCGCCTACAATGCCGCCTTGCCGCTGCCCGGCGACGAACCGGATAGCTTCCCGGGTGTGCTGGTCTGTTAGGCTGACGCTCGTTTGATCAAGAGTCGTGTTAACCCATGTGTGGACGTTTTGCCCTGTTTCGCTGGAATCCCGCGTTTGCGGCCTTGCCCGGATTTCCGGCTGATCAGCGGGCGCAGTGGAATATTTCGCCCAATGATTCGGTACTCATCCTGCGCGCCGAGGCCGGCCAGCGCACCTTGGCTCGTGCGCGTTGGGGGCTGACCCCGCCGTGGCTGACGGATATGTCGAAGACGCCGGCTCACGCCCGAGCGGAAACCGTCGCCGAGCAACCGATGTTCCGCGAGGCGTTTCGCCAGCGTCGTTGCCTGTTGCCAGCCAACGGCTTCTACGAGTGGCGTGGAACCACGCGCAAGCGACCTTATTGGCTGACGCCGGGCGAAGGTTCGTCGCTGTTTTTTGCGGCGATCTGGGAAGCCTATCCGGTGCAGGAGCAGGTGTGGCTGAGTGTGGCAGTGATCACCCAGCCGGCGGCCAGTCAGCGTCGACCGTTGATTCTCGATGCGGCAGGCCAGGAGGCCTGGCTTAATCCCGACACCCCGCTGCACACCCTTCAGGCACAGCTCGCCAGTGAGCCTGCCGTCCTGCGTGAGCGGGTGCTGGCCAATCTGGTCAATGATCCCAAACTCAATGCCCCTGAGTGCCTGACCCCGGGTTGAGCGCGAACAGCGGTTTTCTCCGGCGAAATGCCGCGTTATGCGTCTGTTACATCTGGCGCGCGGATTCGCCACCGCCTAGGATACCGCCATGTTTTCAGGGAGTAATTCAATGAACAAGATTTGGCTTGTGGGTGCACTGGGCGCCAGCCTGTTGCTGAGTGGTTGCCAGTCGGTCAATACCACCAAGAGCGGTGCGGTGGGCGTGGAGCGCTCGCAGTGGATGTTCAGCATGCTTTCGACCGATGAGGTCAACCAGATGTACGCCCAGTCGTACCAGAAGACCGTCGGCGAGGCGGGCAGCAACGGTGTGCTGGACAAGACCAGCAGCGATGCCAAACGCGTCCAGGCGATTGCCACGCGGTTGATTGCCCAGGCACCGGTGTTCCGCCCGGATGCGGCGCAATGGAATTGGGAAGTCAATTTGATCAAGAGTGACGAGCTCAATGCCAACTGCGGGCCTGGCGGCAAGATCATTTTTTACACCGGACTGATCGACAAGCTGAAACTCACCGACGACGAAATCGCCGCGATCATGGGCCATGAAATCGCCCACGCCCTGCGCGAGCACGGGCGAGAAGCGATGTCCAAGGCCTATGGCATCGAAATGGCCAAGCAGGGTGCAGGCGCCTTGCTCGGCCTTGGTCAGGACACCCTGGCGCTGGCCGATACCGTGGCCAACTACGGCATGACCCTGCCCAATAGCCGTGCCAACGAGAACGAAGCCGACCTGATCGGCCTCGAACTGTCGGCCCGCGCCGGGTATGACCCGAACGCAGCGATCACCTTGTGGAACAAGATGAGCAAGGTTTCCGAAGGTGCTCCACCGGAGTTCATGAGCACCCACCCGGCCTCCAGCAGCCGTATCGCGTCGCTGCAGGCGGCCATTCCGAAGGTTATGCCGCTCTACAACAGCGCTAAAAAGTAAGCCGCAAGCTACAAGCTGCAAGTGGGTGACACTTGCAGCTTGCCGCTAGCAGTTGCTTTCAAATCCACCCACTGGTTTGCATTGCCTTGTAAACCGCAATCAACGCCAGGACCAGGAACGCCGACGCTGCCAGGCGACGGATCAGGGTCAGCGGCAGTTTGTCGGCGGCGAAGTTGCCCGCCAATACCACCGGCACGTTGGCAATCAGCATGCCGAGGGTGGTGCCGATGATCACCAGCCACAGTTCCGGGTACTGCGCTGCGAGCATGACCGTGGCGACCTGGGTCTTGTCCCCCATCTCGGCGAGGAAGAAGGCGATCAGCGTCGTCAGGAACGGTCCGTACTTGCGCGCGCTGCTGCTCTCGTCGTCATCCATCTTGTCCGGCACCAGGGTCCACAGCGCCGTGGCGGCGAAGCTGGCGGCGAGAATCCAGTGCAGCACCGAATCGGAGAAGAACGTACTGAACCAGGCGCCGACCGCACCGGCCGCAGCGTGGTTGGCCAGGGTCGCGGCAACGATACCGGCGATGATTGGCCAGGGTTTGCGGAAGCGAGCGGCGAGAATGAGCGCGAGGAGTTGCGTCTTGTCGCCGATTTCGGCCAAGGCAACTATTGCGGTAGGAACGAGTAATGAGTCCAACATCAGGTTTTTTCCCAAGGGGCGGGTCGACACGGCTATGACACGTACAGCCTTCCCGCCCCGGGTAAGGTGTGCGTGTCATAGGTCTTGTCAAACCCTGCGGTCCGTCTGTGCGGACTCTTGGGTCGCATGCGCCATGGTCTTCGGACCAAGTATGTTGACGCATGCCGGACGAGCGTGGCGCTCGTGGGAGACTACTCCCCTAGGACGGAGCGGATTCTGCCTAGACAAAATCCTTTCGGCAAGCGTTCTTTTCCATTCCGGGTGTCAACCACGCTTGGCCCGGTAGATACGAAAACCCTGGCCCTCGGCCTTGATCGAGCAAGGCCCCAGGTGCTCTTCGATCAGTGGCTGATACTTCAGGAAGCTGTTGGCAACCAAGCGCAGTTCGCCGCCGTTTTTCAGATGTTTTGCCGCTTTTCGCAGCAAGTTCTCAGTGGCGAAGTAGTCGGTATGCACCCCGACGTGGAACGGTGGATTGCTCAGGATCGCGTTCAATCCCATGGGCGCGGCGTCGATGCCATCGCCCGTCAGGACCTCGGCTTCCAGGCCGTTGGCGGCCAATGTCAGGCGGCTGCTGGCAGCGGCAAATGCGTCGACATCAAGCAGGGTCACCGTATTGTGGGGGTAGCGGCGTTTGACTGCTGCACCCAGCACGCCGGCGCCGCAGCCGAAGTCCAGCAAGTGACCACTGGGCAATTTATCCAGGTGTTCAAGCAGCAGGGCGCTGCCGCGATCCAGGCGACCGTGGCTGAATACCCCGGGCAGACTGATGACTTTCAGCGGACCCTCAGCCAACGGCAACTCGTATTCCTGGGCCAGGCTTTCCAGGGTTTTGGCCGCCGGCGCGTTGGCCACGGTGACTTGCCACAATTGGCAGTGCCGGGCGCTGTCGAGTTTGCGCGGTTTGCCAAAGGGATTGAGTTGCTTGGCGGCGCCTTCGATGCCGCTGCGCTTTTCTCCCACCAGGAACAGTTCTCGACCGGCCAGGCGCGAGGCGAGGGCGTTGAGGATGTAATCAGTCAGGTCCTTGGACTTGGGCAGGAACAACACCGCAGCGTCGAACCCGCGCGCTGGTGCCTCGACCCCGAAGTGGCTGCGTTCGGCGAAGCGTGTATCCAGCGCCGCCTGATCACCGGCATGCCAGCACCAGCCGTGGGCCTCGGGCAATTTGCCAAACAGGTCGTCGGCGGGCAAACCGGCCAGCAGCACGTTGCCTTGAAACAATTCGGCCTGGCGAAGCAGTACTTCACTGCGCGGATCCATACTCTGCTCCTTGAAAAAAAGTGCGGCAGTTTATCAATTGACGACCCGCAGTGCTGTACCGCTGAAAAATCCAAGGGCGTTTTCCGTCAACTGGCCGACGATTCGCTGCCGTGCTTCGCGGCTGCCCCAGGCGTTGTGCGGAGTGACGATCAAGCGCGGGATGTCATTCGCCAGCAACGGATTGCCGGCAGTCGGTGGTTCGACGCTCAGCACATCGGTCGCCGCGCCACCGAGGTGACCACTGCGCAAGGCATCGGCCAGGGCCTGTTCATCGATCAAGCCGCCGCGTGCGGTGTTGACCACCAGCGCGCCGGGCTTGAGCAAGGCCAGCTCCCGTGCGCCGATAAAGTGCCGGGTATGTTCGTTGAGCGGACAGTGCAGGGTCAGGGCGTCGACTTGCGGCAGCAGTTCGTCCAGCGGCATGCGTTCAGTGCGTGCCGGGCGGCCGGGGACCTGCCCCGAAATAACCCGCATGCCAAAGGCTTCGGCCAGCCGCGCCACGGCTCCGCCCAACTCGCCATGACCCAGCAGACCGAGGGTTTTGCCTTGCAATTCGATGATCGGGTAGTCGAGCAGGCAGAACTGCTGGGCCTGTTGCCAGCGTCCTTCGCCAACGGCTTTCTGATAGTCGCTCAGTCGTGTGGCCAGGTTGAGCAGCAGCATCAGCGTGTGTTGCGCCACGGAGGGCGTCCCGTACCCCTGGCAGTTGCTCACGGTAATGCCCAGGGCGCGGGCAGCGGCGAGGTCGACGTTGTTGGTGCCGGTGGCGGCGATCAGGATCAGCTTCAGGTCCGGGCAAGCCTTGAGTGTTTCGGCATTGAGCAGCACCTTGTTGCTGATCGCCACTTCGGCGCCCTGCAGTCGTTCGATGATGTTCTGCGCGGTGGTCACGGAGCGCAGTTGCAGTTCGCTGAAGCACTGCTGCAAAGCGCTGAGGTCGAGGTCACCGAGGTCCAGCGAGTTATGGTCGAGGAATACCGCGCGGCGATTGTTTGTCATTAACTGTACCTTTTGCGCATGGGTCTGAAGGCGTAATCTGCCGAGCCTAACAGATGAAATAAATAGTTACGCTTGGCCTGAAGGAGCCTACATGTACTGGACAGAATTCTTGACCGTCGCCCTGATCCACCTGCTGGCCGTCGCCAGTCCTGGTCCGGACTTTGCCGTAGTGGTGCGCGAAGCGGTGACCCACGGTCGCCGCGCCGGCACCTGGACCGCCCTGGGGGTAGGTTGCGCGATCTTCCTGCATGTCGGTTATTCGCTGCTGGGGATCGGTCTGATCGTTTCGCAATCGATCGTGCTGTTCAACGCCCTCAAGTGGCTGGCGGCGGCCTACTTGCTGTACATCGGCTTCAAGGCGCTGCGTGCGCAACCGGCAAAACCGGCGACCGATGACCTGCACAAGGAAGCCGGCGAGCGCACTGCCCGTGGCGCCTTTACCTCGGGCTTCGTGACCAACGGCCTGAACCCCAAGGCGACGCTGTTTTTCCTCTCGCTGTTTACCGTGGTGATCAATCCGCATACGCCATTGGCGATCCAGGCCGGCTATGGCGTCTACCTGGCCGCAGCCACGGCGTTCTGGTTCTGCCTGGTGGCGATGCTGTTCAGCCAGCAGCGAGTGCGCGCCGGCTTTGCGCGCATGGGCCACTGGTTCGACCGCACCATGGGCGTGGTGCTGGTGGCGATCGGGGTGAAACTGGCCTTTACCGAGATGCATTGAGACTGCCGAGCTGATTCAGCGCGTTGAGGTACTCCCGAGGATTGTCGCCGAGCAATCGCCGGAACATCGCGCTGAACGCCCGGCCACTGCCATATCCCAGCTCATGCGCCACCTGCTGCACGCTTTCCCCGGCGAGTAGGCGGGGCAGGGCTTCCATCAGGCGCAGTTGTTGGCGCCAGGCGTTGAAATTCATCTGCAATTGCTGCTGAAACAGTCGCGCCAGGGTGCGTGAGCTGGCGCCGACCTGTTGCGCCCAGTCTTCCAGAGTATGGGCATGGTTTGGCGCTTCCAGTAACGCCAGGCAGATGCTGCGCAAGCGCCGGTCTTCGGGCATCGGGATGTGCAGCGGCAGGTTTTCCAGGTTGGCAATTTCTTCCAGCATCAACTGTTGAATCAACGGGTTTTCCGCCTGAGCGCGGCCCTGTACCGCGCGCACAATCAGTTCGCGCAGCAGCGGCGTGACCGCCAGTACGCAGCATTGCCCGAGGTTGGCCGGGCACAGTTCGGGTGCGATGAACAGCGAGCGCATGTGCACCTCGCCTGACATGAAAATCTCGTGCTCGACCCAGGGCGGAATCCACACCGCGCGGGTCGGCGGAATCACCCAGGCGCCTTGCCGGGTGACCACGCGCATGGTGCCGCACACCGCATACAGAAACTGCGCCTCGCGATGCTGGTGCAGGACCTGGTGCGCGCCATCCTGATAGTTGCGTGGGTAGGCGCTGACCGGTCCGTGGAGGAAGTGGCTGACTAACATGTCTGAATCGATGAGTTATATGGCAAGAATGCGATTTATTGCCAACTTAGCATAACGGCACAACCACAACGAATAGCGTGTCGTCATGAATCAATCGCGAAATGTCATCCGCTACATCAATGCTGCTCATGTGATCGATCACATGTTCATGCTGATTTTCCCCGCTGCCGTGCTCGGCATGACTCAGGTGTTTGCCCTGGACTACGCGGCGATGATTGGCCTGTCCCTGGGCGGCTTTATCGCCTTTGGCGCTTGCTCGCTACCGGCGGGCTGGCTCGGCGACCGCTGGAGCCGACGGCAGATGATGCTGCTGTTTTTCTTCGGCATCGGTGCCTCGGCAATCTTCACCGGCTTGAGCAGTACGCCGGCGATGCTGGTGCTGGGCTTGACACTGACCGGGGTATTTGCGGCGATTTACCACCCGGTCGGCACCGCGATGCTGGTGGCGTACGCGCAAAACCGTGGCCGCGAGATCGGCATCAATGGCATGTGGGGTAACCTCGGCGTGGCATTCTCGGCGCTGGTGACCGGTTTGTTGGTGGCGCAGTTCGGCTGGCGTTCGGCGTTCATCCTGCCAGGTGTCGTTTCCATCGTGCTGGGCATCGGTTTTGCCTTGCAGGTCCGCGAGGAACCGATCCCGGTGCGCGCACATGCTCCACTCAAGGGCGCTTCGGGCCAGCGGATTTCCATGCTCATGGTGTTCAGTGTGCTGGCGCTGGCCACGGCCACCGGTGGCGTGGTGTTCAATGCCACGACCATGACCTATCCCAAATTGTTCGAGGAGCGCCTGCACGCGCTGTTCGCCTCGCCGCAAACCCTCGGTGTGGTGGTGAGCCTGGCGTATGCCTTCGGCGCCGTGGCGCAGTTGAGTATCGGTCGGGTGCTGCATCGCTTCAGCCTGAAATGGCCATTTATCCTGCTGACCCTGTGCCAGGCGCCATTGCTGTTGGGCCTCGCTTACGTCGACGGCTGGGGAGTGATCGCACTGGGGGCCACGTTCATGTTCGTGGTATTCGGGCAGGTGACGGTAAACGATGCGATGGTTGCCAATTTCGTTTCGCCACAGTGGCAATCGCGGGTCTTCGCCTTGCGCTATTGCCTGTCGTTCGGTGCCAGTGCTACGGCGATTCCTCTGATTGCGTATGTCGAACCGCGACAGGGTTTTGTCGGCCTTTACCTGATCCTTGCCGGGTTTGCGGCACTGACCTTCGTCGCTGCGCTGGTATTCCCACGCACTCCGTCTGAAGCGGCTGTAGGACAAGTAGCCTGATAGCTGTAGTTTTTCCGGCAAATGCTGGCTCGGAGCCAGTATTTGCCTGGCTCTGCAAATCATTCCTTTGGCTGATTTGGTGCCCGCCAAGGCTGACTAAAGTGCAGTCTTTATGCCACGACCGTGCAGTCAGATTAAAGGGATCATTATGTTGCAGACTCGCGTTATTCCACCCGCTGAAGGTGCGTATCAATACCCGCTGTTGATCAAGCGCCTGCTCATGTCCGGCAGCCGCTACGAGAAAACCCGCGAGATTGTCTACCGTGACCAGTTGCGCTACAGCTATCCAACGCTGATCGAGCGAGTCGCGCGGCTGGCCAACGTGCTGACGGCGGCAGGGGTCAAGGCCGGGGATACCGTGGCGGTGATGGACTGGGACAGCCATCGCTACCTGGAATGCATGTTCGCGATCCCGATGATTGGCGCGGTGATCCACACCATCAACGTACGTCTGTCGCCCGAGCAGATTCTCTACACCATGAACCACGCTGAAGACCGCTTTGTGCTGGTCAACAGTGAGTTCGTCGGCTTGTACCAGGCGATTGCCGGGCACCTGACCACCGTCGAGAAAACCCTGCTGCTGACTGACCTGCCGGAAAAAACCGCTGACCTGCCGAACCTGGTGGGCGAGTACGAGCAACTGCTGGCGGCCGCGAGTCCGCACTATCAGTTCGAAGACTTCGACGAAAACTCGGTGGCGACCACGTTCTACACCACCGGCACCACCGGCAATCCCAAGGGTGTG
Source organism: Pseudomonas sp. Pse1 (assembly GCF_024519635.1). Taxonomy (NCBI): domain Bacteria; kingdom Pseudomonadati; phylum Pseudomonadota; class Gammaproteobacteria; order Pseudomonadales; family Pseudomonadaceae; genus Pseudomonas; species Pseudomonas sp. Pse1. The sequence continues at coordinate 67,389 of NZ_JALJRO010000003.1, forward strand.
TACTTCACTCACCGGCAACTGGTGCTGCACACCATGGGCGTGTCGACGATCATGGGCAGCATCGACAGTGTGCGTCTGCTCGGCACCAACGACGTCTACATGCCGATCACTCCGATGTTTCACGTCCATGCCTGGGGCTTACCGTACGTGGCGACCATGCTCGGGCTCAAGCAGGTCTACCCGGGGCGCTACGATCCGGAATTCCTGGTGGAGTTGTGGCGCAAGGAAAAGGTCAGCTTCTCCCACTGCGTGCCGACCATCCTGCAAATGCTGCTCAACGCCAAAGGTGCGCAGGGCACCGATTTCGCCGGCTGGAAAATCGTCATTGGCGGCAGCGCGCTGAACCGTGCGCTGTACGAAGCGGCGAAGGCCAAGGGCATCCAGTTGACCGCCGCCTATGGCATGTCGGAAACCGGGCCGCTGGTGTCCTGCGCTCACCTCAACGATGAGCTGATGGCCGGCACCGAGGATGAACGCACAACGTACCGGATCAAGGCCGGGGTTCCGGGGCCATTGGTGGAAGCGGCGATCGTTGACGCCGAAGGTAACTTCCTGCCCGCCGATGGCGAATCTCAGGGTGAACTGGTACTCCGCGCGCCGTGGCTTACCGAAGGTTATTTCAACGAACCGCAGAAGGGCGCCGAGCTGTGGGCCGGCGGCTGGCTGCATACCGGCGATGTGGCGACGCTCGACAGCATGGGCGTGATCGACATCCGTGACCGGATCAAGGATGTGATCAAGACCGGTGGCGAATGGGTCTCGTCGCTGGACCTCGAAGACCTGATCAGTCGTCACCTTGCGGTACGTGAAGTAGCAGTGGTGGGCATCCCCGATCCGCAATGGGGAGAACGCCCGTTTGCCTTGCTGGTGATCCGCGAAGGCCATGAGATTGGGGCCAAGGAACTCAAGGAACACCTCAAGCCATTTGTCGAGCTGGGCCACCTGAGCAAGTGGGCGATCCCGAGTCAGATCGCGCTTGTTACTGAAATTCCCAAGACCAGTGTCGGCAAGCTCGACAAGAAGCGCATTCGCCTCGACATCAGCGAATGGCAGGCCAACAACAGCACCTTCCTTTCGACGCTTTAACTCTCCCGTGCCGTGTCCAAAAGGGCACGGCACGCCCACCAAGCAAGCGCTTGGCTTGTCAAATCGGAATTTTCAGCCATCCTTGCCGAGCCGGCATCTGCCGGACTGGCGAAAGGACCGTTCCAGAGTGGTCGAGGACTGCAAATCACACTTTAGAGGGATCAAGCAGTACAACCTGCTGGATATAGTCCGTTCAAGGATTTTTAGGAACGTGGCGCACGCACGAACAGGGGCGATGCAACTTTGGATGACTTCGCGAGCGCATGGCTCTCCGTCTTCCAGAGCGTTTTTAAAAGTGCTCACTGCCATAACAATAAAAGCACATGGAGTAGCGTCGATGACATCAGTAAACCAGTTCTGGCGCCGGGCGAAATTGCCCCTGGCGGTCAGTCTCGCCTCTACGCTCGCCGGGCCCGCATTCGGCGTCAGTTTCAACGTTGGTGAAATCGAAGGTCAGTTCGACTCATCCCTCTCGTTGGGCATGAGTGTGTCGACCCAGTCACCGAACAAGAACCTCATCGGCGTCAACAACGGTGGGCACGGTCTGTCCCAGACCTCTGACGACGGCCACCTGAACTTCAAGAGCGGACAAGCGTTCTCGAAGATCTTCAAAGGCATCCATGACCTCGAACTGAAATACGGTGACACCGGCGTATTCGTCCGGGGCAAATACTGGTACGACTTCGCGCTGCAAAACGAAGACCTGGAGTTCAAGAACGTCAGCAACGACAACCGCAAGGAAGGCGCCAAGTCCTCCGGTGGGCAAATTCTCGACGCCTTTATTTACCACAACTACGCGATTGCCGATCAGCCAGGCTCCGTGCGCCTGGGTAAACAAGTCGTCAGCTGGGGTGAAAGTACCTTCATCGGCGGTGGCATCAACTCGATCAACCCGATCGACGTGTCAGCGTTTCGTCGTCCAGGCGCCGAGATCAAGGAAGGCCTGATCCCGGTCAACATGTTCTACGTGTCCCAGAGCCTGACCGAAAACCTGTCGGCCGAAGCCTTCTACCAACTTGAGTGGGACCAGACGGTCGTCGACAACTGCGGCACCTTTTTCTCCCAGCCAGACATTATTGCCGACGGTTGCGACAACAACCTGCGCGTATTGAACAAGCGCTCGACCTTGCCGGCTGCAGCCCTGGGCCCGGCAGCTGCACTGGGTGTCGACGTCAACGAGGAAGGTGTGCTCGTACGTCGCGGTCCGGACCGCGATGCACGGGACAGTGGCCAGTGGGGCGCCTCCTTCAAGTACATGTTCGACCCGCTGGACACCGAGTTCGGTGCTTACTTCATGAACTACCACAGCCGGGCACCCATCTTCAGCGCCACCGGTGCCTCGCAATCGATCTACAACACCGCAGGTGCCTTGCCGGGGCCATTCGCGGCACTCGCGCCGCTGTTGGTGGCGGGTAACTCGCAATACTTCGTCGAATACCCGGAAGACATCCGCCTGTATGGCCTGAGCTTCTCCACCACCCTGCCTACCGGCACGGCGTGGCAGGGTGAGATCAGCTACCGTCCGAACGCGCCGGTGCAACTGAACTCCACCGACATCCTGTTCGCCGGCGTGCGGCCTCTGGGCGGTGCCCTGGCCAACGCTTCCTTGCTGTCGGCGGCGCCGGGTACCGACTTGCACGGCTATCGCCGCAAGGAAGTGACCCAGTTCCAGACCACCCTGACGCACTTCTTCGATCAGGTCATGGGCGCCAGCCGCCTGACCCTGGTGGGTGAAGTCGGCGTGACCCACGTAGGCGGGCTGGAAAGTACATCGGACGTGCGTTATGGCCGCGATCCGGTCTACGGTCCGGGCGAGTTGCCTGGCGGTAGCTGCGAATTCCTCAACGGCCGAACCATCGCCGGTGCAGGTCCGGGTGCTGCGACCAACAACGCCACACGCAATTGCGACGACGAAGGTTTCACCACCCCGACTTCCTGGGGCTACCGTGGCCGTGCGATCTGGGACTACAACGACGTGTTCGCCGGGGTCAACCTCAAGCCGAACGTGGCCTGGTCCCACGACGTCAGCGGCTACTCGCCGGGTCCTGGCGGCAACTTCGAGGAAGGCCGTAAAGCCATCAGCCTGGGCCTGGATGCCGAATACCAGAACACCTACACCGCCAGCCTGGCCTACACCAACTTCTTCGACGGCAAGTACACCACCGTGGATGACCGTGACTTCGTCGCGCTCAGCGTCGGCGTGAACTTCTAAGCACTGCTTCTTCAGGACGAACACGAAATGAAAATAGCCAAGAATCTGATGTACGTCGCGGGCCTGGGGCTGTCATTGCTGGCGACCAGCGTGATCGCCGCCGTACCGGCTGCCGAAGCCGACAAGCTGGGCAAGAGCCTGACACCCATGGGGGCGGAAATGGCCGGCAATGCCGACGGCTCGATCCCGAGCTGGAAGCCGCTGCCGAAGAATGCCGGCAGCGTGGACAGCCGTGGTTTCCTGTCCAACCCTTATGCCAGCGAGCAACCGCTGTTCACCATCACCGCGCAGAACGTCGACAAGTACAAGGACAAGTTGGCGCCGGGTCAGTACGCGATGTTCAAGCGATACCCCGATACCTTCAAAATGCCGGTGTACACCTCTCATCGTGGTGCCACCGTGCCGGATGATGTGTTCGCGGCAATCAAGAGAAACGCCACCAACACCAATCTGGTCTCCGGCGGCAACGGCCTGGAAAACTTCGAAACGGCCGTGCCGTTCCCGATTCCGAAAAGCGGTGTCGAAGTCATCTGGAACCACATCACCCGCTACCGTGGTGGCAGCGTGACCCGCCTGGTAACCCAGGCCACGCCGCAGGCCAACGGCTCGTACAGCCTGGTGTACTTCCAGGACCAGTTCGTGTTCCGTGACAAGATGAAGGATTACGACCCGAAAAATCCGGGCAACATCCTCTTTTACTTCAAGCAGAAAGTCACCGCGCCAGCGCGTCTGGCCGGTGGTGTGCTGCTGGTGCACGAGACGCTCGATCAGGTCAAGGAGCCGCGTCTGGCGTGGGTCTACAACGCCGGTCAGCGTCGTGTGCGACGTGCACCACAAGTGTCCTATGACGGCCCAGGTACTGCCGCGGACGGCCTGCGGACTTCCGACAACCTTGACATGTACAACGGTGCGCCGGATCGCTACGACTGGAAGCTTGAAGGCAAGAAAGAGATGTACATCGCCTCCGACGCCTACAAGCTCGACGATCCGAAGCTCAAATACGCCGACATCATCAAGGCCGGCCACATCAACCAAGACCTGGCTCGCTACGAGCTGCGCCGCGTGTGGCATGTGGTCGCGACCTTGAAGGAAGGCCAGCGCCACATCTACGCCAAGCGTGACTTCTACATCGACGAAGACACCTGGCAAGCGGCAGTGATCGATCACTACGACGGTCGTGGTCAACTGTGGCGCGTGGCTGAAGCGCACGCCGAAAACTACTACGACAAGCAAGTGCCGTGGTACGCCCTGGAAACCCTCTACGACCTGCAGTCCGGCCGCTACCTGGCGCTGGGCATGAAGAACGAAGAGAAGCAGGCCTATGACTTCGGCTTCACCGCCACCACCAGCGATTTCACCCCGGCTGCGCTACGCCAGGATGGTATTCGCTAACCCGCTGTAACAGAGGCCGCATCCTCGAAAAACGCCCCGACTGGTTCGGGGCGTTTTTTTTGTGCTTGGGAAACCGTCGCCATTTTCCTGCAATACCCAAGCGTTACATTCAGCGGGCCATATGACAACGAGATGCCTCTTGTGCGGTATTCCTGTGTACTTTTTGTAGCCATTTGTAGCAATTGCCTTCAAACCCTTCCGCTTTACCGCTAGTCTGCGGACATCTGCAATGCCGACAACAGCACTCCAAAAAGAGTTGGCTATGACTGACCTGTTCCGAATCCAGAACTCTCCTAACGCTGCGGTGCCAGTGTTGGAGGGACGTTTTTATCGTCCGCCATTGCCCGATGGCCATGTCGTGCGGCCGCGCCTGTGCGAGCGGCTGAGTGCTGGCTTGCAGGGGCGATTACTGCTGGTCAGTGCGCCGGCCGGATTCGGTAAAAGCTCGTTGGCAGTGGAGTTTTGCCAGAGCCTGGCGCCCCATTGGCAAAGCCTGTGGCTGGGGCTCAGCTCACGGGATAGCGATCCCGGGCGGTTTCTCGAACGGCTGCTCGAAGGCCTGCAACACTATTTTCCCGACCTTGGCAGCCAGGCCCTTGGCCTGCTGAAGATGCGCCAGCGGCACCAACCTTTCGCCTTTGAAGAATGGCTCGACGGGCTGCTCGACGAGTTGGCCGTGCATCTGTCTCCCAGCGAGCCGTTACTGCTGGTACTGGATGACTACCATCTGGCTCAGGGGCCGGTGTTGGACCGTTGCCTGCAGTTTTTCCTCAATCATTTGCCGGACGGCTTGCTGGTGTTGGTGACCAGTCGCCAGCGTCCGGACTGGCATCTGGCACGCTTGCGCCTGTCACGGCAATTGCTCGAACTGCATGAGCAGGACCTGCGGTTGACCCATGACGAATCCCTGGCCTTGCTTGACCGGCACAGCAGCTCATTGCGTGGCGAGGCGCTGGAGAATCTGATTCAGCGTAGCGAGGGTTGGGTCGCAGGCCTGCGGTTCTGGCTGCTGGCCGCCTCCGAGGCGGGCAGCAGTGCACTGTTGCCACCACCGCTGCATGGCGGCGAAGGGCTGATCCGCGACTACCTGCTGGAGGAAGTCATCGATTGCCTGCCCGCCGAGGTGCAGGCCTTTCTCTACGACACCGCGCCCCAGGAACGTTTTTGCAGCGAGCTGTGCGACGCCGTGCGTGAAGCCCATGACAGTGGCGAAATCCTGCGCTTCCTGTTGTCCCACCAGGTGTTTCTGGTGCCCCTCGACGAACAGGGGCATTGGTACCGTTATCACCATTTGTTTTCCGATCTGCTGCGCAGCCGGCCACCGGCCAATGCCATAGTGCCGGCCGCGACCCTGCATTTGCGTGCCTGCCGCTGGTTCAATGCCCAGGGCCTGCTCGACGAGGCGGTGGAGCAGGCGCTGCGTGCTGGCCACCTGGACGTGGCGGCGAATCTGGTACAAAACCTGTCGGAAGAACAACTGCTGGCCGAACAGAACGTCGGCATGCTGCTGCGCTGGAAAATGGACTTGCCCGACAGCCTGCTGGTCAGCACGCCGCGCCTGATCGTGCTGTACAGCTGGGCCCTGGGGCTGGCCTGTCAACTGGACGCCGCCGAAGAGTTGGCCAGCCATTTGAGCCGCTTCCTGCCGGCGCCCTCGGCCACGGCGCAGAAATCCATGCTCGCGCAGTGGCTGGCGTTGAGTGGGATCATCGCCCGCGGGCGCGGCCAGCGTGAGCAGACCCTGCGGTACTGCAGCGAAGCTCTCGAAAGCCTGCCGCACAAACGTTATGGCCAGCGCCTGATGTGCCTGTCGACCTTGTCCAACCTGGCCATTGCCGATGCCGACCTGTGGCGCGCGCGAGGCTTGAACCGGGAATCCCTGGAACTCGCCCAGCGCGTCGGCAACCCGCTGTTCGAAGCGCTGGCCCATTACGATCGGGCCCGGGTGCTACAGGCGCGTGGGGAAATTCTTCGCGCTCTCGATGAAGTACGCCAGGGCCAGCAGCGCTTGCAGGGCTTGTCGCCACAGCGGCTGTATGCGGTGCGTGCCCGTCTGACCCTGTACGAGGGTTTCCTGCTGGTCCTGCGCCTGCAACCGGAACTCGGGCTGGTACGCCTGCAGGCTGGCCTGCTGGAAGCCCGGGCCTGCCGCGACATCAGCGTGTTGATCGGCCACAGCGTGATCGCCCGCTACGAAGGCAGCAGGGGCGAGTTCGCCAGGGCCTTTGCCGAACTGGCGGAAGCCGAGCGCCTGATGCATATCTGGGATGTCCCGCCGATCTACTACCTGGCGATGATTACGCTGATCAAATGCGAGCTGTGGCTGGCCCAGGGGCGCACCGACCTGGCGGGTGCCTGGTTGTCCCGGCTCGGACAGACTTACAACGGTGAGCAGCCGGCTTCGCCGCCGGAATTTCATCCTCAGATGGCCCTGCACATTGAATTGCAGCAAGCCTTGCTGGATGTCATCCAGGGCCAGCCGATGCTTGCGGAGGGGCGCCTCAATGTCTTGCACGAGTTGGGGCAGAACAGCGGGCGGCAGATGCTCAGCGTCATGGCCTTGAATCAGAAGGTCTCGCTGCTGCTCGGCACGGCTCGCGAAGCCGAGGCGCGCCAAGCTTTGGCCCAAGCCTTCGAGGCAGCCAATGGCGGCGTGTTACAGCCATTCGAATGGTTGCTGCGCGAGCGCCCGGACTGGCTGCGCGAGCAGTTGGCGCACTGCCCCAATGCTGCACTGCGGCAGAGTCTGATGGAGCGTCTGCCGGCGGGCGCGAGTCGTGCCATCGAGTCGGCAGCGGGCAACGAAACCCTCAGCGCACGGGAGCGGGCGGTACTGCAACTGATCGCGCGTGGCTGTTCCAACCAGGAAATCAGCGACCAGCTGTTCATTTCGCTACACACAGTAAAAACCCACGCCAGCCATATCAACAGCAAGCTGGGCGTTGAGCGTCGCACCCAGGCAGTGGCCCGGGCCAAGGAGCTGGGCTTGTTGGTTTAGTCAGCCGGTACTGGCCGCCTGGCCTTGGCGGTCAGATGCTCGCGGCAGTAGTCGGCGAACAGTTGCGCCGGTTTAGTCAACTGTCCGCGCTTCAGCCAAGCCGCCACTAGGCCGGAGCCGGTCACCTCTTCAACGATGTCCACGCACACCACTTTTTGCCCGTCGTAGGTGCATTCGGAGTGGGGGCGGGTGACCAAAATCGAAAAGCCGAAACCTTGGCCGACCATGCCCCGTACCATCTCGATCGAGGGTGAGCTGAAGGCGATATTCGGGGTCAGTCCCAGCTCGTCGAACAGGCTGACGAAGTAGGTGCGGCTCGGTTGCACGTCCAGCAGAATCATCGGCTCCAGGCACAGGTCGCGCAGCGAGACCTGCGCTTGTTGGGCAAAGCGGTGATCGGCAGGCAGCAACGCATAGGGTCGCTGCGCCGGCATCAGCGGTTCGGTCTGGATAGTGCCATCGAGGTCGTGTTCATAGAGGATCGCCAAGTCAAACGCTCCCGACGTCAGCCCCTGCACCAACTCCTGTTGCTCGCCATCGCGGATGCGAATTTCCACGCCCGGATACAAGGCCGAGAACCCGGCCATCAGTTGTGGCAAGTACAACGGCGCGACCGTTTCAAAGCAGCCAATGTCGATCTGTCCGGACACCACGTCGTTGTCGGCCAGGGCGTTCTGTTCGAACTCCCGGGCCATGCGCAGCAGTTCCTGGGCCTTGCGAAAAAAGCGCGCGCCGCTGGGTGTCAGGGACACGCCCTGAGCGTGGTGGCGGATCAGCAATTGCACGCCGAAACTGTCCTCCAGGCCTTTGATCGCGGTGGAGATCGACGGCTGGGCGATATACAACTTGCGCGACGCCTCGGCGACGCTGCCGCATTCGACGGTGGTGATGAAGTACTTCAGTTGACGCAGATTGTAGGCAGCCACAGCAGACCTCGGGATGATGGACTCAGCGTAACTCTCGATCCCTGAAACCAAGCAATTTACGCACCGCCCCGATCCGCGTGGCGGTGCTTTTGTCGTGCCTGAACAATAACCACCTCGCGCTCGGGTGGGGAGAATGGCTGCACAGTTTTTTCATCGCCTGCGAAGACATTTTTACTATTTTTGCGCCGCAGCCGCCTGGGTCACTATCCACTACACAAGAAGCCCATGGAGCATCCGAACGTGTTCGAGCTTGAATATTGGCAAGGCCAGGCGGCTGAGTTGCAGTTTCCTACCCAGGCTTTGATCGGCGGGCAATGGCGTACGGCGCTGTCCGGGCAGACCTTTACCGCGATCAATCCGGCCACCGGCGGTGTGCTGGCCGAGGTTTCGGCCTGCGGCAGTGAGGACGTCGATGCGGCCGTGCGCAGTGCCCGTCAGGCATTTGATGCGGGTGTCTGGGCGCAGCGTTCTCCTGGCGAGCGCAAGCAAGTCTTGCTGCGCCTGGCCGATCTGCTTATGGCCCATCGCGAAGAGCTGGCGCTGCTCGACTCGCTGAACATGGGCAAGCCGGTGATGGACGCCTACAACATCGACGTACCAGGCGCCGCCGGGGTGTTTCGCTGGTACGCGGAAAGTCTCGACAAGCTGTATGACCAGGTAGCCCCCAGCGCCAACAACGTGCTGGCAACCATCACCCGCGAAGCCCTGGGCGTGGTCGCTGCCGTGGTGCCGTGGAATTTTCCGTTGGACATGGCGGCCTGGAAACTGGCACCGGCTCTGGCCGCGGGCAACTCGGTGATCCTCAAGCCCGCCGAGCAGTCGCCGTTTTCCGCTCTGCGCCTGGGTGAGCTGGCGCTGGAGGCAGGTATACCACCGGGCGTGCTCAACGTGCTGCCGGGCCTTGGCGAACAGGCTGGCAAGGCGCTGGGCCTGCATCCGGATATCGATTGCCTGGTGTTCACCGGCTCCACCGAAGTCGGCAAGTACTTTATGCAGTACTCGGCGCAGTCCAACCTCAAGCAGGTGTGGCTGGAGTGTGGCGGCAAGAGCGCGAACCTGGTGTTCGCCGATTGCCAGGACCTGGACCTGGCCGCGCAGAAAGCCGCGTTCGGGATCTTCTTCAATCAGGGCGAAGTCTGCTCGGCCAACTCGCGCTTGCTGGTGCAGCGCTCGATCCACGATGAATTCGTCGAACGCCTGAAAGTGCAGGCTGCGCGCTGGCAGCCCGGCGATCCACTCGACCCATGCAGTCCGGCTGGAGCCATCGTCGACAGTCGGCAAACCCGGCGCATCCTGGGCTTTATCGATCAGGCTCAACGCCAGGGCGCCCGACGTGTGTTTGGCGGTGAGCAGGTCAGTTTCAAGGGTTGCGACAACTTTATCCAGCCGACGATTTTCACCGGCGTCAGTCCTGACATGCCGCTGTTTCGCGATGAAGTCTTTGGTCCGGTGCTGGCGGTCACGGCGTTCGACGACGAAGCCCACGCCCTGCGATTGGCCAACGACAGCGTCTACGGCCTTGCCGCATCGCTGTGGACTGACGACCTCAACCGCGCGCACCGCGTGGCGCGGCAATTGCGTGCCGGCACCGTTTCGGTCAACAGCGTCGATGCCCTCGATGTGACCGTGCCGTTCGGCGGCGGCAAGCAATCCGGCTTCGGTCGCGACCTGTCGCTGCACTCATTCGATAAATACACCCAGTTGAAAACCACCTGGTTTCAACTGCGCTGATCACCACAACGGAGAACTGGCGATGACCACCCCACGTGAAACCCGCGACTACCAGGCCGCCGATGCTGCACACCACATCCACGCCTTTGTCGATCAGAAAGCCCTCAACGACGAAGGGCCGCGCGTGATGGTCCGTGGCGAACGCCTGTACCTGTGGGACAACGATGGTCGGCGTTACCTGGACGGCATGTCGGGGCTGTGGTGCACCAACCTTGGCTACGGGCGCAAGGACCTGGCCGCTGCCGCCAGCCAGCAACTGGAGCAGTTGCCCTACTACAACATGTTTTTCCACACCACCCACCCGCAGGTGATCGAGCTGTCTGAACTGCTGTTCAGCCTGCTGCCGGGGCACTACAGCCACGCGATCTACACCAACTCCGGCTCCGAGGCCAACGAAGTGCTGATCCGCACCGTGCGCCGTTACTGGCAAGTGCTGGGCAAGCCCGAGAAGAAGGTGATGATCGGGCGCTGGAACGGTTATCACGGCTCGACCCTGGCCGCCACGGCGCTGGGCGGCATGAAGTTCATGCACGAAATGGGCGGGATGATCCCGGACATCGCGCACATCGACGAACCTTATTTCTTCGCCCACGAAGGCGACCTCACGCCAGAGGAATTTGGTCTGCGGGCGGCGCGACAACTGGAGGAAAAAATCATCGAGCTGGGTGCGGACAAAGTCGCCGGCTTTATCGCCGAACCCTTCCAGGGCGCGGGAGGCATGATCTTCCCGCCGGCGAGTTATTGGCCGGAGATTCAGCGTATCTGCCGCCAATACGACGTGCTGTTGTGCGCCGATGAAGTGATTGGCGGCTTCGGGCGTACCGGTGAATGGTTTGCCCACGAGTACTTCGGTTTCGAGCCGGACACCCTGTCCATCGCCAAGGGCTTGACCTCTGGCTATATCCCCATGGGCGGCTTGGTGCTGTCGAAAAAAATGGCTCAGGTGCTGGTGGAGCAGGGCGGTGTCTTTGCCCACGGCCTGACGTACTCCGGGCATCCGGTGGCGGCCGCCGTGGCCATTGCCAACCTCAAGGCGCTGCGCGACGAAGGGGTGGTCAGTCGGGTCAAGGACGATATCGGGCCTTACCTGCAGCAATGCCTGCGCGAGGTGTTCGGCCAGCACCCGCTGGTGGGCGATATCCAGGGCACGGGCATGGTCGCGGCACTGCAACTGGCCGAGGATCGGGACACGCGCAAGCGCTTTGCCAATGAAAACGACATCGCCTGGCGCTGCCGCACGATCGGCTTTGAGGAGGGGGTGATTATTCGCTCGACGCTGGGCCGGATGATCATGGCGCCGGCGTTGATTGCCAGTCGTGAGGAAGTTGATGAGCTGATAGGCAAGACCTTGAAGGCGGTGGATCGCACGGCGCGGGAATTTGGTCGGCTTTGATTTTTTAGCAAGGTCTTGAAGGCTAATCGCGGCGGTACGACGTTTCGACAAGCCCGCTTCTACAGTTGAATCGGTGTCGACTGCAAGTTTTGGGCTCGACACCTGACCTGTGGGAGCGGGCTTGTCGAGTCGTCGCACCGCCGCTATTGCTTTTTGCCAGTTCCAGTCATTTTCCGGGCCGTGCCCCCAGCCCGGGCAACCCTGCCCAGTGCGCCCATTTTCAGGGCGCTCTAGCGAGTTTTTTGCTCATTCGCATCCACATATTTCCTCATTTTCCTCACCGCGCCCATGGGCCAACATTCGTCTGGCCAGTCAGCCCAACGCTGACCCTTCAAGGTCCAGTCAGAGACCGCCTGCACCACCTGTTCGAGGCCGCTGGCCGTACTGCCCCGCAACACACAATCAAATCAACAGCTGTGGGAGTGCTCCATGATCAAGTCCTTGCTAACGCGTTTTGCCCATCCGCTGGCGGTCACCGCTATCGCCGCCACAGCCGCCAGCAGCGCCCAGGCCGGGACACTGTCCATCGGCCACACCACCTGGGTCGGCTACGGCACCTTGTATCTGGCCCAGGACCTGGGTTACTTCAAGGAAAACGGCCTGACGGTCGAACTGCCGGTGGTGGAAGAAGCGGCGATGTACATGGCCGCCCAGGCATCGGGTCAACTGTCCGGTTCGGCGTCGACCATCGACGAAGTGCTGAAATACCGTCCGCAGTTCTGCTTCAAGGCCGTGGCGGCCCTGGATGACAGCCACGGTGGCGACGGTGTGCTGGTCGGCAAGGAGGTCAAGAGCCTGCAGGAACTCAAGGGCAAGGCCGTGGCGGTGAACGAGGGGTCGACCTCGCAGTTCTGGCTGTCCTACCTGCTGAAAAAGAACGGCATGAGCATGAGTGACATCACCGTGCAGAATATGACCGCCGACGATGCCGCCACCGCCTTCATCGCCGGGCGCGTGCCGGCCGCGGTGACCTGGGAGCCGCACCTGTCGATGGTCCGTGACAAGCAGCAAGGCAAAGTGCTGATCGACAGCAGCACCACGCCGGGGGTGATCGTCGACGTGGTGGCGCTTAACTGCGACGTCATCGAGAAACAACCGGACGACGTCAAGGCGCTGGTCTCGGGCTTGTACAAGGCCGTGAAGTACACCCAGGATCATCCGGAAAAAGCCTACGAGATCATGGCCAAGGGTGTCGGTGGCTATCTCTCCGATCCGAAGGAACTGGCGGCCGCGGCCAAAGGCGTGCGCTTCTACGACCAGGCCATGAGCGAAAAACTCCTCGGCTCCCCGGGCAAACCGGGTGACAGCGCCGCGCTGATCAAGCTGGCCAACGAAACCGCCAGCGAACTGCAAGGCAAACCCTACAACGTCAGCCACGACGAACTGGTCGACAACCGCTTCGTCAGCCCGCTCTAGGAGACTGTCATGTTCAAGCGCAATTCATGGTTGAGCCGCTGTGTCACGCCCAAGACGGCTTTGCCGGTCAAGGTCATCTGGAGCGCCAGTGGCCTGGCCTGGGTGCTGTTGGTGGGCCTGTGGGCGGGGTTGTCGTACGGCGGCGTGGTGCCGGGGATGTTCCTGCCGACCCCGGGTGCGGTGGTGGAAGCGGCTGGGCGACTGAGCCGCGATGGCACCCTCGGCCAGCATGTGTGGGCGAGCCTGGAAGTGGTGATGGTGGGTTTCATCGTGTCGTCGCTGGTGGCAGTGCCGCTGGGCCTGCTGATGGGCAGCTTCCGTATCGTTCAGGCGTTCCTCGAGCCGATGGTCAACTTCATCCGCTACCTGCCGGTCACCTCGTTCGTGCCGTTGTTCATCCTGTGGATCGGCATCGGTCTGGAGCAGCGGGTGTCGGTGATTATCTTCGGCGTGTTCTTTCAGCAACTGGTGATGATTGCCGACGTCTCCAAGGGCATTTCCAAGGATCTGATCAACGCGTCCTACACCCTCGGTTCCAGCCGGCGTGATGCGGTGCTGCATGTGATCGCCCCGGCGTCCTTGCCCGGCGTACTCGACACCTTACGCGTGACCATGGGCTGGGCCTGGACCTACCTGGTGGTCGCCGAACTGGTGGCCGCCTCCAGCGGCCTGGGTTACCTGAGCCTCAAGGCCATGCGTGGCTTCCAGGTTGACGTGATTTTCCTCGCCATCGCGATCATCGGCCTGCTGGGCCTGATCACCGACCAACTGTTCCGTTTCCTTCGCCTGAGGATCGCCGCATGGGCTCAGTAAGCGCTGCCACTCACCGTTTTGATACTCCCCGAGCGGCTGCCATCAGCGCCGCCCCGCGCCTGCAGGTCGACAAGGTCAGCCTGCGTTATCAGAAACCTGATGGCGGCGTTTTCAGCGCGCTGGAAAAGGTCTCGTTCGAGGTGCCGGACCAGCAGTTTGCGGTATTGGTCGGACCTTCAGGCTGCGGCAAATCCAGCTTGCTGTACCTGACCGCTGGCCTGGCGGAGCCCACCGAAGGCGAGATCTACGTCGGCGGCCAGCAAGTCGAGGGCCCCGGTGCCGATCGCGGCATGGTGTTTCAGAGCTACACCCTGTTTCCGTGGCTGACTGTGCGGCAGAACGTTGAATTTGGTCTCAAGCGGCGCGGGATGCCGGCCGCCAAGCGCAAGGAAATTGTTGATTACTACGTCAACGAAGTCGGCTTGAGCGCTTTCGCCGACAACTACGCCAAGCAGCTCTCCGGCGGCATGATGCAGCGCGTGGCCATCGCCCGCGCCCTGGCCAACGACCCGCAGATCCTGTTGATGGACGAACCTTTCGGCGCCCTCGACAGCCAGACACGCCTGCAAATGCAGCAACTGCTGTTGCGGGTCTGGGGCAACAGCAAAAAAACCGTACTGTTCGTCACCCACGATATCGATGAAGCCATCCTGCTCGGCGACCGGGTCTACGTCATGGGCGCTCGCCCGGGGCGGATCAAGCAGATCCTCGACGTGCCCATCGAGCGCCCGCGCACGCTGGATATGGTCATGGAGCGCTCGTTCATCGAGATGAAACGCGAGATCTTCGGCCTGCTGCATGATGAGCTGGAGGAGGCGCACTGATCGATGGGGCAAATTCAAACGCAAGAAACGTAGTTCTTGCGTTTGAATCCCGAATTACCCTGAATACGTTCTCTGACCCAGGAGCCTCCCATGTCCTACGTATTCAAGCGGCTACCTTCGCCCGTTGGCACCCTGACCCTGATCGCCCGGGGCGACAAACTGTGCGCCATCCTCTGGGAAAACGAAAAACTCAATCGGGTGCGCATCGGCCCGCTGCAGGAAGATATCCACAACCCGCTGCTGCAGGAAACCGAGCGCCAGCTCAAGCAGTATTTCGTCGGTGAGCGCGACCGCTTCGAGCTGCCACTGGATTTTGCCGGCACCGAGTTCCAGCAAAAAGTCTGGCAGGCCTTGCTCACCATCCCCTTCGGCGAAACCCGCAGCTACAGTCAGATTGCCCAGCAAATCGGCAGCCCCAAGGCGGTTCGCGCGGTGGGCGCGGCCAACGGCAAGAACCCGCTGTCGATCGTCGCACCCTGCCACCGGGTGATTGGTGCATCGGGCAGCCTGACCGGGTTCGCCGGCGGGCTGGAAGCCAAGCAGTATCTGTTGGGGCTGGAAGGCCGGGAGACCCTGCCACTGGGGTTCTGATCAGCACTTTGCCGTCTGTCGCCGACGGTATTCATCGACCACATCGCCCAGGGTGGCCGGGATTCCGCTGCGGATCCAAGCCATGAAGTCGCGGTCAAACTTGAACTCGGCGCCGCAGTGCTCGTGCATGAAGCGGCGCACGTTCTGGGTGTTCTTGTAGGTTAGGTCGATGGGGGTGGTGACGGTCAGCGTGTCGCTGTGCCAGTTGAATGTCATGAATGCGGCTTCCTTGCGATGATTTTGTAACGCTCGCGCCATCGGCGACGCCCAGCGGCTGTGCCAGAATAGTCGATTAACTCTCTCCAGGAACACTCATGGACGCTGCCAAACCCGCGCTGATCCGCGAAACCTTCCCCGTCGGCCCGTTGCAGTGCAACTGCACGATCATTGGCGATCCGATCACCAAAAAGGCCATCGTCGTCGACCCGGGTGGCAATCATGAGTTGATTCTGGCGCGTCTCGAGGCCCAGGGCCTGAAGCTGGTGAGCATCATTCATACCCACGCGCATCTGGATCACTTCCTGGCCTCGGGCCAATTGAAGGAAAAAACCGGCGCCACCCTGCACCTGCACAAGGAAGACCAGTTCCTCTGGGACAATCTGGAGATGCAATGCCAGATGTTTCGCGTGCCTTACGTCCCGGTGCCGTCGCCGGACCGCTGGCTGGAGGACGATGAAGAGTTGGCCTGCGGTTGCGGGGTGGCGTTGCACACGCCCGGGCATACGCCGGGTTCCATGAGCTTCTGGTTTGCAGAGGCTAAGCTGCTGATTGCCGGTGACACCTTGTTTCGGCGCGGGGTAGGGCGGACCGACCTGTGGGGCGGCGATCAGGCCACCATCGTGCGCTCGATCAAGCAGCGCCTGTATACCCTTGATGAAGAGGCCACCGTGGTCGCCGGACATGGTCCAGATACCCGTCTTGGCGATGAAATGCGTGAAAACCCGTTCGTACGGGCCTGATTTTCCCGACGTCGGGGCCGCTCACGGAATTTTTGCCGGTTGCCGTGTTCCAACGCCCGCAGGGGTCTTTTGCTAACGTCCGTTGCACCACAGAATGAAAAAGTAGGAGCTCTCCATGTTCACCTCGCGTCGTTTGATTATTGTCGCTACCGCCGTGGCCTTGTTGTCTGGCTGTGCATCGCCCAACCCGTATGACAACCAGGGTCAGGCCGACGGCGGCTCCACGGGCATGAGCAAAACTGCCAAGTACGGTGGCCTGGGTGCGCTGGCCGGTGCCCTCGCCGGTGCCGCGATCAACCACGATAACCGTGGCAAGGGCGCGCTGATTGGCGCTGCGGTGGTCGGTGCTTCCGCCGCCGGCTATGGCTACTACGCCGACCAGCAGGAAAAGAAACTGCGCGCCAGTATGGCCAATACCGGGGTTGAAGTGCAGCGTCAGGGCGATCAGATCAAGCTGATCATGCCGGGCAACATCACTTTCGCCACCGATTCGGCGAACATCGCTCCGAGCTTCTACCAGCCGCTGAACAACCTGGCCGGTTCGCTGAAAGAGTTCAGCCAGAACCAGATCGAAATCGTCGGCTACACCGACAGCACCGGCAGCCGCCAGCACAACATGGACCTGTCCCAGCGTCGGGCGCAGAGCGTAGCGACCTACCTGACTTCGCAAGGCGTGAGCGGTGCCAACCTGAGCGCCCGTGGCGCCGGTCCGGACAATCCGATCGCGAGCAACAGCGACGTCAACGGCCGTGCTCAGAACCGCCGTGTCGAGGTCAACCTCAAGGCGATCCCTGGTCAGCAGTATGGTGGTCAGCAGTAATGCTGAATGCCTGAGTAATCGGCGGGCATGAAAAAGCCCTCGGTCAAGTCATTGGCCGAGGGCTTTTTATTGGCGCTGAAGGCGTATTACTTTTTCAGGCCGTAGTGCTCGTCGAGCATGCCCGGAGCGTTAGGCGTCTTTGGCGCGTAGTCGCGAGGCGGTTCCTGGTCGCGCGGTGGCGTCAGGCGTTCCCGTGGTGCATGCCCGGCGTCGGCATGCAGGGCAGCCAGCAGGCGTTGGCGAGTCTGCTCGTCCAGGGCCAGACGATTGGCGCCCTCGGCCAGGTGATCCTGCACTTCCTGGTAGCTCTGAGTGAGTTTCTTCACCAGCGTTGCGGTGCTGTTGAAGTGGGTAACCACTTCATTCTGATAGCTGTCAAAACGTTCCTGAATGTCATCCAGCTGACGTTGCGTGCTGTTGGGCACGGCATTGGGCAGCAGGCGAGCAACCAGGAATCCAATGGCGACACCGGCAACCAGGGCAAGAGTCGGCAACAACCAAACTAAGAGCGAGTGTTCCACGAGTCCTTCCTCTATAAACGGCTTTGCTTTACGTTAACGGCTCGGACCTGCGCTGTATACCGCGATGAGATCGCAATTATGCCAGGCACAGACTTTTAGCTAGACGAGTCGACCCTTCGAGAGGTCACGGAGTTCCTTCCTTGCTTATGCGTGAAACCCCTGTAGTGATTGATGGCCCGGTGGGTCAAATGGAAGCCTTGTACCTGGATTCCCCCGAACCACGGGGCCTGGCGCTGATTTGTCACCCCAATCCGGTGCAAGGCGGCACCATGCTCAATAAAGTCGTTTCGACCTTGCAGCGCACCGCCCGTGACGCCGGGTTTATCACCTTGCGCTTCAACTACCGTGGCGTCGGCGCGAGTGCCGGCAGCCATGACATGGGCACCGGAGAAGTCGATGACGCCCAGGCTGCCGCCCGTTGGTTGCGCGCAAAGCACCCCGAGTTGCCGATGACCCTTATGGGTTTTTCCTTCGGCGGTTTCGTTGCTGCCAGCCTCGGCGGACGCCTGGAGGCCGAGGGCGAAAGTCTCACCCGATTGTTCATGGTGGCGCCAGCGGTGATGCGCTTGGGCAGCCAGGATCAGTTGCCACAGCACTGCACCTTGACCCTGATCCAGCCGGAAACCGACGAAGTCATCGACCCACAGCTGGTTTACGACTGGTCCGAAAACCTTGATCGCCCCCATGAGCTGCTGAAAGTGGCAGAATGCGGACACTTTTTTCACGGCAAGCTGACCGATCTCAAGGATCTGCTCCTGCCGCGCCTTTCGAATTGAATGCAGTCAGACAAGCGATTACCCATGACGACTCGTACGCGCATCCTTACCGGCATCACCACCACTGGCACCCCGCACCTGGGCAACTACGCGGGCGCGATTCGCCCGGCGATCGTCGCCAGCCGTGACAGCAATGCCGATTCCTTCTACTTCCTGGCGGATTACCACGCGCTGATCAAATGCGATGACCCGCTGCGCATCCAGCGCTCGCGTCTGGAAATCGCCGCGACCTGGCTGGCCGGTGGCCTCGATGTCGAGCGAGCAACCTTTTATCGCCAGTCCGACATCCCGGAAATCCCCGAGTTGACCTGGTTGCTGACGTGCGTTGCGGCCAAGGGCCTGCTCAACCGTGCCCACGCTTACAAGGCCTCGGTGGATAAAAATCTGGAGACCGGTGAAGACCCGGATGCCGGCATCACTATGGGCCTGTACAGCTACCCGGTGCTGATGGCGGCGGACATCCTGATGTTCAACGCGCATAAAGTGCCGGTCGGTCGCGATCAGATCCAGCACGTGGAAATGGCCCGCGACATCGGCCAACGCTTCAACCACCTGTTTGGCCAGGGCCAGGAGTTCTTCACCCTGCCCGAAGCGCTGATCGAGGAAAGCGTCGCCACCTTGCCAGGCCTCGACGGTCGCAAGATGTCCAAGAGCTACGACAACACCATTCCGTTGTTCAGCAGCGCCAAGGAGATGAAGGACGCGATCTCGCGCATCGTCACCGACTCGCGCGCCCCGGGCGAAGCCAAGGACCCGGACAACTCGCACCTGTTCACCTTGTACCAGGCCTTCGCCACACCGGCGCAAGCCGCCGAGTTCCACGGTGAGCTGGTGCAGGGCCTGGGCTGGGGTGAGGCGAAGAACCGTCTGTTCCAGTTGCTCGATGCCGAGCTGGGTGAGTCCCGCGAGCGTTATCACCAGTTGATCGCCCGTCCGGCGGACCTGGAAGACATCCTGCAAATGGGCGCGAAAAAAGCCCGTGCGGTGGCAACACCATTCCTGCAGCAGTTGCGTGAAGCGGTCGGCCTGCGTTCGTTCGTCACTCAGACCCAGGTCGCTGCCAGCACCAAGAAGAAGGCGGCCAAAGCTGCGCGTTTCGTCAGTTTCCGTGAAGACGACGGCAGTTTCCGTTTCCGTCTGCTGGCGGCGGATGGCGAGCAATTGCTGTTGTCGCGCAATTTCGCCGACGGCAAGACCGCCGGTCAGGTGACCAAACAACTGCAATCCGGCCAGGCGCTGGATGTACGCAGCGAAGGGTCGAGCTTCAGTGTCTGGCTGGAAGGCGAGTGCGTCGGCGACAGCCCGGCGTTCGCCGACGGCGCAGCGCGGGACCTGGCCATCGAGGCCTTGCGCGTCGCGCTGACCCCCGTTCAGGAATAAACAACGGCCCGGCCCGACCAAGGGCCGATTGCCATTCTTCAGGGCCGTCGCTACAGTGTCGGCCCGTTTTTGTTGCCTTGCTAACGAATTATGACGCCCCTAGAACGATATCAAGCTGATCTCAAACGTCCGGAATTCTTCCATGACGCCGCCCAGGAAACTGCTGTGCGTCATTTGCAGCGCCTGTACGACGACCTGATCGCGGCCTCGCAAAACAAGCCGGGCCTGCTCGGCAAACTGTTCGGCAAGAAGGACCAGGCGCCAGTCAAGGGCCTGTATTTCTGGGGCGGCGTGGGTCGCGGCAAGACCTACCTGGTCGATACCTTCTTCGAAGCGTTGCCGTTCAAGGAGAAATCCCGGACGCACTTCCACCGCTTCATGAAGCGCGTGCACGAAGAGATGAAAACCCTGGGCGGCGAGAAGAACCCGCTGACCATCATCGCCAAGCGCTTTGCCGCCGAAGCGCGGGTGATCTGCTTCGATGAATTCTTCGTGTCCGACATCACCGACGCGATGATTCTCGGCACTCTGATGGAAGAGTTGTTCAAGAACGGCGTGACCCTGGTCGCGACCTCGAACATCGTGCCGGATGGCCTGTACAAGGACGGTCTGCAACGTGCGCGCTTCCTGCCCGCGATTGCGTTGATCAAGCAGAACACCGACATCGTCAACGTCGACAGCGGCGTCGATTACCGTCTTCGCCATCTTGAGCAAGCGGAGTTGTTTCACTTCCCGCTCGACGAAGCGTCCCACGAGAGCCTGCGCAAAAGCTTCCGCGCACTCACTCCGGAATGCACGGCAGCCGTTGAAAATGACGTATTGATCATCGAGAACCGCGAGATCCGTGCCCTGCGCACCTGCGACGACGTGGCCTGGTTCGACTTCCGCGAACTGTGCGACGGCCCACGGAGCCAGAACGACTACATCGAACTCGGCAAGATCTTCCACGCCGTGTTACTCAGTGGCGTGGAGCAGATGAGCGTGACCACCGACGACATCGCCCGTCGCTTCATCAACATGGTCGACGAGTTCTATGATCGTAACGTCAAGCTGATCATTTCTGCTGAAGTCGAGCTCAAGGATCTATACACCGGCGGTCGCCTGAACTTCGAGTTCCAGCGCACCCTGAGCCGTCTGCTGGAGATGCAATCCCACGAATTCCTGTCGCGGGCGCACAAGCCTTAAGCGGACACGGATGCAAAAAAGGGCCTGCAATGCAGGCCCTTTTTTTGTGTGCTGCACCTGTAATCAGGCGGCTTGCTGGAACTGCTGGCGATACTGGTTCGGCGACAGTTCGGTGTGTTGGCGGAACAGCCGTGCGAAGAAGCTCGCATCGTCGTAGCCGACTTCGTAGCTGATGGTCTTGATACTTTTGCGACTGCCTGACAGCAGGCCTTTGGCGGTTTCGATGCGCAGCCTTTGCAGGTAGTGCAGCGGCTTGTCGCCGGTGGCCGTCTGGAAGCGGCGCATGAAATTGCGGATGCTCATGCCGTGTTCGCGGGCGACATCCTCGAAACGGAACTTGTCGGCGAAATGCTCTTCGAGCCAGTGCTGGATCTGCAGGATGATTACATCCTGGTGCAGCTTCTGCCCGCCAAAACCGATGCGTCCGGGAGAGTAGTTGCGCTGCACTTCGTAGAGGATGTCGCGGGCAACGGCCTGGGCGACGTTGGCGCCACAGAAACGCTCGATCAGGTAGATGTAAAGATCGCAGGCCGACGTGGTGCCGCCGGCGCAGAACAGGTTGTCGGCATCCGTGAGGTGCTTGTCTTTATTCAGTTGGACGTTGGGAAAGCGCTCCTCAAAGGCATTGAAGAAACGCCAGTAGGTGGTCGCTTCCTTGCCGTCGAGCAGGCCGGCTTCGGCGAGCCAGAACACGCCGGTCGCTTCACCGCAGAGCACCGCGCCTCGTGCATGCTGTTCACGCAGCCACGGCAACACCTGTGGATAACGCTGGCAAATGGTCTCGAAATCGTCCCAGAAGGCCGGGAGGATGATCACGTCGGTATTTTCCAGGCCGCCGTCCACCGGCATGAGCACATCACTGAAGCTGTTGACGGGTTTGCCGTCGGGACTGACAACGCGGGTTTCAAAGCCGGGAGTGAGGCCCTGGCCCTGTTGTTTGCCGTAGCGCAGGCTGGCCAGATGGAAGAAATCCTTGGCCTGCATGAGGGTATAGGCAAAAACCCGGTCGATCGCCAGGATGCTGACGCGCCGTAATGGCGCAGAGGATTGGGTAGACATAATTCAATTTATTCTTATAGGGGAAAGTGGTCACCAAGCGGCTGGATCGTCTTATTTTTTGGCGGATGTGTCCAGTGTCCTGTTGCAGGTGGTCGGCTTAGTCTCTGGATTCATTTTCGGCCAACAATAATTACAGGTGCCCCGATGATCCCTAGAACCCTGTTTAGCTCCGAGCACGAACTGTTCCGTGACAGCGTCCGAACTTTCCTCGAAAAAGAGGCGGTGCCGTTCCATGCGCAGTGGGAAAAACAGGGTTTCATCGATCGTACGCTGTGGAACAAGGCGGGGGAGGCGGGGATGCTGTGCTCTCATTTGCCGGAGCAATACGGCGGTCTGGGGGCGGACTTCCTTTACAGCGCGGTGGTGATCGAGGAGGTAGGGCGCCTCGGTTTGACCGGGATTGGGTTTTCCCTGCATTCGGATATCGTCGCGCCGTACATCCTGCATTACGGCAGTGAAGCCCTGAAACACAAATACCTGCCCAAGTTGGTCTCCGGGGAAATGGTCACCGCCATCGCCATGACCGAGCCTGGCGCCGGTTCCGATCTGCAAGGGGTGAAGACCACCGCGGTGCTGGATGGCGACGAGTACGTGATCAATGGCTCAAAAACCTTTATCACCAACGGCTTTCTGGCGGACCTGGTGATCGTGGTGGCCAAGACCGATCCAAAGGCGGGCGCCAAGGGCACCAGCCTGTTCCTGGTGGAGGCAAGCACGCCGGGTTTCGATAAGGGCAAGCGTCTGGAGAAGGTGGGGATGAAGGCCCAGGACACTTCCGAACTGTTCTTCCAGGACGTGCGGGTGCCCAAGGAGAACTTGCTGGGGCAGGCCGGGATGGGTTTTGCCTACTTGATGCAGGAGTTGCCCCAGGAGCGGTTGACGGTGGCGATCGGTGGTCTGGCCTCGGCGGAAGCGGCGTTGCAGTGGACCTTGGAATACACCCGTGAGCGCAAGGCGTTCGGCAAGTCGATCGCGGATTTCCAGAACACCCGCTTCAAGCTGGCGGAAATGGCCACGCAGATTCAGATTGGCCGGGTATTTGTCGATCGCTGCCTGGAACTGCACCTGCAAGGCAAACTCGACGTGCCGACGGCCGCGATGGCGAAGTATTGGGGGACCGACCTGCAATGCCAGGTGCTCGACGAGTGCGTGCAACTGCATGGCGGCTACGGCTTCATGTGGGAATACCCGATCGCCCGGGCCTGGGCGGATGCGCGGGTGCAGCGGATCTATGCCGGGACCAATGAAATCATGAAGGAGATTATTGCGCGGGCGCTTTGATCTGCAGCTGACGACAGATCGTTTCGCGAGCAGGCTCGCTCCTGTAGGAAGGGGCTTGCCCGCGAAGCTTTTAGCGGTCGATCAAGGCGCCGGATTCGGGTGATCCCGGTGAATCGCCTCAATCCCCTCCAGCACCTCATCCGACAACTTCAAATCAAAACTGGCAATGTTGCTGTCCAGTTGCTCAAGGGTGGTCGCGCCGATGATGTTGCTGGTGACGAACGGCTGCTGGGTGACGAAGGCCAGGGCCATTTGCGCCGGGTCCAGGCCGTGTTCGCGGGCCAGTGCGACATAACGGCTGCACGCCGCTTCCGACTGTGGGTTGAAATAGCGACTGAAGCGGCTGTAGAGGCTCAGGCGGCCTTTTGGCGGACGTGCGCCACCTTCGTATTTGCCCGACAGGAAACCGAACGCCAGGGGCGAATAGGCGAGCAGGCCGCATTGTTCGCGGATGGCAATTTCTGCCAGGCCGACTTCGAAGCTGCGGTTGAGCAGGTTGTAGGGGTTCTGGATCGTTACCGCGCGTGGCCAGCCACGGGCCTCGGCCAGGGCGAGGAAGCGCATGGTGCCCCACGGGGTTTCGTTGGACAGGCCAATGTGGCGGATCTTCCCGGCCTTGACCTGTTCATCCAGCGCTTCAAGGGTGTCTTCGAGCGGCGTCAGGTTGACCTCGCTCTTGTGCTTGTAGCCCAGTTGGCCGAAAAAGTTAGTGCTGCGCTCCGGCCAGTGCAACTGGTAGAGGTCGATCCAGTCGGTCTGCAGGCGCTTGAGGCTGGCATCCAGAGCCTGGACGATGTGTTCGCGGTTGTGCTTGAGGTGGCCGTCACGGATGTAGTCGATGGTGTTGCCCGGACCGGCGATCTTGCTGGCGAGGATCCAGTCGGCGCGATCGCCACGGCTCTTGAAATAGTTGCCGATATAACGCTCGGTGCTGGCGTAGGTCTCAGCTTTTGGTGGCACCGGATACATCTCGGCCGTATCGAGGAAATTGATCCCGGCGCCCTTGGCTCTTTCGATCTGGGCGAAGGCCTCGACCTCGCTGTTCTGCTCACCCCAGGTCATGGTTCCGAGGCAGATGGCACTCACTTTGAGATCGGTGCGGCCTAGCTGGCGATAGTCCATCGGGTGCTCCCTTGGCAAAACAATCATAAAAGCAGGTTGAAATATTTTTCGCAATCTGCATAATTGCGCACCTCTTTCTGCAGTGGAAGTGATGCGCCGCCGCCGAAGAATCTTGCCGTTGAACGGACGCGCCGACCCGAGCCCCCGAAAGCGTCTGTATCCGGCTGCCTTTGACTTGTCAAAGTACGCACTATTCAGTAAGATCCGCCGTCTAAATTTACAGGCGGCCCCTGAGGCTATAAAGAATGAAAACTTTTACTGCTAAACCGGAAACAGTACAGCGCGACTGGTTCGTCGTCGACGCTGCTGGTCAGACCCTGGGTCGTCTGGCCACCGAAATCGCGAGCCGTCTGCGTGGCAAGCACAAGCCTGAGTACACTCCTCACGTAGATACCGGCGACTACATCGTCGTAATCAACGCTGAGCAGATCCGTGTTACCGGTGCTAAAACCACTGATAAAATGTACTACTCCCACTCCGGTTTCCCGGGCGGCATCAAGTCGATCAACTTTGAAAAGCTGATCGCCAAGGCCCCTGAGCGCGTGATCGAGACCGCGGTTAAAGGCATGCTGCCTAAGAACCCGCTGGGTCGTGACATGTACCGTAAGCTGAAAGTCTATGCGGGCGCTGTACACCCTCATACTGCTCAGCAGCCCCAAGAACTGAAGATTTAACGGAATAGTTCATTATGTCGGCGACTCAAAATTACGGCACTGGCCGTCGCAAGACCGCAACCGCACGCGTTTTCCTGCGTCCGGGCACTGGTAACATCTCCATCAACAACCGCTCCCTGGATAACTTCTTCGGTCGCGAAACTGCCCGCATGGTAGTTCGTCAGCCGCTGGAACTGACCGAGACCGTCGAGAAGTTCGACATCTACGTCACCGTTATCGGCGGTGGTGTAAGTGGTCAAGCTGGCGCAATCCGCCACGGTATCACTCGTGCCCTGATGGACTACGACGAAACTCTGCGCAGCGCTCTGCGTAAAGCGGGCTTCGTAACCCGTGACGCGCGTGAAGTTGAACGTAAGAAAGTTGGTCTGCGTAAAGCGCGTAAGCGTCCGCAGTACTCGAAGCGTTAATTCGCTTTCGCGTTCAAAGCGCCCAGTCTCCTCACGGAGCTGGGCGTTTTTTTTGGGCGATGTTTTTTTGGTGTGACAACTTGCCACAGCCACAGAGCCCCTATACTACAAGGCTCTGGGGTTCTGACGGGTGGTAATTACCTTGTCAGAATTGGGGCTTTTCATTACCATTCTGCAAAATTTTTATAAGTACAGATTTTTACTTAGTAGATGCCTGATTTAACAGGCCACAAAGCTGATGGGAGAGGACTGGATGAGCAATGACGGCGTGAATACAGGCCGGCGTCGCTTCTTGGTAGCAGCCACATCCGTGGTGGGTGCTGCAGGAGCGGTGGGGGCTGCGGTCCCGTTCGTGGGTTCATGGTTTCCCAGTGCCAAGGCGAAAGCCGCAGGTGCACCGGTGAAAGTGAATGTCAGCAAGATCGAGCCAGGCCAGCAATTGATTGCTGAATGGCGCGGCCAGCCGGTATTCATTGTCCGCCGTACCCCGGAAATTCTCGGCAATCTCACGAAGATCGAGGGTGACCTCTCCGATCCGGAGTCCAAGGCTTCGGTACAGCCGGCCTACGTTGACCCAAAGACGCGTTCGATCAAGCCAGAGGTCCTGCTGCTGATCGGTATCTGCACGCACCTGGGCTGCTCGCCGACCTTCCGTCCAGAAGTGGCGCCCGCCGATCTCGGGCCGAAGTGGGTAGGTGGCTATTTCTGTCCTTGCCACGGCTCCCACTACGACCTGGCTGGCCGTGTCTACAAGTCGCAGCCTGCGCCTTTGAACCTGCCAGTTCCCCCGCATTCCTATGAGTCGGACGAGATCATCGTCGTCGGCGTCGACACGGAGAAAGCGTGATGAGCAAGTTCATGGATTGGGTTGATGCGCGCTTCCCCGCGACCAAGATGTGGGAAGACCATCTCAGCAAGTATTACGCCCCGAAGAACTTCAACTTCTTCTACTTCTTTGGCTCCCTGGCACTGCTGGTTCTGGTTAACCAGATCGTTACCGGTGTCTGGCTGACCATGAGCTACACCCCGTCGGCGGAAGAGGCCTTTGCCTCCGTCGAATACATCATGCGCGACGTCGAGTACGGCTCGATCCTGCGCTTGCTGCACTCCACCGGCGCCTCGGCGTTCTTCATCGTGGTCTACCTGCACATGTTCCGTGGCCTGCTCTACGGTTCGTACCAGAAGCCGCGTGAGCTGGTCTGGGTGTTCGGTATGCTGATCTACCTGGCACTGATGGCGGAAGCCTTCATGGGCTACCTGCTGCCGTGGGGCCAGATGTCCTACTGGGGTGCCCAGGTGATCATCTCGCTGTTCGGTGCGATCCCGGTTATCGGTGACGACCTGACCCAGTGGATCCGTGGTGACTACCTGATCTCGGGCATCACCCTGAACCGCTTCTTTGCCTTGCACGTGGTCGCCTTGCCAATCGTTATCCTTGGCCTGGTGGTACTGCACGTCCTGGCACTGCACGAAGTCGGCTCGAACAACCCGGATGGCGTGGACATCAAGAAATACAAAGACGAGAACGGCGTACCGCTGGATGGCATTGCTTTCCACCCGTACTACACCGTGAAAGATATCGTCGGCGTGGTGGTGTTCCTGTTCATCTTCTGCTCGATCGTGTTCTTCTTCCCGGAAATGGGCGGTTACTTCCTGGAGAAACCGAACTTTGAAGTGGCAAACGCCTTCAAGACCCCAGAGCACATCGCTCCTGTCTGGTACTTCACCCCGTTCTACGCGATCTTGCGTGCGGTGCCGGACAAACTCCTGGGCGTTATCGCCATGGGTGCCGCGATTGCCGTGCTGTTCGTCCTGCCATGGCTTGACCGCAGTCCGGTCAAATCCATGCGCTACAAGGGCTGGATGAGCAAGATCTGGCTGTGGGTATTCTGCATTTCGTTCGTGATCCTGGGTGTACTGGGGGTTCTGGCGCCAACGCCGGGTCGTACGCTGCTGTCGCAGGTATGCACCTTCCTGTACTTCGCCTACTTCATTCTGATGCCGTTCTACACCCGGCTCGAGAAGACAAAACCGGTTCCGGAAAGGGTGACTGGCTGATGAAAAAGCTATTTGCTGTACTGATTCTTGCTGCTCTGCCTGTCTTCTCCTTTGCGGCTGAACACGGTGGCCCCGAGCTTGAGAAAGTCGATATCGACGTCTCCGATAAAGCGGCTATGCAGGATGGCGCACGCACGTTCGCCAACTACTGCATGGGCTGCCACAGTGCCAAGTTCCAGCGCTACGAGCGCGTTGCCGACGATCTGGGTATTCCTCACGATCTGATGCTCAAGAACCTGGTGTTCACCGGCGCCAAAATCGGCGACCACATGAGCATCGGCATGCAGCCGGCGGACGCCAAGGCATGGTTTGGCGCTGCGCCGCCTGACCTGACCCTGGTCGCCCGTGTGCGTGGTACTGACTGGCTGTACGGTTACCTGAAATCGTTCTACGAAGATCCTGCACGCCCTTGGGGTGTGAACAACAAGGTCTTCCCGAACGTCGGCATGCCCAACGTGCTGGTCGGCCTGCAAGGTCGCCAGGTCGTAGGCTGCAAACAGGTGCAGATCGTCGAAGACGGCAAGAAGCAATATGATCCGCTGACCGGTACGCCGCTGACTCATGAAGCGTGCGATCAGTTGACCATCGTGCCGAAGTCCGGTGCTCTCACCGAAGAGCAGTTCGATGAGAAGGTCAAGAATCTGGTAACCTTCCTCGCTTACTCGGCTAACCCGGTTAAGCTGGAGCATCAACGCATTGGTACCTATGTATTGCTGTACCTGGCGTTCTTCTTCGTATTCGCCTACTTGCTCAAGCGCGAATACTGGAAAGATGTTCACTGATAAAGCTTCAAGCAATTGCTGTTAACCGCGCGCGCCCAAGGGTGTCTCTGAAAACGTAACAGGCCTGGTCAAACAGGTGTTACGGGAGGCGCCCTCTGGGCGCGCGCGTTTTTCCGCTTACGAATATTTCAACAAGCGAGGAGGACCGCCATGGGCGTGACCAATCGGTTGGCCTGTTACTCCGACCCCGCCGACCACTATTCCCACCGAGTGCGCATCGTACTGGCAGAGAAGGGTGTCAGCGCCGAGATCATCAGCGTTGAGGCGGGGCGTCAGCCGCCTAAACTGATCGAAGTGAACCCGTACGGCAGCTTGCCCACCCTGGTCGATCGCGACCTGGCGTTGTGGGAGTCGACGGTGGTGATGGAATATCTGGATGAGCGTTACCCGCATCCGCCGCTATTGCCGGTTTATCCTGTGGCGCGGGCCAATAGCCGGCTGCTGATGCACCGCATCCAGCGCGACTGGTGTGGCTTGGTGGATCTGATCCTGGATTCGCGCACCAAAGAGCCCGCGCGTGCGCAGGCGCGCAAAGAGCTGCGTGAAAGCCTCACGGGCGTTTCGCCGCTGTTCGCCGACAAACCGTTTTTCCTCAGTGAGGAACAAAGTCTGGTGGATTGCTGCCTATTGCCCATACTCTGGCGTTTGCCGATTCTGGGTATTGAACTGCCGCGGCCGGCCAAGCCGCTGCTTGATTATATGGAGCGCCAGTTTGCGCGTGAGACATTTCAGGCGAGCCTGTCTGCTGTCGAACGCGATATGCGCTAAGGCTTAAGGAGCCGCTATGAACTCCAGTCGACCTTATCTGGTCCGTGCGCTCTATGAGTGGATTGTGGATAACGATTGCACCCCGCACATGCTGGTCAACTCCGAGTTTCCGTCGGTGCAGGTGCCGCAGGGATTTGCCAGTGACGGACAGATTGTCCTCAACGTATCGCCTGCAGCTGTACGCCATCTGCACATGGACAACGATGCGGTGAGCTTCGAGGGCCGCTTCGGCGGTGTGCCGCACACTCTGTACGTGCCTGTCGCGGCGATCCTGGGGATTTACGCCCGGGAGAATGGGCAGGGCATGGTGTTCGATCTGGAGTCGCCGGTAGGTGACGAGGATGAGCTCGAGCCGGAAGACGATTTGCCACCGGACGACGAGCCGCCGCGCCCAAGCGGGCGGCCAAGTCTGAAAGTGGTGAAGTAATAAAAAAGGCGATCCGGATGGATCGCCTTTTTTGTGCCTGCCGTTCGGATTACATCAGTCGATGTACTCGAACAGTTTGACGATTTTCTGCACCCCGGAAACGCCCTGAACCAGATTGGTGGCCTGGGCGGCTTCCTGTTTGGTCAGCAGGCCCAGCAGATAGACGATGCCGTTTTCGGTGATGACTTTGATGCGCGAACCGGGAATGTTGGCATCGGCCAGCATCTGGGTCTTGATCTTGGTGGTCAGCCAGGCGTCGTTATTGCGCGCCAGCAGCGACGATGGCTGCATCACCTGCAGTTCGTTGTGTACCGTCTTGACGCGTTGTACGGCTGCCGCTGCCTGTTCGGCCTGGGCCTTGAGGTCGGCGCGGGGCGTTTGCCCGGCCAGCAGAACCACGCCGTTGAAGCTGGAGACGACGATGTGGGATTTGTTGTCCAGATCCGGGTTGGCCTTGGCAACGTTGACGCCGACCTTGGTTTCGATCAGGGAGTCGTCGATCTTGCTGCCGAAGGTGCGGGTGCCACGGTCATCTTGAATGGGGCTTTCACGGCTGGCATTAACCACCGAGGTGCAACCGCTGATGCCGAGGCATAGGGTCAGGGCCAGAAGGCCTAGGCGATTAGGGGTCATTCTTCACTCCCGAACAGTTGGCTATCGATCAAGTCGCAGAGGCAGTGGATCGCCAGCAAGTGGACTTCCTGGATGCGTGCGGTGACATTGGCCGGTACGCGAATCTCGACGTCTTCCGGCAACAGCAGCGAGGCCATGCCGCCGCCATCGCGTCCGGTCATTGCTACGACAATCATTTCGCGATCATGTGCGGCCTGGATCGCTTGAATTATGTTGGCCGAGTTGCCGCTGGTGGAAATCGCCAGCAGTACGTCGCCGGGTTGGCCCAGAGCGCGAATCTGCTTGGAGAAGATTTCGTTGTAGCTGTAGTCGTTGGCGATCGAGGTGATGGTCGAGCTGTCGGTGGTCAGCGCGATGGCTGGCAGGCTCGGGCGCTCACGCTCGAAGCGATTGAGTAGCTCGGAGGAAAAGTGCTGGGCATCACCTGCTGAGCCGCCATTGCCGCAAGAAAGCATTTTGCCGTCGTTGAGCAGGGCGTTGACCATCACTTGGCTGGCTTGCTCGATGTGTGGTGCAAGTACGTCCATCGCCTGTTGCTTGGTGTCGATGCTGGCCTGAAAAAGCTGGCGAATTCGGGATTGCATGTCCATCTGTGTGACCTTAAGTGGCGCGGCCTGGTGGCACCGCAATGTGCGGCCCGCAAAGCAAAGAGCAAGAATAGTGGGTAAAAAACGGCCGAGCCCGAGAGCGTTCAGCTGTCAAAGGCATTCCTTAGCCAGTTCAGGTGCGCTGCAGTGCTGTCTATGGCAACTACATCAAAACGGCAGGGAGATTCGGCCCAGCGTGCCTCGCTCTGCAGAAAATACTGCGCGGCGAGAATCAGTTTTTCGCGCTTTCGCGCATCGATACTATCGAGCGCGCCACCCCATTGGGTGTGTTGTCTGTAGCGGACTTCGACGAATACTACTGTATCGCCGTCAAGCATGACCAGATCAAGCTCGCCGCGTTTACACAACCAGTTCTGCGCCAGCAGGCGCAGACCCTGTTGCTGGAGATGCTCGAGCGCCTGGCGCTCGGCATCTCGACCGCTTTGTTGGCGTGACCTGTCGGGCATCAGCGCGGCGTGTCAGGCAGGCGCTGAACCTGGCCGCTGACGAATTGTGCCCACGGCAACTGGCGCTGCACGCGCTGGGTCGGGCTCATGCTCAGGTTGCCCGACTGGCCTTCGATGGTGCTGTTCGGCAGGGCCTTGAGCTGACCCAGGCGGGGTGCCAAGCGATAGGCGTCGACGCCCATGGCGTACAGGCGGCCCAGGCTGCTGTTGGCTTGCGGCCATTGTGCGGCCACTTGCTGGCGCAGTGGGTCGCTGGTGCTGAGCAGCCATGGGGTTTCGCAGAAGCGAATGCCGTTCATGTCGTTGTACTGGTTCTGGTCACCACTGGCGCTATAGACGTGGGAAGTGGCATAGACCGGTACATCGCCTGCGTACTGGAAGTTCAGCGTTGGCTTGATCTGCTGAGCCTGTTGCGGCGTCGAGGCGAGGAAGATGAACTCGATGTCCTGGCGGCGCGAAGGTTGTGCAGCGACCGCAGTGCCTACCGTGCTTTGCAGGCTCTTGGCGCGACCTTCGCTCTGGCGCAGTTGAAACAGATCGGCGATCTGCTGGGCCAGTTGCACGGGTTGGTCGACACGCTCGATACCGATAATGCTGCCGCCGTTGGCCTGCCAATCCTGGCTGAAAGCCTTCAATACGCGATCGCCCCATTCGCCTTTCGGCACCAGCACTGCGGCGCGATGCAGGCCGTCGGCGCGAGCGCGGCGCGATACTTCGCGTGCTTCGTCTTCAGCGGCCAGGCCAAATTGGAACAGTTGCGCCGGACCTTGTTCACCCTCGCTGTAGTTCAGCGCCAGGGTGGTGATGGGCAGTTGTGGGCGGGCGCTGAGTTGTTTGACCAGGGGTTTTTCCAGAGGGCCGACCACCAGTTGCACGCCATCGGCTTGCGCCTTGCGATAGAAGTCATCCAGCGACGTCAGGCGCGAGCTGTCGTAAAACTCGATGGCGGGCGGATTCTGTCCGGCCTGCTGTGCCTGGTAGTGCGCGGCCATGAAGCCCTCTCGCAGCGCTTTGGCGACGGACGCGAGCGGGCCTTCCTGGGGCAGCAGCAGGCCAATCTTGGCCAATGGCTGGCTGGCCAGTTGCTTGAGTTGGGTCAGTGGCAGCGGCAGTTGCAGCGCGGCCGGGTGTTTCGGGTGCTGGGCTTTCCAGGTATCGATGGCGGTCTGCTGCGACTCCAGGGTGCCGGCCGTTTTCACCGCGACCGCCAGGCTCATCCAGCCACCCAGCACGTCGTCGGTGATGGGTTGCAGTTGGTCGGTGGGCAGCGAAGCGATCAGGGTCCAGATGGCTTCGTGGTTCTTGCCGGCGGCGTCGCCCTTCATCAGTGGGGCGATGGCGATCCGCTCGCGTGCTGCGGCGAGGGTCTGGCCATCGGCTTCAAGGGCGCGTGCGCGGACAATACCGGTACGTACCTGTTGCTCGTCCGGCAACTCGCTGAGGCGTTGCAGGCTCGGGTGGCTCAGGGCGGTCAGCGCAGCCTTGGGCTGGTTCCGGGTCATTGCCAGTTCAGCGGCCAGGGTGCTGGCAAATACCTGCTGGCCCGGCTTGAGTTGGTCCACCGGGACCTGTTGCAGGATTTGCGCGGATTGTCCGGCATTGCCCTGGCGATAAGCCAGGTCGGCTGCGCTCAGGCGCAGCAGGGCAGCCTTCTCCGGATTGGTGCTGGTGGCAGCCTGTTCGAGCAGTTGCTCGATACTGGCATCGGCCGTCCGTGGAAGGTCGCCAAGGCTGGACGAGGGCGAGCTGGCGCAAGCCGCCAACAGGGCAGCGAGGCAGAGGGCAGTGAACAGCCGCAGGCAAGCGATCATGTAAGTGTTCCTGATACTCGATCAAATTAGCGTGGAATTGTACCCAAGCACTGGCCGGGGCGCGATGTTACTGGCGTGAAACGTTCGATTTAGGTCGTGTAAATGTTGCCGAGGTCACTAAAGGGTAGTGCGCGAGCATGACAGTGGGGCGCATCTGTCACCCTTCGACGCGCTACAATGGCAGCTTTATCGATCATGAGGTGTGCGCTTTGACTGCTCCAGGTGCTTTGAATTCCGCTGCTGGCTCGCTTTTTGTGGTGGCGACGCCCATCGGCAACCTGGATGACATCAGTGCGCGGGCCCTGAAAATCTTGCGTGAAGTGGCATTGATTGCTGCTGAAGACACGCGTCATTCCCTGCGTTTGCTCCAGCATTTCGGTATCGCCACGCCGCTGGCCGCCTGCCATGAGCACAATGAGCGCGATGAAGGCAGTCGCTTCATAACCCGTCTGCTGGCCGGCGACAATGTCGCGCTGATTTCCGATGCCGGCACCCCACTGATATCGGATCCAGGCTATCACCTGGTGCGCCAGGCGCGGGCAGCGGGTATTAAGGTGGTGCCGGTTCCTGGTGCTTGCGCGCTGATCGCCGCCTTGTCGGCAGCAGGTCTGCCTTCCGACCGGTTTATCTTTGAAGGTTTCCTGCCGGCCAAGGCCGTGGGTCGTCGCGCGCGTCTGGAGTCTATAAAGGAAGAGCCGCGTACGCTGATTTTTTATGAGGCGCCGCACCGAATTCTCGAATGCCTGCAGGACATGGAGCTGGTATTCGGTCCCGAGCGGCCGGCGTTGTTGGCGCGCGAGTTGACCAAGACCTTCGAAACCCTCAAGGGACTCCCGCTGGCCGAGCTTCGTCAGTTTGTCGAGAGCGACAGCAATCAGCAGCGCGGCGAGTGCGTGGTGCTGGTCGCTGGCTGGACGGCGCCGGAGAGTGAGGATGCAGTCAGCAGTGAGGCGATGCGGGTGCTGAATCTGTTGCTGGAGGAAATGCCGCTCAAGCGTGCAGCGGCATTGGCGGCGCAAATTACCGGGGAGCGCAAGAACGTGCTTTACCAGATTGCCCTGGAAAAACAGAAGGGCGAGTAACAGCGGGGCCTGCAGAGCAGGAAAAGGCTTTTATTACTTGTTCTTCGGGCCATGTGCCGTTAGCATTCGCGCCGGAGAGTCGATCGGACAGTCGCTGCCCTCTATGAAAATTAGGGGGGGGAGGAAAGTCCGGGCTCCATAGGGCGAAGTGCCAGGTAATGCCTGGGAGGCGTGAGCCTACGGAAAGTGCCACAGAAAACAACCGCCTAAGCGCTTCGGCGCCGGTAAGGGTGAAAAGGTGCGGTAAGAGCGCACCGCACGACTGGCAACAGTTCGTGGCTAGGTAAACCCCACTTGGAGCAAGACCAAATAGGGTCCCAAGGCGTGGCCCGCGCTGGGACCGGGTAGGTTGCTAAAGGTGTCCAGTGATGGCCATCGTAGACGAATGACTGTTCAAGACAGAACCCGGCTTACAGATCGACTCTCCACCTTTTTTACGCTCTTGTGCTTGAATAACGGGCACGAAAGCTTGGTATTATCAGCGTCATGTCAGTAACAGTGACTGGCAGTGCAAGTTGATGTTGCTATGACATCATTCCCCGCTTGACCCCCTTGTAGAGGCGCGCGTGTAGTAGCAATTACCCACCCCTGCTGAATCACTAGCAGAAGCGCTTTTGTAATACCGAAAAAATCTTACTCTTAATAAATTACTTTAACTTCTCAACGTAGCCGCCTGTGCTGCTTGAAGTTGCTGGGCGTACTCATTCTCCAAATATCCGTAACCCCTTCTTTTACCCAGTTAAATCGCCGATTTGTAAGGATTTTCCTTTACTGCGCGCCTTGACGGTGCGGTGGGCGCATTCCTATAGTGTGCGCAAGTGGCGAAAAGTGGCATGAAGTGGGTTTTTTGAGCGCAAAACGCTAAAATTTGGAGAAACGCTGACGTGTTTCGCGGAGCCAACGCTATCAGTCTCGATGCAAAGGGCCGTCTCGCCATGCCGAGCCGGTACCGTGACGAGCTGATTTCGCGAAGTTCCGGGCAATTGATTGTGACGATCGATGCCGTTGATCCCTGTTTATGTGTTTACCCCCTCGATGAGTGGGAGCTGATTGAAACCAAACTGCGCGCACTGCCTTCGCTTCGCGAAGAGAACCGTCGCCTGCAACGTTTGCTGATTGGTAATGCCGTCGACCTCGAGCTCGATGGCAGTGGTCGTTTTCTGGTACCGCCGCGGTTGCGTGAATATGCCAAGTTGGATAAGCGCGCAATGTTGGTCGGCCAACTGAACAAGTTCCAATTGTGGGACGAGGATGCCTGGGATGCAGTGTCTGCTGCTGACCTGGCTGCTATTCAACAACCGGGCGCCATGCCTGATGAACTGCGTGATTTGATTCTGTGACTATTAATAGCGGCTTTAACCACATCACCGTACTGCTTGACGAAGCCGTCGAGGCTCTCGCTGTACGCCCTGATGGCTGCTATCTCGATGGCACGTTCGGGCGTGGCGGCCATAGCCGCCTTATTCTCAGCCAGCTCGGTCCCGATGGCCGGCTCCTGGGATTCGACAAGGATCCACAGGCGATTGCCACCGGGCAAACGCTAGCGGCCGAAGACGGCCGCTTTGTCGTTGTGCAGCGCAGCTTTGCCGAGCTGGGCTCGGAAGTGGCCGAGCGAGGCCTGGCTGGCAAAGTCAGCGGTGTACTGCTCGACCTGGGCGTGTCCTCGCCGCAACTCGACGACCCCGAGCGTGGCTTCAGTTTCCTCAATGATGGCCCGCTGGACATGCGCATGGATCCGTCTCGCGGAATCAGCGCCGCCGAATTCGTCAATACCGCACCTGTCGAAGAAATTGCCCGCGTATTCAAAGAGTACGGCGAAGAACGTTTCTCCGGCCGCATGGCGCGTGCAGTGGTGGAGCGGCGTGACATCAAGCCATTCGAGCGCACTGGCGACCTGGCCGAAGTCCTGAAAGTCGCCAATCCGGCGTGGGAAAAGGGCAAGAACCCGGCGACTCGCGCCTTCCAGGGCCTGCGTATTCACGTCAACAACGAACTGGGCGACCTCGAAGCCGGCCTCGATGCTGCGCTCGAAGCGCTGGAAATCGGTGGCCGTCTGGTCGTCATCAGCTTTCACTCGCTGGAAGACCGCATCGTCAAACTGTTCATGCGCAAACTGGTCAAGGGCGAAAGCGATAACCTGCCGCGCAACTTGCCGGTGCGTTTTGAAGCCTTCTCACCGAAAATCAAGGTCCATGGCAAAGCGCAGTTCGCCGGAGAAGCTGAACTCAAGGCCAACCCTCGTTCCCGCAGCGCAGTCATGCGCGTAGCGGAGAAACTTCGGTGAGCAAGCTTTTCGCCAAGCCACTTCCCGGCGGAAGCTTTTTCATGTTCCTGCTGTTTGTCAGCGTGCTCGTTTCGGCGATCGCGGTGTCCTACAGCGCCCACTGGAATCGGCAATTGCTCAATTCGCTGTACAACGAACTGAGTGTGCGCGACAAGGCGCAGGCTGAGTGGGGTCGGCTGATTCTCGAGCAGAGTACCTGGACCGCTCACAGCCGGATCGAAGTACTGGCCACCGAGCAACTGAAGATGCGCATTCCTGGCGCCGCAGAAGTGCAGATGGTGGCGCCATGATGAAGCTCGAAGGCGGCCTGTTCCCCTGGCGCTTTCGCCTGGTCCTGGGGTTGCTCGGGATCATGGTGGCTGCGATCGCCTGGCGCATCATCGACCTGCAGGTAGTCGACCGTGACTTCCTCAAGGGCCAGGGCGATGCCCGGAGTGTTCGTCACATCCCTATTCCAGCGCACCGTGGCCTGATCACCGATCGCAACGGCGAACCGCTGGCAGTGAGCACGCCGGTGACCACCCTGTGGGCCAACGCCAAGGAAATGCAAACGGCCAAGGACAAGTGGCCGGCGCTCGCGGCTGCCCTGGGGCAGAACCCGAAAGCCCTGGCTGAGCGCCTCGAAGCGCAGGCCAATAAAGAATTCATCTATCTGGTGCGCGGCCTGACCCCTGAGCAGGGCCAGGTCGTGCTCGACCTCAAGGTGCCTGGCGTCTATGGCATCGAAGAGTTCCGGCGCTTCTATCCGGCCGGTGAAGTCACCGCGCACATGGTCGGATTTACCGACATTGATGACCATGGTCGTGAGGGGGTCGAACTGGCCTACGACGAGTGGCTGGCCGGCGTACCGGGCAAGCGTCAGGTCATCAAGGACCGGCGCGGCAGACTGATCAAAGACGTCCAGGTCACCAAAAACGCCAAGGCCGGCAAGCCCTTGGCGTTGTCGATTGACCTGCGCCTGCAATACCTGGCCAACCGCGAATTGCGTAACGCGATCATCGAGAATGGCGCCAAGGCCGGCAGCCTGGTGATCATGGACGTGAAGTCCGGCGAGATCCTGGCCATGGTCAACCAGCCGACCTACAACCCGAACAACCGTCGCAACCTGCAGCCGGCGATGATGCGTAACCGCGCGATGATCGACGTGTTCGAACCGGGTTCGACCATGAAAGCCATCTCCATGAGCGCCGCCCTGGAAACCGGGCGCTGGAAGCCGAGCGACACCGTCGAGGTGTACCCGGGCTCCCTGCAGATCGGCAAATACACCATCAAGGACGTTTCCAAGAGCGAAGGCCCGGTGCTCGACCTGACCGGCATCCTGATCAACTCCAGTAACGTTGGCATGAGCAAGATCGCCTTCGATATCGGTGGCGAAGCGATTTTCCGTCTGGCCCAGCGCATCGGCCTGGGCCAGGACACCGGCCTCGGCTTCCCGGGCGAACGGGTCGGCAACCTGCCCAACTATCGCGAGTGGCGCAAGGCCGAGACGGCCACGCTGTCCTATGGCTATGGCATCTCGGTGACCGCCATCCAGTTGGTCCACGCCTTCTCGGCGCTGGCCAACAATGGTCGTATCGCGCCGTTGACCCTGATCAAGACCGATAAGCCGCCACAGACCACTCAGGTGATTCCGGAGAAGGTCGCGAAAACCATGCAAGGCATGCTGCAGCAGGTGATCGAGGCTCCGCGCGGGGTATTCCGGGCGCAAGTGCCGGCGTATCACGTGGCAGGCAAGTCCGGTACCGCGCGCAAGACGTCGGTCGGCACCAAGGGCTACGCCGAGAACTCTTACCGTTCGCTGTTCGCCGGCTTCGGCCCGATGAGCGATCCGCGTTTTGCCATCGTGGTGGTGATCGATGAGCCGAGCAAGGCCGGTTACTTCGGTGGCCTGGTATCGGCGCCGGTGTTCTCCAAAGTCATGTCGGGCACCCTGCGCCTGATGAATATTTCCCCGGACAATCTGCCGCCGACCCAACAGGCCAACGCCACCCCGGTAGTCCCGCTTAAAGCCAATGGAGGGCGCGGCTGATGTCTCTGAGCCTGAACAAGATTTTCGCCCACGCTGGCCACGATCTGCTGATTCGCGAACTGACCCTGGACAGCCGCAATGTGCGCGCTGGCGACCTGTTCCTGGCCGTGCCGGGTGGCAAGTTCGATGGCCGCGCGCACATCGCTGATGCTCTGCAACGCGGTGCGGCCGCCGTGGCCTATGAAGTGGAAGGGGCTACCGTCCTGCCGATTACCGATGTTCCGCTGATTCCGGTCAAGGGCCTGGCAGCGCAGTTGTCGGACATCGCCGGGCGCTTTTACGGCGAGCCGAGCCACCACCTCAATCTGGTCGGCGTGACCGGGACCAATGGCAAGACCAGCGTGACCCAACTGGTGGCGCAGGCTCTCGACCTATTGGGCCAGCATTGCGGCATCGTCGGCACTCTGGGCAGCGGCTTTTATGGCGCGCTGCAAAGCGGCCTGCACACCACGCCGAACCCGATTGCCATGCAGGCGACCCTGACCGACCTGAAGAAGGCCGGGGCCAAGGCCGTGGCCATGGAAGTGTCTTCCCATGGCCTGGATCAGGGGCGTGTCAGTGCGCTGGCGTTCGACGTGGCAGTGATGACCAACCTGTCCCGCGATCACCTGGATTACCACGGCACCATGCAGGCCTACAGCGAGGCCAAGGCCAAGCTGTTTGCCTGGAATGACCTGAAATGCCGGGTGGTCAACCTTGACGATGAATTCGGCCGGCAGTTGGCCGCAGAAAAACGTGAGTCGAGGCTGATGAGCTACAGCCTGGAAGATTCCAGCGCCTACCTGTACTGCCGCGAAGCCCAGTTCGACGACGAAGGTGTGCGTGCCACGTTGGTGACGCCGCAGGGTGAGCACCATTTGCGCAGCACCTTGCTCGGTCGTTTCAATTTGAGCAACGTGCTGGCAGCGGTCGGCGCTTTGCTCGGGCTGGATTACGCACTGGACGAGATCCTGCGCGTGCTGCCAAAGCTCGAGGGTCCGGTCGGTCGCATGCAGCGCCTTGGTGGTGGCAGCCAGCCTCTGGTGGTAGTCGATTACGCCCATACCCCGGATGCCCTGGAAAAAGTCCTGACCGCTTTGCGCCCGCATGCCAAGGGCCAGTTGCTGTGCCTGTTCGGTTGCGGTGGTGATCGCGATCGCGGCAAGCGCCCGCTGATGGCCGAAGTGGTCGAGCGCCTGGCCGATGGCGTGCTGGTCACCGATGACAATCCACGCACAGAGGACCCGGCACAGATTTTCGACGATATCCGCGCTGGTTTTGCCGCTGTGGATAAGGTGCGTTTTGTCCCGGGCCGTGGCCCGGCGATTGCCGAAATCATTGCCAGCGCCAGCGCTGATGACGTGATTGTCCTGGCCGGCAAAGGGCACGAGGACTACCAGGAAATCAATGGCCAGCGCCATGCGTTCTCTGATCTGGTCGAGGCCGATCACGCCCTGACCGCTTGGGAGGTGGCCCATGCTTAAGCCTCTGACCTTGAGCGAAGTGGCTGCGCCATTGGCTGGCCAAGTCATCGGTAGCGACAGCCGTTTCGAGGGCGTCAGCATCGACAGCCGGGCGATCCAGCCGGGCCAGTTGTTTGTGGCCCTGACCGGCCCGCGTTTCGACGGCCACGATTACCTCAACGAAGTCGCAGCCAAAGGCGCGGTTGCCGCGCTGGTCGAGCGGGAAGTGTCGAACTCGACGCTGCCGCAACTGCTGGTAAAAGACACTCGTCAGGCTCTGGGGCAACTCGGCGCCCTGAATCGCGCGGCTTACAGCAACCCGGTCGCGGCGATCACCGGTTCCAGCGGCAAGACCACGGTCAAGGAGATGCTCGCGAGCATCCTGCGCACCCGCGGTCCGGTGTTGGCGACCCGTGGCAACCTGAATAACGATCTGGGCGTGCCCCTGACCCTGCTCGAACTGGCCCCGGAGCACAGCGCAGCGGTCATCGAACTCGGCGCCTCGCGCATCGGTGAAATTGCCTACACAGTGGCCATGACCAAGCCCCATGTCGCCGTGCTCAACAATGCCGGGACCGCTCACGTCGGCGAATTTGGCGGGCCGGACAAGATCGTAGAGGCCAAGGGCGAAATTATCGAGGGCCTCGATGCCGACGGCATTGCGGTGCTGAATCTGGACGACAAGGCTTTCGCCATCTGGAAGGCCCGTGCTGCCGGGCGCCAGGTGCTTACCTTTGCCTTGGAAAACAGCCAGGCCGACTTCTACTCCAGTGACCTGGGCCGTGATGCCCGGGGTTGCCCGTCCTTCACATTGCACAGCCCGATGGGTGTCGAACCCGTCCAGTTGAACTTGCTGGGCACTCACAACGTGGCCAACGCCCTGGCCGCTGCGGCCGCTGCCCATGCCCTCGGGGTGTCGCTGTTTGGCATCGCCACCGGGCTGAATGCGGTGCAACCGGTCAAGGGCCGTGCGGTCGCGCAATTGGCTAGCAACGGCATGCGCGTGATTGATGATTCTTACAACGCAAACCCCACCTCGATGTGCGCCGCCGTTGATATACTCGCCGGCTTTTCCGGACGCACCGTTCTGGTGCTCGGGGATATCGGCGAGTTGGGCGAGTGGGCGGAGCAGGGGCACCGTGATGTGGGCGCTTATGCCCGCGGCAAGGTGTCTGCGTTGTACGCCGTGGGACCGATGATGGCGCATGCCGTCGCGGCTTTCGGTGAGCAGGCCCGTCATTTTGCCAATCAGGCCGAGCTGATTGCGGCGCTCGGCGCCGAACACGATTCAAACACCACCATTTTGATCAAGGGCTCGCGCAGCGCGGCGATGGAAAACATCGTGGCGGCGTTGTGCGGTTCGAGCGGGGAGAAACATTAATGCTGCTGCTGCTAGCGGAGTATCTGCAACAGTTCTACAAGGGCTTCGCGGTCTTCCAGTACCTGACCCTGCGCGGGATTCTCGGTGTACTGACCGCGTTGTCATTGTCGCTGTGCTTTGGCCCGTGGATGATCCGTACCCTGCAGAACCGTCAGATTGGCCAGGCCGTACGTAACGATGGCCCGCAATCGCACCTGTCGAAATCCGGCACCCCAACCATGGGTGGCGCGCTGATTCTGTCTGCCATCGGTGTCAGCACCTTGCTCTGGGCTGACCTGACCAACCGCTATGTCTGGGTGGTACTTCTGGTGACCCTGCTGTTCGGTGCCATTGGCTGGGTCGACGACTACCGCAAAGTCATCGAGAAGAACTCCCGTGGCCTGCCGAGCCGCTGGAAGTATTTCTGGCAATCGGTGTTCGGTCTCGGCGCGGCGATCTTCCTTTATATGACCGCAGCGACCCCGGTGGAAACCACGCTGATCCTGCCGATGCTCAAGGACTACAGCATTGCGCTGGGTGCCGGTTTTATCGTCCTCACCTACTTCGTGATCGTCGGTTCGAGCAACGCGGTCAACCTGACCGATGGTCTCGACGGCCTGGCGATCATGCCAACAGTGATGGTTGGCGGCGCACTGGGGATCTTCTGCTACCTGTCGGGTAACGTGAAGTTCGCCGAATACCTGCTGATTCCTTATGTACCGGGCGCCGGTGAGTTGATCGTGTTCTGCGGCGCACTGATCGGCGCGGGTTTGGGCTTCCTGTGGTTCAACACCTATCCGGCCCAAGTGTTCATGGGCGACGTCGGCGCGCTGGCACTCGGCGCTGCGCTGGGCACCATCGCGGTGATCGTGCGCCAGGAAATCGTTCTGTTCATCATGGGCGGCGTGTTCGTGATGGAAACCCTGTCGGTGGTCATCCAGGTTGCCTCTTTCAAACTGACCGGTCGCCGGGTGTTCCGCATGGCGCCGATTCACCACCACTTTGAACTCAAGGGCTGGCCCGAGCCACGTGTGATCGTTCGTTTCTGGATCATCACCGTGATTCTCGTGCTGTTTGGCCTTGCCACCCTGAAACTGAGGTAGAACGAGTGTCCCTGATCGCTTCTGACCACTTCCGCATCGTTGTCGGCCTCGGCAAGAGCGGCATGTCCCTGGTTCGCTTCCTGGCGAACCGGGGCGTGGCGTTTGCCGTGGCCGATACGCGGGAGAATCCACCGGAGCTGGTCACGCTGCGCCGTGACTATCCGCACGTGGAGGTGCGTTGTGGCGAGTTGGATGTCGAATTCCTCTGCCGTGCCGATGAGCTCTACGTGAGCCCCGGCCTGGCGCTGGCGACTCCGGCTTTGCAGGCGGCCGCTGCCCGTGGGGTGAAACTGTCCGGTGACATCGAGCTGTTCGCGCGTAACGCGAAGGCGCCGATCGTCGCCATCAGCGGCTCCAACGCGAAAAGCACCGTGACCACCCTGGTTGGCGACATGGCGGCTGCGGCCGGCAAGCGCGTGGCCGTGGGCGGCAACCTCGGCACCCCGGCGCTGGATCTGCTGAGCGACGACGTCGAGCTGTACGTGATGGAGCTGTCGAGCTTCCAGTTGGAAACCACTGACCAGCTCAACGCCGAAGTGGCCACCGTGCTGAACATCAGCGAAGACCACATGGACCGCTACAGCGGTCTGCCGGCCTACCACCTGGCCAAGCACCGGATCTTCCGTGGTGCGAAGCAGTTCGTGGTCAACCGTCAGGACGCGCTGAGCCGGCCGCTCATGGGTGAGGGCCAGCCATGCTGGACCTTCGGTCTGAGCAAACCGGACTTCAAGGCGTTCGGGATCCGCGAAGAGGACGGCGAGAAGTACCTGGCGTTCGAATTCCAGAACCTGATGCCGGTGCGTGAGCTGAAAATCCGTGGCGCGCACAACCAGTCCAACGCCCTGGCGGCCCTGGCGCTCGGCCATGCAGTCGGTCTGCCGTTCGATGCGATGTTGACGGCCCTGCGCAGCTTCGCCGGTCTCGAGCATCGCTGCCAGTGGGTGCGTGATCTCGATGGCGTCAGCTACTACAACGACTCCAAGGCGACCAACGTCGGCGCCGCTCTGGCGGCCATCGAAGGCCTGGGTGCAGACATCGCCGGCAAACTGGTGCTGATCGCCGGTGGCGATGGCAAGGGCGCCGAGTTCAAGGACCTGCGTGACCCGGTCCTGGCCCACTGCCGCGCCGTGGTGCTGATGGGCCGCGACCGCGAGCTGATCGGCGAGGCCATCGGCGACGGCGTACCTCTGATTCGCGTCAACTCGCTGGACGAAGCGGTCGCGCAATGCCGTGCCCTGGCCCAGCCGGGTGATGCGGTGCTGTTGTCCCCGGCCTGCGCCAGTTTCGACATGTTCAAGCACTACGAAGAGCGTGGGCACTTGTTCGCCCGGGCTGTGGAGGGCTTGGCATGAGTCTGCGCGACATCATCAAGCCTTATCCTTCGCCGATCATTACCGGACGCGGAATCGACCTCGACTTCCCGATGCTCGCCGGTTGCCTGGCACTGATCGGCCTGGGGTTGGTGATGATCGCCTCGGCATCCACTGAAGTGGCAGCCGTGCAGTCGGGCAGCGCCCTGTACTACATGATTCGCCACCTGATCTATGTGGTGCTGGGCCTGGGTGCCTGCATCGTCACCATGATGATCCCGATTGCCACCTGGCAGCGTCTCGGCTGGCTGATGCTGATTGGTGCGTTCGGCTTGCTGGTGATGGTGATCATTCCGGGGATCGGCCGTGAAGTGAACGGTTCGATGCGCTGGATCGGCTTCAGCTTCTTCAACGTCCAGCCCTCCGAAATCGCCAAGGTGTTCGTGGTGATCTACCTCGCCGGTTATCTGGTGCGGCGCCAGAAAGAAGTGCGCGAGAGCTGGATGGGTTTCTTCAAGCCGTTCATTGTGCTGCTGCCGATGGCCGGCCTGCTGCTAATGGAGCCTGACTTCGGGGCCACGGTAGTCATGATGGGCGCGGCGGCGGCCATGCTGTTCCTCGGTGGGGTTGGGCTGTTTCGCTTCTCGCTGATGGTGGTGTTGGCGGTGGCGGCTGTGGTGTTGCTGATCCAGGTGCAGCCGTACCGAATGGCGCGTTTGACCAACTTTGCCGACCCATGGGCTGACCAGTTCGGCGCCGGTTACCAGCTGTCCCAGGCGTTGATCGCCTTTGGCCGTGGCGAATGGTTTGGCGTTGGCCTGGGTAACAGCGTGCAGAAGCAGTTCTACCTGCCGGAAGCCCACACCGACTTCGTGTTCTCGGTATTGGCCGAAGAGCTGGGTGCGATCGGATCGCTTTGCACCGTGGCGCTGTTCACCTTCGTTTGTATTCGCGGCATGTACATTGGTTTCTGGGCCGAGCGCGCCAAGCAGTATTTTGCAGCCTATATCGCCTACGGCCTGTCCTTCCTGTGGATTGGTCAATTCCTGATCAATATCGGCGTGAACGTCGGTCTGCTGCCGACCAAAGGCCTGACCCTGCCGTTCCTCAGCTACGGCGGCAGCTCGCTGGTGATCTGCTGTGCCTGCCTGGGTCTGTTGCTGCGCATCGAGTGGGAGAGTCGGACCCACTTGGGCAGCGAGGAAATGGAATTCAAGGAGAGTGATTTTGCCGAGGAGCCAACCCATGGGCGCTAACGTGCTGAT
The DNA here is from genome assembly GCF_024519635.1 of Pseudomonas sp. Pse1. NCBI lineage: Bacteria > Pseudomonadati > Pseudomonadota > Gammaproteobacteria > Pseudomonadales > Pseudomonadaceae > Pseudomonas > Pseudomonas sp. Pse1. Next base: position 112,363 of record NZ_JALJRO010000003.1, read on the forward strand.
CATGGCGGGCGGCACCGGTGGCCACGTGTTCCCGGCGCTGGCCTGCGCACGCGAGTTCCAGGCGCGCGGCTACACCGTGCACTGGCTTGGCACGCCCCGTGGCATCGAAAACGAGCTGGTACCGAATGCCGGCCTGCCTTTGCACCTGATCAACGTCAGCGGACTGCGTGGCAAGAGCAAGCTGTCGCTGCTCAAGGCGCCGTTTGTCCTGCTCAAGGCGGTACTGCAGGCGCGCAAAATCATTGGCCAACTCAAACCGGTCTGCGTTCTCGGATTTGGCGGCTATGTCACCGGCCCTGGCGGTGTTGCGGCCCGACTTGCTGGCGTACCGGTGATCGTCCACGAACAAAATGCCGTGGCCGGTACCGCCAATCGGTTGCTGGTGCCGCTGGCCGCCCGAGTCTGCGAAGCTTTCCCGGATACCTTTGCTGCCCGCGACAGTCGGCGGACCACCGGTAACCCGGTGCGTACTGAACTGTTCCTCGAAACACCGCGCCCGGCGCTGGCCGGACGCAAGGCACGGCTGCTGATTCTCGGCGGCAGCCTGGGGGCGGAGCCCTTGAACAAGTTGCTACCGGAAGCCCTGTCGCAGGTGCCTGTGGAACTGCGTCCGGAGGTGTTTCACCAGGCTGGCAAGAACCACGATGAAGTGACTGCCGAGCGCTATCGCGCTGCCGGCGTCGAGGCGCAAGTGCAGCCGTTCATCAAAGACATGGCCCAAGCCTATGGTTGGGCCGACCTGGTGGTCTGCCGCGCGGGTGCGCTGACTGTCAGTGAGCTGGCTGCCGCCGGTCTGCCCTCGATGCTGGTGCCTTTGCCCCACGCGATCGACGATCACCAGACCCGCAACGCCGATTATTTGGCCCGAGAAGGCGCTGCCTTCCTGATGCCGCAAAGAACGACTGGCGCCGCGGATCTTGCCGCGCGCCTGACAGAGGTGCTGATGCAACCACAACGACTCAACGACATGGCTGGCGCTGCTCGTCGCCTGGCCAAACCTGATGCCACCCGCAACGTGGTCGATATCTGCCTGGAGGTGGTTCATGGTTGAGAATCAGAAAGCCATGCCACAGCCGGAAATGCGCCGCATCCGTCGTATCCACTTCGTCGGCATCGGCGGCGTGGGCATGTGTGGGATTGCCGAAGTGTTGCTCAACCTGGGTTATGAAGTGTCGGGCTCCGACCTCAAGGCTTCCCCGGTGACCGAGCGCCTGGAGTCCTTTGGTGCGCAGATTTTCCTCGGCCATCGCGCCGAGAACGCCGCGACCGCCGATGTGCTGGTGGTCTCGAGTGCGGTCAACACCTCCAACCCGGAAGTGGCAACTGCCCTGGAGCGCCGCATTCCGGTAGTCCCGCGCGCCGAGATGCTGGCCGAGCTGATGCGCTACCGCCACGGCATTGCCGTCGCCGGTACCCACGGCAAAACCACCACCACCAGCCTGATTGCTTCGGTGTTCGCTGCCGGCGGCCTGGACCCGACGTTCGTCATCGGTGGCCGCCTGAATGCAGCCGGCACCAACGCGCAGTTGGGCACCAGCCGCTACCTGATCGCCGAAGCCGATGAGAGCGACGCCAGCTTCCTGCACCTGCAGCCCTTGGTGGCCGTGGTCACCAACATTGACGCCGACCACATGGCGACCTACGACGGTGACTTCAACAAACTGAAGAAAACCTTCGTTGAGTTCCTCCACAACCTGCCGTTCTACGGTCTGGCCGTGGTGTGCCTGGACGATCCGGTGGTTCGCGAAATCCTCCTGCAGGTCAAGCGTCCGACCGTCACCTACGGTTTCAGCGAAGACGCCGACGTACGTGCAATCAACGTGCGCCAGACCGGCATGCAGACCTTCTTTACCGTGCTGCGCCCTGACCGCGAGCCGCTGGACGTGTCGGTGAACATGCCGGGCAACCACAACGTGCTCAACTCGCTGGCGACCATCTGCATCGCCACCGACGAAGGTGTCAGCGACGAGGCCATTGTCCAGGGCCTGTCGGGCTTCCAGGGCGTGGGCCGACGCTTCCAGGTCTACGGCGAACTGCCGGTCGAAAACGGCCACGTGATGTTGGTGGATGACTACGGTCACCACCCGACCGAAGTCGCGGCAGTGATCAAAGCCGTACGCGGTGGCTGGCCGGAGCGCCGCTTGGTGATGGTCTACCAGCCGCACCGCTACAGCCGTACGCGCGACCTGTACGACGATTTCGTCAATGTCCTGGCCGATGCCAACGTGCTGCTGCTGATGGAAGTCTATCCGGCCGGCGAAGAGCCGATCCCGGGTGCCGACAGCCGCAAGCTGTGCAACAGCATTCGCCAGCGTGGCCAGCTTGACCCGATCTACATCGAGCGCGGTGTCGACCTCGCGCCGCTGGTCAAGCCGCTGCTGCGTGCCGGTGACATTCTGCTATGCCAGGGCGCCGGTGATATCGGCGGCCTCGCGCCGAAACTCTTGAAAAGTCCGTTGTTTGCGGGCGCCGTTGTCGCGCCCAGTGAAGGGAAGCTGAAATGACTGCTGACTACGCCAACCTGTCCTCGACCATTGCCCCGAAAGATTTCGGCCGCGTCGCCGTGCTGTTCGGTGGCAAGAGCGCCGAACGCGAAGTGTCGCTGAAATCCGGCAACGCCGTGCTCGACGCCCTGCAAAGTGCCGGCGTGGACGCCTTCGGCATCGACGTCGGTGACGACTTGCTGCAGCGCCTGCTCAGCGAAAAAATCGACCGTGCGTTCATCATTCTCCACGGTCGCGGCGGTGAAGACGGCAGCATGCAGGGGCTGCTGGAAGTCGCTGGCATTCCCTACACCGGCAGCGGCATCCTTGCCTCGGCCCTGGCCATGGACAAACTGCGCACCAAGCAGGTCTGGCACACCGTGGGTATTCCGACGCCCCGTCACGCGGTATTGAGCAGCGAAGCCGATTGTATTTTGGCGGCGACGGAACTGGGCTTCCCTTTGATCGTCAAACCGGCGCATGAAGGTTCAAGTATCGGTATGGCCAAAGTGACATCTGCGTCTGAATTGACCGACGCCTGGAAAGCGGCCAGCACCTACGATTCGCAAGTTTTGGTTGAGCAATGGATCCAGGGTCCGGAGTTCACCATCGCCATGCTGCGTGGCCAGGTATTGCCGCCGATCGCCCTGGGTACGCCACACACTTTCTACGACTACGACGCCAAGTACATCGCGTCCGATACCCAGTATCGGATTCCGTGTGGCCTCGACAGTGCCAAGGAACAAGAGCTCATGGATCTCACGGCCAAGGCCTGTGAGACGCTGGGTATTGCCGGTTGGGGACGGGCTGACGTGATGCAGGACGCCGAAGGGCAGTTCTGGTTTCTCGAAGTCAACACCGCACCGGGCATGACCGATCACAGCCTGGTGCCGATGGCGGCACGGGCGGCAGGCCTGGATTTCCAACAGTTGGTGTTGGCGATCCTGGCGGCCAGTATTGAGTCGCGAGGTTAAGTCCATGCAAGGCGCCCAGCTTCGTCATCAGTCCCCTGCACCCGGCCGTAAGCCGGTGCCACGGGGTGCCAGTCGAATGGTGGCTAAAGAGCCGATGTCGGTGCGCCTGCCCAAAGCCAATTTCGGCTTTCTCAAGGCTTTGTTCTGGCCAGTGCTGCTGGTGGCGCTGGGTTTCGGTACCTATGAAGGTGCGCAGCGCCTGATGCCGTACGCCGACCGCCCGATCACCAAGATCAACGTGCAGGGCGACCTCAGCTACATCAGCCAGCAAGCAGTGCAGCAGCGGATCGCGCCTTTCGTCGCGGCGAGCTTCTTCACCATCGACCTGGCGAGCATGCGCACCGAGCTGGAAACCATGCCCTGGATCGCCCATGCCGAAGTGCGTCGGGTCTGGCCGGACCAGGTGGTGATTCGCCTGGAAGAACAACTGCCGGTGGCCCGTTGGGGCGACGAGGCATTGCTGAACAACCAGGGCCAGGCGTTTACCCCGCGAGAGCTGGCCAACTACGAACACTTGCCACAGTTGTTCGGTCCGCAGCGGGCCCAGCAGCAAGTGATGCAGCAGTATCAGGTGTTGAGCCAGATGCTTCGGCCAATGGGCTTCTCCATCGCCCGGCTGGAGTTGCGTGAACGCGGCAGTTGGTTCCTGACCACTGGCGCCGGCAGTGCGGGGCCGGGGATCGAGTTGTTGTTGGGCCGCGGCAACCTGGTGGAAAAGATGCGCCGCTTCTTTGCCATCTACGACAAGACGCTTAAAGAACAGATTACGAACATTGCGCGCATCGACCTGCGTTACGCCAACGGCCTCGCCGTAGGCTGGCGGGAACCTGTAGCGCCCACGACGGCCCAACCCGCCGTCGCGAAGAATTGAGAAGAGGCAGGACCATGGCAAACGTGCAAAGCGGCAAAATGATCGTCGGTCTGGATATCGGTACCTCCAAGGTGGTGGCACTGGTAGGCGAGGTCGCGGCCGATGGCCAGCTGGAAATCGTCGGGATCGGTACCCATCCTTCCCGAGGACTGAAGAAGGGCGTGGTGGTCAACATTGAATCCACCGTGCAGTCGATCCAGCGCGCCATCGAAGAAGCGCAACTGATGGCTGGTTGCCGGATTCACTCGGCATTCGTCGGCGTCGCCGGCAACCACATTCGCAGCCTGAACTCCCACGGCATCGTGGCGATTCGTGATCGCGAAGTCAGCTCCGCCGACCTCGAGCGCGTTCTCGATGCTGCGCAGGCAGTGGCGATCCCGGCTGATCAGCGCGTCCTGCACACCCTGCCGCAGGACTACGTGATTGATAACCAGGAAGGCGTGCGTGAACCACTGGGCATGTCCGGTGTGCGTCTGGAAGCCAAGGTCCACGTGGTCACCTGTGCAGTCAATGCCGCACAAAACATCGAGAAGTGCGTGCGTCGCTGCGGCCTGGAAATCGACGACATCATCCTCGAGCAACTGGCCTCGGCCTACTCGGTGTTGACCGACGACGAAAAAGAACTGGGCGTGTGTCTGGTGGACATCGGCGGCGGCACCACCGACATCGCGATCTTCACCGAAGGTGCGATCCGTCACACCGCGGTGATCCCGATTGCCGGCGACCAGGTGACCAACGACATCGCCATGGCGTTGCGCACTCCGACCCAGTACGCCGAAGAAATCAAGATTCGTTATGCCTGCGCCTTGGCCAAGCTGGCCGGTGCCGGTGAAACCATCAAGGTGCCAAGTGTCGGCGACCGTCCGCCGCGCGAACTGTCGCGCCAGGCCTTGGCCGAAGTGGTCGAGCCGCGCTACGACGAGCTGTTCACCCTGATCCAGGCCGAACTGCGTCGCAGCGGCTACGAAGACCTGATCCCGGCCGGCATCGTGTTGACCGGCGGTACGGCGAAGATGGAAGGCGCGACCGAACTGGCCGAAGAGATTTTCCACATGCCGGTTCGCCTGGGCGTGCCCCATGGCGTCAAGGGTCTGGACGATGTCGTACGCAACCCGATTTATTCCACCGGCGTGGGTTTGCTGATGTACGGCCTGCAGAAGCAGTCCGATGGCATTTCCTTCTCGGGGATCAGCAGCAACCGCGATAGCTACAGCAACGAGGAAGCCAAGAGCCCGTTGATCGATCGCATCAAGAGCTGGGTCCAGGGCAATTTTTAAGCAGTAGATGCAAGCAACAAGCTTCAAGCAGCAAAGGCAGTGCAAACGCTGTAGGCGCAGTAGGCGAAAAAAACTAGAGAATTGAAGGAGAGGGAAAATGTTCGAACTCGTAGACAACATCCCCGCAAGCCCGGTCATTAAAGTCATCGGTGTTGGCGGAGGCGGCGGCAACGCCGTCAACCACATGGTCAAGAGCAACATTGAAGGCGTTGAGTTCATCTGCGCCAACACTGATGCCCAGGCGCTGAAAAGCATCAGCGCGCGGACCATCCTGCAACTGGGTACCGGCGTGACCAAAGGCCTGGGTGCCGGCGCGAATCCTGAGGTTGGCCGTCAGGCGGCCCTGGAAGACCGCGAGCGCATCGCTGAAGTGCTGGCCGGCACCAACATGGTATTCATCACCACCGGCATGGGCGGCGGTACCGGTACCGGTGCAGCGCCGATCATTGCCGAAGTGGCCAAGGAAATGGGGATCCTCACCGTTGCGGTGGTGACCCGTCCGTTCCCGTTCGAAGGTCGCAAGCGCATGCAACTGGCCGACGAAGGCATCCGCCTGCTGTCGGAAAGCGTCGACTCGTTGATCACCATCCCTAACGAGAAGCTGCTGACCATCCTCGGCAAAGACGCCAGCCTGCTGTCGGCTTTCGCCAAGGCCGACGACGTGCTGGCCGGTGCCGTTCGCGGTATCTCCGACATCATCAAGCGTCCGGGCATGATCAACGTCGACTTCGCCGACGTACGTACCGTGATGAGCGAAATGGGCATGGCGATGATGGGCACTGGCTGCGCCAGCGGTCCGAACCGTGCGCGTGAAGCGACTGAAGCGGCCATCCGCAACCCGCTGCTCGAAGACGTCAACCTGCAAGGTGCGCGTGGCATCCTGGTGAACATCACCGCCGGTCCTGACCTGTCTCTGGGTGAGTACTCCGACGTGGGTAGCATCATCGAAGCCTTCGCTTCCGAGCACGCCATGGTCAAGGTCGGTACCGTTATCGATCCGGACATGCGCGACGAGCTGCACGTGACCGTGGTTGCTACCGGTCTGGGCGCGAAAATCGAGAAGCCGGTCAAGGTTATCGACAATACCGTTCACACCTCCATGACCAGCGCCCCGGCTCCTGTTGCCGCTGCCGCACGTCAGGAACTGCCGTCGGTGAACTACCGCGACCTCGATCGTCCAACCGTGATGCGCAACCAGGCCCAGGCCGGCGCAGCAGCGGCGGCGAAGCTGAATCCGCAAGATGATCTGGACTACCTGGACATCCCGGCATTTCTGCGTCGTCAGGCCGATTGATGGAATGTATTAGGGCTATGAAGGTGATTGGTGTTCAGCAAAGGCGTGGTCTGCTATCATCGCCAGCCTTTGTTGATACCAGTTCGCAATTTGCGCTGAAGCGGCCCAAGCCATGATTAAACAACGCACACTGAAAAATATTATCCGTGCCACAGGTGTAGGTCTGCACTCCGGGGAGAAGGTATACCTGACCCTCAAGCCTGCACCGATCGACACCGGAATCGTCTTTCGCCGTGCCGACCTCGATCCTGTGGTCGAGATCCCGGCGCGTGCGGCCAATGTCGGCGAGACAACCATGTCGACGACGCTGGTCAATGGCGACGTGAAAGTGGACACGGTTGAGCATTTGCTCTCGGCCATGGCTGGCCTGGGCATCGATAACGCCTACGTCGAGCTCTCCGCGTCCGAAGTGCCAATCATGGATGGTAGCGCTGGACCTTTCGTATTCCTGATTCAATCGGCAGGCCTGGAAGAACAGGACGCTGCCAAGAAGTTCATCCGCATCCTGCGTGAAGTGACAGTGGAAGACGGCGACAAGCGCGCCACTTTCGTGCCTTTCGAAGGTTTCAAGGTGAGCTTCGAGATCGATTTCGATCACCCGGTGTTTCGCGACCGCACACAAAGCGCCAGCGTGGATTTTTCCAGCACTTCGTTCGTAAAAGAAGTCAGCCGCGCCCGGACCTTTGGTTTCATGAGTGATATCGAGTACCTGCGCAAGCACAACCTCGCACTCGGCGGCAGCGTCGAAAACGCCATTGTGGTCGACGCCGATGGTGTACTGAACGAAGACGGCCTTCGCTATGAAGACGAATTCGTGAAGCACAAGATTCTCGATGCAATTGGCGATCTCTACCTGCTGGGCAATAGCCTGATCGGTGAGTTCAAGGGCTTCAAGTCCGGCCATGCACTGAACAACCAGCTGCTGCGCAAGTTGATTGAGCAGACAGACGCTTGGGAAGTCGTGACCTTTGAAGACGCCAGCACTGCTCCGATCTCTTACATGCGCCCGGTTGCGGCAGTGTAAGTAAAAAACCTCTCTAGTTTTTTAAAGGCTGCCTTCGGGTGGCCTTTTTTTATCCCGGATTTTACTCCCGCTCACTGTCCTTCTTTTGTGGGGGCGAGCCTGCTCGCGAAGAACGACAACGCACACCTCAAACCTACCCCAACGCACTCACCACCCGATTCCGCCCCTCGCCCTTGGCCTGATACAGCGCCTTGTCCGCCCTGAACATCAGGTTCTCCAGGCTCTCGCTCGGCAGTCCACTGGAAGTAGCAAGCCCAACGCTCACAGTCATCGGCGCTTGGTCACCGGCCAACAGCGGCATCTGCTCGACCGCTGCGCGAATGTTTTCGGCAATCCGCAGGGCGCCGGCGTTGTCTGTCTCTGGCAGCACCACGGCAAATTCTTCGCCGCCATAACGGGCCGCCAGGTCACCGGGGCGTCGGATGTTTTCGGTGATGACCCGGGCCAGTTCGCGCAGGGCATCGTCACCGCCCTGATGGCCATGGCGATCATTGAAGGCCTTGAAGTGATCGGCGTCGATCATCAGCATCGACAGCGGCGTGCCCGTACGCTGGGCTCGCGACCACTCGCGGCTCAATACCGCATCCAGGGTGCGTCGGTTAGCGACGCCGGTCAGCGCATCGATGGCCGCCTGCTGCGCCAGCTCCCGCTCGGCGTGATGCCGCAGGCGCAGCTCGCGGCACAGCAGCAGGGTCAGCCACAGCAGGCCAGTGCACAGCACCCCAGTGGCGCCGCTGATGACGTAGGCGGTGCGCCGCCAGGTCGCGAAAATTTCATCCACCGATAGCGCCACGCTCACTGTCAGCGGCAGGTTGCCGACGCGGGAGAAGGTGTACAACCGGTCGCGATGGTCAATGCTCGACACGCTGGTAAAGCTGCCGTTGCCCTCGCGCATGATGCGCACTACGTTGGGACGGGCGCCGAAGCTCTGGCCGATGCTGTTATTGAGCAGCATGGGTTTTTGCGCGAGCAGGATACCGTCATTGTCGAGCACGTTGAGGGTGCTGTCGTTGCCGATGTCCAGACCCTTGAACAGTTCGTCGAAGTACTCGAGGCGCATCGACGCCACGGCGACGCCAAGGAACTCGCCACTGGTGGAGGAGATGCGGCGGCTGAAGCTGATCTGCCACTGGCCGCTGTCGGCACAGTCACAGCGAGCCTTGAACGGGCGGCTGATAAACATCTCGGTGTCGTGATTGAAGGCATGGGCGAGGAAGTAGTCGCGGTCGGCGAAATTGCCCGGCTTGGGTTCGATCAGCGAGGAGTCCGCGGTGACGTTGCCGTACTTGTCCAACAACAGCAGATCGCCTTTGAAGCGTGCGGCGCTGGAACGGTCGAACAGCACCAGATGGCGCACCTGCGGTGACACCTGTTGCAGGTCCTTGCGCTGGGAGGCGGCGATCAGGCCCTGCAGCGACAGGTCATAGAGTTCGACATTGCGCAGCACATCGGCGTCGATCAACTGCACGATGTTGGTCGCACTGCGGGTCGCGGCCTGCAAAGCGTTAGCGTGCTCGCGGATGAGCAGGAAGGTGACGATGGCGATAATCGCAATGACTGTCAGCGAGCTGCCCAGAATCAGCATGAATTCCGGGCGCCGGGTGTTGCCCGTCAAGTGAAGGTGCATACGGCTCATGCTCTGACAAGTAAATAAACTGTAGGAGCGAGCTTGCTCGCTCCGACAAAGTATTTCATTTGCCTGAGTAAACTGCACCATGCGGCTACTGCTTGGCTGGAAAACATTCAGCGGATAACCGTCCGGATCGACGTTGCTCAGATCCAGCGTGCGGCGATCGTTGCAGCGACTGCAACGAACAGGGTTCTGCGTCTAACGGTGATGCTCACGGGGATACATCTTCTTGGACCTATAACCAACAGGGTTACTGTTTGAAAATCCAATCTTTGCGAGCGGAAATGAAGAGGCGTGCAAGTTTAAAAGCACAACAAAAAAAAGCCGCTGATAGCAGCGGCTTTTAAGACAACTCAACCTGGGAAAGAGCCCGGAAAAGTGTCGAGGGAAACAGTTACATAGTGCGAATCAGCTATCTTTTTCAACCTGTGGTTGAGCCTTGATAGTCGATGCTTGCGGGGCGTGCTCAGGGTTTTGGGTCTTGGCGGTCAGTTCGGCCTGGGCTTGGTCGAAGGCGGCAGCGCGTGCAGCATTCTGCGCGACAAAGGCTGGCGACTCTTCGGCCATGGCCAAAGGCGAAAGGAACAGGGACGACAAAACGAAAGCGCTGGCAATACCCATACTGTTGGACATCTTTAAAACCTTCTTGCTTGGCAAGTGCTGTTTGGTGCGGGCAAAGATAAGGCGCTTGGGCAAAAGGAAACAGTGCGATTTACAGAAAGGACTATTGCGCCAGAAGCAACAGTCATACCGGCAAACAGATGCCGAAGGTATTGACCCCATCATCGCTGCGCACAAACACGTCGCCGCCGTGCATCAACGCAATCGCCTTGACGATGGCCAGGCCCAGGCCATGGTTGGCGCCGCTGTTGCTGCGCGAGGCGTCGACCCGATAGAAGCGCTCGAACAGCCGGCCCAGATGCTCACCGGCGATGGGCTCGCCCGGGTTGGCCACGCCAAGGCGCACCTGGTGTTCTTCGGTGGCGATATGCACCTCGATCACCTGGCCGGGGGCGGTGTGCTGCACGGCGTTGTTCAGCAGGTTGATCAAGGCCCGGCGTAGGTGGGCGATCTCGATCTGCACCTTGGCATCGCCGCTGACGTGCACGCGGACCTGGGCGTCTTCGAGGATGAAGTCCAGGTAGTCAAGGGTGGTCGCCACTTCATCGGCCAGCGAGGTTGTGGTGAGTTTGGTGGCCTTGCTGCCCTGGTCGGCGCTGGCGAGAAACAGCATGTCGTTGATGATCGAGCGCAGGCGTTCCAGCTCCTCGAGGTTCGATTGCAGCACCTCGAAGTAATGCTCCGCCGATCGCCCGCGGGTGAGGGCCACCTGGGTCTGGCCGATCAGGTTGGTCAGCGGCGAACGCAGTTCATGGGCGACGTCGGCGTTGAACGACTCGAGGCGCGTATAGGCTTGCTCGACCCGTTCCAGGGTCGAGTTGAATGAGGTGACGAACTGATCGAGTTCCGGCGGTAGGGGTGACAGTTGCAGGCGTGCCGACAACAGCGGCGGCGCCAGGCGTTGCGCCTCGTGGGACAACTTGATCAGCGGTTTGAGACCAATGCGCGCGACCCAATAACTCAAGGCGCACGACAGCAGCACACCGATTATCGCCAGGCCGATCAAGGCGATCAGCAAGTGGTGCTGGGTTTCATAAACCGTCTGGGTGTCGATGCCGATCATGAAGCGCAGGGGCGGGCGCTGATCCTTGGCCGGGAACTGGCTGACCAGCACCTTGAGCGGGTAGGGTTGCTGCGGCAACTGCATGTCGCGCATGCCCAGCGGGCCTTCGGCAAAGGCGCGAATCTGCGGGGTGATGGTGCCGTACTCGTATTGGCGGTCGCCGCTGATGATCCAGAAGCTGATGCGTTTGTCTTCTTCACCCAGCAGCTTGAGCTTGTTGTTGATCTTCACCCAATGCTCCGGTGTACCGAAGCGCCCGACCGTGGATTCGAGCACGCTGTAGCGCGCGTCCAGCTCGGCTTCCGGCAGCAGGCCCAGGCCCTTGTCGACCTGTTGATACAAGGCCCAGCCGATCAGCAGGAACACCAGCGCCGCCACCAGGCTGAACATCGCGCTCAGGCGCAGGGCGATGGAGTTACGGGGCACGACGGCTCTCCAGCACGTAGCCCATGCCACGGATGGTGTGCAGCAGTTTCTCTTCGAATGGGCCGTCGATCTTCGCCCGCAGGCGCTTGATTGCGACCTCGACGACGTTGGCATCGCTATCGAAATTGATGTCCCAGACCATCTCCGCAATCGAGGTTTTCGAGAGGATTTCCCCCTGGCGGCGAGCTAATACGCTGAGCAGCGAGAATTCCTTGGCGGTCAGGTCCAGGCGCGTGCCGGCGCGGGTAGCCTTGCGGCTGATCAGGTCGATCCACAAGTCGGCGACGCTGACCTGCACCGGTTCGTGGCCGCCGCTGCGCCGGGTCAGGGCTTGCAGGCGAGCGACCAATTCGAGGAACGAGAACGGCTTGCCGAGGTAGTCGTCGGCGCCGTCGCGCAAGCCGCGGATACGGTCTTCGACTCGTTCCCGGGCAGTGAGCATGATCACCGGCGTCTGCTTGCGCGCGCGCAGTGCCCGCAGCACACCAAAACCGTCGAGGCCGGGCAACATGACGTCGAGGACGATCACCGCGTAGTCGCCTTCCAGGGCCAGGTGCAGGCCTTCGATACCGTCCGGCGCCACGTCCACGGTGTAGCCTTGTTCGGTCAGGCCGCGATACAAGTAGTCCGCGGTTTTTTCTTCGTCTTCGACAATCAGGACGCGCATGACCCGCCTCAGTGTGTGGTCGCCAGCGCGGGCGCTGACGTGGGCCGATGGAATAGCCGCTCAAGCCACAAGTATATGACCGGCGTGGTGAACAGCGTCAGCGCCTGGCTGACCAGCAACCCGCCGACCACGGCGATGCCCAGCGGCTGGCGCAACTCGGCGCCGGTGCCGTGGCCGAGCATCAACGGCAGGGCGCCGAGCAGGGCGGCGAGGGTGGTCATGATGATCGGCCGGAAACGGGTGATACAGGCTTTATAGATCGCCTCCTCGGGCGACAGGCCGCCATTGCGCTGGGCATCGAGGGCGAAGTCGATCATCAGGATGCCGTTCTTCTTGACGATGCCGATCAGCAGCACCAGCCCGATCAGGGCCATGATCGAAAAGTCCTGGCCCAGCAGCCAGAGCATGATCAGCGCGCCCAGGCCGGCCGACGGCAGTGTGGAAATGATCGTCAGCGGATGCACGAAACTCTCGTAGAGCACGCCGAGGATGATGTACACCGCCACCAGCGCGGCGAGGATCAGCCACGGCTGACTGGCCAACGAGCTCTGGAACGCCTGGGCGGCGCCCTGGAAGTTACCGTTGACTGAAGTCGGCATGCCGATCTCGGCTTTCGCCTGATTGAGCAGGATCACCGCATCGCCCAAGGCCACGCCGGGGGCCAGGTTGAAGGACAGGTTGGCGGCCGGGAACATGCCGTCGTGGGCGATGGAGAGCGGGCCGACCGTCGGCGCTTCAAAACGCGCGAGCGCTGACAACGGCACCATCTCGCCGCTCAAGGGCGAACGCAGGTAGAAGTAGGCCAGGCTTTCGGCCTTGCCGCGCTGGCGGGTGTCGAGTTCGAGGATCACGTTGTACTGGTTGATCTGGGTCTGAAACTCATTGACCTGACGCTGGCCGAAGGCGTCGTAGAGTGCCTCGTCGACGTCACTGGCGGTCAGCCCGAAACGCGCGGCGGCGGCCCGATCGATGCTGATGTGGGTGATGCTGCCGCCCAGTTGCAGGTCGTTGGACAGGTCGCGGAAGGCCGGGATAGTGCGCAGTTTTTCGGTCAGGCGCTGGGTCCACAGGTTGAGGGTCGGGCCGTCATTGCTCTTGAGCACGTACTGGTACTGGGCGCGGCTCGGGCCGGAACTGAGGTTGATGTCCTGGCCGGCGCGCAGGTAGAGGACGATGCCCGGGACCTTCATCAATTGCGGGCGGATCCGGTCGATGAACTCACTCGCCGAGACATCGCGATCGCCACGTTTTTTCAGGGCGATCCAGAACCGGCCGTTGGCGATGGTCTGGTTGCTGCCCGAGACGCCGACCGAGTGGGAGAACGCCTGAACGGCGGGATCGGCAGCGACGATTTTCGCCATCGCCAGGTGTTTTTTCACCATGTCGCCGTAGGAAATATCGGCAGCGGCTTCAGTGGTGCCGAGGACGAAACCGGTGTCCTGCACCGGGAAGAAGCCCTTGGGGATATACACGTAACCGGCCACCGCCATCCCCAGTGTCACCAGGAACACCCCGAGCATCAGCTTCTGGTGAGCCAGGGCGCGGCGCAGGCCATGCTCGTACCAGGCCAGCAGCCGCTCGCCAAAGCCCGGCCTGGACTGGGCGTGGTGTTTCGGCGCACGCATGAACAGCGCGGCCAGGGTTGGGGCCAGGGTCAGGGATACCACCACCGAAATCATGATGGTCGAGGTGGCGGTCAGGGCGAATTCCTTGAACAGCCGCCCGACCACACCGCCCATGAACAGCAGCGGAATGAACGCCGCCACCAGCGAGAAGCTGATCGACACCACCGTGAAGCCGATCTCGCCGGCGCCCTTGATTGCCGCTTCGCGCATGCCATCGCCGGCTTCCAGGTGGCGGTGGATGTTCTCCACCACGACAATCGCATCGTCGACCACGAAGCCGACGGAAATCACGATCGCCACCAGGGTCAGGTTGTTCAGGCTGAAGCCCATCACGTACATCAGGGCGAAACTGGCGATCAACGACACCGCCAGCACGCTGGAGACAATTAAGGTCGCCGACAGCTGGCGCAGGAACAACGCCATCACCGCAACCACCAGCAGCACCGCGATCAGCAGGGTCAGCTCCACTTCATGCAACGAGGCGCGGATGGTCTGGGTGCGGTCAATCAGCACCTTGACCTCGACCGACGCCGGCAGCATCGCCTGCAGGCTCGGCAAGGCGGCCTGAATGCGGTCGACGGTCTCGACGATATTGGCCCCCGGCTGGCGGAAAATCACCAGGTTGACTCCGGGTTGCGTGCCGGACCAAGCCTGCACGTAGGCATCTTCCGCACCGTTGACCACCTTGGCCACATCGCGCAGATGTACGGGCGCACCGTCCTTGTAGGAAACGATCAGCTGACCGTATTCCTCAGGGTGGAATAACTGATCGTTGGTCGAAAGGGTCGAGATGCTCGACTCGCCATACAGCGCGCCCTTGGCCAGGTTGAGGCTGGTCTGCTGGATCGCCAGGCGAATGTCGGCCAGGGTCAGGCCGATGGCGGCGAGTTTGTCGGCCGAGGCCTGGACGCGAATCGCCGGGCGTTGCTGCCCGGTGATATTGACCTGGCCGACACCGTCGACCTGGCTCAGCTGGCGGCCGAGCAGGGTTTCGGCGTAGTCGCTCAGTTGGGTGCCGGGCATTTGCAGCGAGCTGACGCTGAGGATCAGTACCGGGCTGTCGGCCGGGTTGACCTTGCGCCAGGTCGGCAGGGTCGGCATGTCCTTGGGCAGCTTGCCGGCGGCGGTGTTGATCGCCGCCTGGACTTCCTGGGCGGCGGTGTCGATGCTTTTGTCGAGGGTGAATTGCAGGGTCAGATTGGTCGAGCCCAGAGCACTGCTGGAGGTCATCTGGGTCACGCCGGGAATCGCGCTGAACTGCACTTCCAGTGGCGTCGCCACCGACGAGGCCATGGTGTCCGGGCTGGCGCCGGGCAGCAGGGCGTTGACCTGGATGGTCGGGAATTCGGCTTCCGGCAGCGGTGCGATAGGCAGCTTGGGGAAGGCGATCAGGCCGAGCAGCACCAGGGCAAAGGTCAACAGTACCGTAGCCACCGGATGATCGATGCACCAGGCGCTGATTCCGCCACGGGCCTTCATGGCTGGGCCTGCGGGGCGGTGGCTTGGGTCAGCTCCGGTGGTTCGTCGAGAACCTGCACGCTGGCCCCCGGCTTGAGTCGCGATTGGCCGTCGCTGACCAGCACGTCACCGGCCTGCACGCCCTTGATGATGTTCAGCTCGCTGTTCTGGTAGACCATTTGCACCGGCACCGATTCGACCTTGCCGTCCTTGACCCGGTACACGAAGTGCTGGTCGAGGCCGCGCTGGACCACGGTCGGCGGCACCACCAACGCGTCCTTGTTCAGCGCAGTCTGGATCTTGATGGTCACCAGTTGCCCGGGCCAGAGCTTTTGCCCGGCGTTGTCGAATTCAGCCTTGGCGCGGATGGTCCCGGTGTTGGCGTTGATCTGGTTGTCGATCAGAGTCAGATGGCCTTCACCTAGCAGGTCACCAGTCTGGCCGTCTGTGTCGGCCCCCAGATAAGCGTTGACCGCCGCTGCCGGCGTAGCGTCGATCAACCCCTGCAAGGTTGGCAGCATTTGCTGAGGCAGGGAGAACTCGACGGCAATGGGGTCGATCTGGGTCACTGAGAACAAGCCCTGGGTGTCGCTCATGCGCAGGAAGTTGCCTTCGTCCACGGTGCGAATGCCGACCCGACCGCTGACCGGTGAACGAATCTGCGTGTAGGAAAGCTGTACCTGCGCGGCATCGATGGCGGCTTGATTACCCAGCAGGGTGGCTTGCAACTGCTTGACCAGCGCTTGCTGTTGATCGTAGGTCTGCTTGGACACGCCGTCGTCGACGCTGAGCAGCTTGTAGCGTTTGAGATTGACCTGTGCCACCTGAAGTTGCGCCTGGCTTTCGCCTAATTGCGCTTTGGCCTGATCGAGACTGGCGCGAATCGAACGGTCGTCGATACTGGCCAGCAGATCTCCGGCCTTGACCAATTGGCCTTCCTTGACCAGCAGCTTGGTAAGGATGCCGTCGATCTGCGGACGAATCACCACGCTGTGCAGTGACAGCACCGAGCCGATCCCGCTGACGTAACGCGGCACATCGCGTTCGGCGACGCTGACCACCCGCACGGGAATCGCCGTCGGCGCCGTCAGTTTGCTCGAGGTCGGACGCAGCAGCATCCAGGCGCCAGCGGCGACCAGCACAATCAGGGCGCCGACAAGCAGCAGGGGTCGTTTGCGTATGGGCATCAGGTCAATCGCCAGGGCCAGTGGGTAGGATAGGTAGCAGTATGCCTCTGTTATAGGCCGTTGATCCGGTCAGTAGCGTGACCGCTGACTGACAGACGTGACAGTTTCGAGCGGTAGGACTTGTCGTCCCAAGCCAGAAGCTTGCCGCTGCGCTTCCCGCTATACTGCCGGTCTTTCGTGGCCCACCCTCCGGGTCCGACTCAATGCAACACCGGAGCATTCATGACTTCCCCGACACAAATGCCTGCGGCTGACGACCAGGCTGACCTGCCAGACAGCGTCGACTCCAGCGCCGACAGCGACAGCAAAGCCGCGATCCCGGCCTTCAAGTTTCCGTTCAAGCCGGGCGAACTGGCTGCGGCCAAGCAGGGCAATCAGCCGTGGTACAAGAATGGCGCGAAAAATGGCCATACCAAAGTGCCAGGCGCCGCGCCTCCAGGCACCCGCCGTTCGATGGGCAAACGCTGAGTCCTGCTGAAACTCCGCTGACGCCCTGTGGGAGCAGGCTCGCTCCGGGCGGCGTTCCGACGATCCGCCGTAGGCGGCCATAAGGATCACGCCGCACGCAATGAAATAAACGCGTAAGTCTGCGGTTGTTCCACGGTCCACCACGCCCCGGCGGCCTGCATCTGTTCGGCGACACTGTCGCCCGAGACATGAAACTGCCACTCCTCGACCGCATCCACTGACGCATCTGCCTGAGCCTGTTCCAGCGCCTGGGCAAATGCCGTCATGTCCGGTAAGTACGCGGTAAAACCGTCGCCTTTGAGCGCACTGGTGCGAATTCCCAATCGCCGGCAGAGTGCTTCCTTGATTCGAATGTCATCACGGTCGGCCTGGCGCGACTGTTCGATCAGGCTCGCCAACTCCAGATCAGCCAATTGACCACCGACAATCAATTCAGGACCCCGCTCCCACGACTCCGGTGGACAGTCCTTGGCGCCGGGGTTCAGCGGAATATGCGGATTGATTTCCATCGGATAGATCCGACACACCAGCGGTCGCCGCTCATAAATCCGACAAAGGTTTTCCTCGTCAAGATTCCGGCAGCGTCCAGGGTTGAACGCGGCAAAGGTGATCGTCACGTAGGCCTTGGCTGCGCCACTGGGCACCGCCACCGAGCGCCGTTGCGCATGCTCGCGCTGTTCGGTTGGCAAGCCCAGGCCATTACTCAGAAAACCCTCCACCAG
The DNA here is from genome assembly GCF_024519635.1 of Pseudomonas sp. Pse1. Classification (NCBI taxonomy): domain Bacteria; kingdom Pseudomonadati; phylum Pseudomonadota; class Gammaproteobacteria; order Pseudomonadales; family Pseudomonadaceae; genus Pseudomonas; species Pseudomonas sp. Pse1. Next base: position 130,153 of record NZ_JALJRO010000003.1, read on the forward strand.
CACGATCACGGCACCGCCGTCCGCGGCCCACATCCGCGCTTCGGCGAGGGTCAGGGGTACATGGTGGTCACTGCAGCACTTACCGCAACCTACACAGGAAAACTTCGTGTTCATGGAAAAGCCGGCCACGTATCAGCGATGACGGAAAACCATCGCAGGGGACGGCCACGAAGCAAGGAGTGCGCCATTTTCCAGCAGGCTGCCGATAGGTTAATAGAGCGCTTTGCCCAGTGGGCGCGTGGTCGAACCGAGATAGAACGACAGGATGGCCAGTGTTTGGACTATTACGGCGGCCATAACGAGGGCGACGATTGCCTCGCCGGGGTTGGAGAGGCTTGCGCGTATGAGTCCGAAGGACGCGGGGGCGAAGGCGTAAGTGGCTTGACTGATTGCCACCATTAGCGCGATCACCTTGGCGGTTTGTTCGCGGCTGAACTCGGTCTGTGCGATCAGCGGTGGCAGGGAGGTGGCGTTGCCGATGCCTGAGCCAATCAGCAGCACCGCCACCCAGGCTACCGCCGGGTGACTGTCCAGGCCAAGCAGCATCAGCGTTCCGCTCATCTGGATCGCGTAGCCGAGGCAGGCCAATTGACGACGGTCGACGCCCCGGCTCATCAGGCGAGCAGCAATGAATCGACCGCCCATTGCGCTGGCGGTGGCAAGACCCATGGCGAAGGAGGCGTCCTGGGCACCCATGCGTCCCGCCAGGATCGAATACAGGTGAGCGATCAAGCCTATCTGCGCGAACAGGCCCAGCGACATACCGGCCGCCAGGGAGCGAAACTTCGCTGACTTGAGCGTCTGTGCGGCAGTCCAGGGCGCGGCGTTGGCGGTGGTTGCGCTGGGTTCCAGTGATACTGCGTTGTCGGGATGTTGCCCCAGGCTTTGCGGGGTTTTGTTGAAGACCAGAAAGGCGAGGGTGCCCATCAGCACCACTGCCATCAGGCTGATCACCAACGCCGCCATGCCAAAGCCGAAGCGTTCAATCAGGAACACCCACAAGGGCGAGAAAATCACCCCGCCCAGGCTGGCACCGTTGTACGCCTTGCCCAAGGCCTTGGGACGCTCCTTGATGTACCACGGGGCGATCAAGGTATTAACGGCGGTGGCTCCCAGTGTCACCCAGCCAATGCCCGAACAGAGGGCGCCGGCATTCAGCACCCACGGTTGGTTGGCCTGAGCCCAGAGATTCACCCCGACGCCCAGAGTGATACTGCCCAGCAACGTAACGACAGGCACTCCGAAACGGGCATACATCCGCGGCAGGTTGGCGATGACCACTGTGCCGCTGAGAAAGTGCAGGGTGACGGCAGTCGATACCAGTGTGATTGGCCAGCCTGTACGGTCCATCACGGCCTGCATGTAAATAGGCGGCCCGTAAAACCCCACGCCCCAGCCGACCAATGCCAGGATGAACGTACACCTCAGTACGGTTTGTCCAAAAAAAGCCGAGTTCTTCATCGCCATCTCCTCCATGTTGAGCCATAGGTTATGCTGGCGGATAACGTCTCACTTCGAGGAGTATCGAATAATGGATGTCGAGCAATCCGAGTTGCGTCTGGCCAACGTCGCGGCGGCGATTGCCGATCCGGCCAGGGCGCGAATGTTGTGCTGCTTGCTGGATGGTCGGGCCCGTACGGCCACCGAACTGGCAGTAGTCGCGCAGAGGAGTCCTTCCACGGCATCCAGTCATTTTCAGAAGTTGTTGGAGCAAGGGCTGGTGACGCTGGTTTCCCAGGGAAAACATCGGTACTTCCAACTGGCGAGCGCCGATGTTGCCAAGGCGTTGGAAGGACTGCTGTCGCTCACTTCGTTCGAGTCGCCAGCATTCAAACCCTCCACGCCGTGTCATCTGCGCCACGCCCGTACCTGTTATGACCATTTGGCCGGGGAGGTCGGGGTCCTGTTGCATGATGCCTTGTTGGCGGGCGAGTGGATGTACCAGGAGCAAGGTGACTATGGCCTGACCCCCAAGGGCATCGAGCGCCTGACCCGAATGGGGATGGACCTTTCTGCCGATACCCCGACGCGGCGCCGGTTTGCTTATCCCTGTCTGGATTGGAGCCAGCGCTGCGCCCATGTCGGCGGCACGTTAGGCGCGGCGCTGCTGGGCCATATGGTGCGGGAAAAATGGGTTGTGCGCGCCCTGGACTCTCGTGCATTGACCGTCACAGCCAAAGGACGCAAGCGTCTGGCGAGTGCGTTCGATATCCAGTTGGAGGTCTGACGAGGCCGGCTGGAGAGCCTGCTCAAGACGTGGCAAGGCTCACCTGACCCGGCCTATCGAAAAACGCGTCAGTCACTGACCTTTGCCGGTCGCCCGCACCGAGTCCCACTCAGTCACGTAGGCGGTTTTGCTTTTCTTGTGATACAGGCACAGCTCGGTTCCGGTCTGGCCCTTCATGTGTTTCTGCGGGTACTGGCCTTGCAGCAGCATCGCGGTATAGCCGACTCGATCATCGAACTGCGCGGCGTTGCCTACCGGTTTGACGTGGCTCAGTTGGCTGGCCTTGGTGCAACTGGCGAGCACGGCTTTGTCGAAGGCGGCCCAGGCATCGGGGCTGGAGGCGTGGGCCTGGGTGGCGAGGCTGGTCAGGGTGAGGAAGAGCAGGGCGGGGTTTTTCATGGTGTGGCTCCGCAGTTGTGTTTGTTCTGGTAGGAGCAGCCGGTCGAGGCTCGACTGCTCGCGAAAAACGCCAACGATCACGCGAAAATCCTGAATGTACGCGGCGCCCTTTGGCTTTTCGCGAGCAGGCTCGCTCCTACAAAAAGAGGTCCCGGAGTATGCCGGATACTTCGCGACGGTTTTACCGAACACCTTCAATCCACCAGCAATTCTCGGTGGACTACATACATGCCAGCCTTTTCGTACAACCGCCGCGCCCGATGGTTGTCTTCCATGACCTTCAGGTCGACATAACCTTCGCGCCTTTGTTGAAATACATCGAACCCGTGTAGCAGCAATGCCCACCCCAGGCCCCGGCCCTGGGCGCGTGGATGCACCACTAGGTGGTGGATGAAGGCACTGGTCCAGCACTGGATCGCCCCGACGATGCCCTGACTGTCCGCCGCGATAAAGCACAACTGCGGATCGTATTCGGCGTCACGCTCGAAGCGCTCGCGCCAGTCGTCCAGGGCCGGCACGCTGCCGCCACCATTTTGGTAGCCGGCTTTCAGTAATTGATGGACAGCCGCCGCCTGGGCCGGTTGATAAGTGCTCAGGTTGATGCCCACCGGCCACTCAGCGTTCGGCAGAACATCGCGCAAATCACGTCGCAGCAGCAGGCACCAGGCCTCGCCCATGGCTCAAGCGCCCTGCTGTGCCACCGCTTTGGCGGCGGTGATCAGGCACTGAGTGAGTTCAGGCGAGGAGAATTTGGTCAGCAGTGCGTTGGCGCCGGACAAGCGAGCCTTCTCACTGTTCATCGCGCTGTCCAGTGAGGTGTGCAGCAACACGTAGAGATGGGCGAAATCCGGGGTTTCGCGCAGGGTGCGGGTGAAGGCGTAGCCGTCCATCTCGGACATCTCGATGTCCGAGACAATCAGGTTGATTTGCTGCGCAGTGCCCTGCAGGTCCAGCAGGCAGTCGATGGCTTCCCGGGCGCTGCGCGCGGTATGGCACTCCAGGCCGAGGTTGCGCAGGGTGTGCACCGATTGTTGCAGCGCCACCTGGCTGTCATCGACCACCAGAATCCGCGCGTTACCGAGCAATTCGGCCTCTTCCATGCTCAATTCGGTAGGCGCGTTTTCCAGCGGCGCCGGAGCGATGCCATGGATGACTTTTTCGATATCGAGGACTTGCACCAGGGTACCGTCGACCGAGGTCACGCCAGTGATGTACGAACGCACGCCGCCGGAGCCGTAGGGCGGCGGGCGAATGTCCGACGTCAGGCAGTGCACGATCTTGCTCACCGCCTGCACATGCAGGCCCTGCCTGGAGCGGCTGACTTCGGTGACGATCAGGCAGCCGCCGTCGGGGTCCACCAACGGACGCTCGCCAATCGCCCGGCTCAGATCAATCACCGACAGCGAGTTACCGCGCAAGGTGGCGATGCCTTTGACGTGCGGGTGGGAATCCGGCAACCGGGTGAGGGGCGGGCAGGGGATGATTTCACTGACTTTCAGCAGGTTGATCGCCATTAGCTTGCCGCTGCGCAAGGTAAACAGCAGAAGCGATAGGGAATCTGCGCGGGCTTTGGTTGTGGACATAAAAACCTTCTGTGGAACGCTGGTATCAGGTTATCGACCTGTGAGGGGCTGGCTTTAGCCAATAACTCGGCACATCCATCCCCTGTAGGCGCTGGCTTTTCGGCACGCCGCAACGCCGTGAACCAGTCACCACGGTGTGGCAGGTCCGTCGCCTTCGCCGGCCAGCCGCAAGCGGGGGCTGGCTCCTACAGGTCGAATAATCATTTCAACCCCAACCGCTTGGCCATGCGCCCTAGGTTCGCCCGGTCCAGGCCCAGCTCTCGGGCGGCGCTGGCCCAGTTGTGCTGGTGGCGCTCCAGGCAGGCACTGATCAATTGCCGTTGATAATGCTCGGTGGCCTGGCGTAAATCGCCGGTGACCTTATTCACCGGAGCGGGCGCTTCGGACAACGGCGACGCCGGAAATGTGTCATGGGGCAGATCCAGGTCAGCGGTACTGAGGCTGAGAATCTTTGGCCGTTCGCGAGCATTGCCCAAGGCTTTCAGCGCGCTGCGGCCGATCAGGTGTTCCAGCTCGCGGACATTGCCCGGCCAGCCATAGGCCAGCAGCGCCGCCTGGGCATCGCTGGTCAGCCGCAGGCTGTTGAGGCCCATGCGCGAGCGGTTCTGCTCGAGAAAGTAGCCGCTGAGCAGCAGCACGTCGCGCCCTCGATCACGCAGCGCCGGCACTCGCAACGGGTAGACGCTGAGACGGTGGTAGAAGTCGGCGCGGTAACGGCCACTGCGCACTTCTTCGGCCAGGTCGCGGTTGGTGGCGGCGATCAGGCGCACGTCGACCTGATGCTCGCGGTCCGAACCCAGGCGTTGCAATTGGCCGCTCTGCAGCACCCGCAGCAACTTGGCCTGGACCGTCAGCGACAGCTCGCCGACCTCATCCAGAAACAGCGTGCCGCCATTGGCCAGTTCGAATTTGCCGCGCCGCTCGCTGGTGGCGCCGGTGAAGGCGCCACGGACATGGCCGAACAGCTCGCTTTCGACCAGGGTATCGGGCAGCGCCGCGCAGTTGAGGCTGATGATCGGCTTGTCGGCACGCTTTGAGGCGGCATGAATAGCCTGGGCGACCAACTCCTTGCCGACCCCGGTTTCGCCGGTAATCAACACCGTCAGGTCGCTGCCACCGACCAGGTCGATCTCTTCCACCAGGCGTTTGTGGGCTTTGCTCTGGCCGATCATTTCGCGCTGCAACTGGCCGCTGGCCTGGCGATAGACCTCGGCGCGCTGATGCTCGTCCTCGACCCGGTTGGCCAGGCGTTCGATGCGCTCGGCGGCGTTGACCGTGGCGGCGGCGAGGCTGGCAAAGGCTTGCAGGGCGTCCAGCTCGATCGGCTCGAAGCGTTCCGGGTCCAGCGCATCGAGAGTCAGCAGGCCCCAGGGGCGCTCATCGATAAACAGCGGGCAACCCATGCAGTCGTGGACTTCCAGATTCTCGTGCAGGCCATCCACCAGACCGTCGTAGGGGTCCGGAAGGTCGCTGTCGGCGGCAAAGCGGGTGGGCCCGGGACTGCTCAGCAGGGCCTCGAAGCGTGGGTGTTCGCTGACCTTGAAGCGGCGGCCCAGGGTGTCGGTGCTCAGGCCGTCGACGGCCAGTGGTACCAGCCACTCACCGTCCAGGCGCAACAGAGCGGCAGCGTCGCAGGGCAGCAGGGCGCGCATCGCTTCGAGCAGGCGTCGATAGCGCTCGCTTTCGGGCAATTCGCGGGACAGGTCGGAGACCAGGGGCAGCAGGGTAGTGAGCAAGGCTTTTGCAGTCATAATGACTCCGTGTAGTCTGTATGACTATAAGTGCTAGCGTGTCGATATGACTACTTTAAAATTAAGCTATTGATTTATAAAGTTTTTAAAGGTGGCACGAAAGCTGATTAGAGAAGGGCAACTCATTAGAAAAGCCGTCGTGCAGGAGTCACCCTAATGCTTAGTGCCCAAGACCGTGCCATCGTCAAATCCACCGTGCCCTTGCTGGAAAGCGGTGGAGAAGCCCTGATCACCCATTTCTACCGCATGATGCTCTCCGAGTACCCCGAAGTGCGCCCGCTGTTCAACCAGGCCCATCAGGCCAGCGGCGACCAGCCCCGTGCCCTGGCCAATGGCGTACTGATGTATGCCCGGCACATCGACCAGCTTGACCAGCTCGGTGACCTGGTGGCGAAGATCATCAACAAGCACGTTGCCCTGCAAATCCTCCCGGAACACTACCCGATTGTCGGCAGTTGCCTGTTGCGCGCCATCAGCGAAGTGCTCGGCGACGAGATTGCCACGCCAGAAGTGATGAGCGCATGGGCCGCGGCCTACGGCCAACTGGCGGATATCCTGATCGGTGCCGAGGCGGCAATCTATGACCAGAAAGCCGAGGCCGTCGGCGGCTGGCGCGGGGCGCGGGAGTTCAAGCTGGCCAAACGGGTGGAAGAGAGCAGCGAAATTACCTCGTTCTACTTCGAACCGGCAGATAAGGGGCCGATCCTGGCGGCGGAGCCCGGGCAGTACATCGGCATGAAGCTGTTCCTCGACGGTGAAGAGATCCGTCGCAACTACTCGCTATCGTCCCTGGGCACTGACGGCCAGTACCGCATCAGCGTCAAGCGCGAAGCCGGCGGCCGTGCCTCAAATTACCTGCACGACCAGTTCCAGGTCGGCGCCAGCATTCAACTGTTCCCGCCCGCCGGGGATTTCATCCTGACGGCCAGCGACAAGCCGCTGGTGCTGATCAGTGGTGGTGTCGGCATCACCCCGACCCTAGCGATGCTCGAAGCGGCGCTGGCCACTGAGCGCCCGGTGCATTTCATCCACTGCGCGCGCAACGGCGGCGTGCATGCCTTCCGCGACTGGATCGACGCACTGGCCGAGCGTCACCCGCAACTCACGCGCTTCTACTGCTATGCCGAGGACGACGGTGTCAGCCCGGCGGCGCACAAGGTCGGGCTCCTGAGTCAGGAACAACTGGCGCACTGGCTGCCGGAGCAACGCGACCTGGATGCCTACTTCCTCGGGCCTAAAGGCTTCATGGCGGCGGTCAAGCGTCACCTCAAGGCACTGGGCGTACCGGAAAGCCAGAGCCGCTACGAGTTCTTCGGTCCGGCGGCTGCGCTGGAATAATCAGCGCTGCTACATGCGCAAGGGGCTGTTGGCGCGTACTTGGCGCCACAGCCCCTTTTCTTTAATCCGCTGTTAATACCCCTGCCGTTAATTCCCTTCTGTTGAGCCGCTGGCGAAACGTCCGACACCACGGCGCGTGCTGCATGCCCGCGTGCGGCGTGTACACTGGCGGGCATTGCCTGTCGCTGGAAAACCTTTCCCTGATGTTGGAACGCAGATCCCTTGTAGGAGCGAGCCTGCTCGCGATGGTCGTCAACGATTACGCGTCATACCTGAGTAAATGCGCTGTCTTTGAGTCCATCGCGAGCAGGCTCGCTCCTACAGGGGGCGGCATCAATCAAAAGATCTAAGTTCCACAAGGGATCTGCACCAGGCCACTACCTGCATTGATGACTAAGGAAACCGGAATGAACGAGGAAACCATGCGCCTGGGCCGTGAGCGGCGCTATCTGGTGTTGCTGGGGCTGATCTGCCTGGCGTTGATCGGCGGGGCGTTGTACATGCAGATCGTTCTGGGTGAGGCACCTTGCCCGTTATGCATCCTGCAACGTTACGCGCTGTTGCTGATCGCCATCAGTGCCTTTGCCGGGGCGGCCATGAGTACCCGACGCAGCATCAGTTTCTTTGAAGTGCTGGTGGTGATCTTCGCCCTGGCGGGAGCCGCGACGGCCGGGCACCACGTCTATACCCAGTTCTATCCTGCGGTCAGCTGCGGCATCGACGTGCTCCAGCCAATTGTCGATGACCTGCCATTGGCGAAGATTTTCCCGCTGGGTTTCCAGGTCGACGGTTTCTGCTCCACGCCTTACCCGCCGATCCTCGGCCTGTCGCTGGCGCAGTGGGCCTTGGTGGCCTTCGTGCTGATCGTGGTGCTGGTGCCGCTGCTGGTTTCGCGTAACCGCAAACAGCTGAAGCAGGGTCGCTGACCTCAGGCCTCCCTAGCTGAAAACAACGCCCCGGCCCTCGACAGAGGCCGGGGCGTTTTGCGTTTTGGCCACTGCATGGGAAGACCATGACGTGACGCAAGTTCGGGCGCGACACATGTGCGACATGTTGTCACAGAGAAAGTGTCGCAGTGCATTTCAAATTCCACTTTTGGTTATGGATTGATACAGAAAATCGAGCCTGAAGCGGATTGGGCCAGGACCTATTCGTCGCGGGAGCCAGGCAATTTTAACAGCGGCCAGCAAATGGCCAGAGGCCTTGTGAAAAGGGGGCTTTGGCGAGGGCGGCGGCGACTGCTGAAAGACGAAGCTGTCTGAAATGCGCCCAGTAGACCTACATTTTTTGGGGTTCTTGTTGAGAATTAATCGCGATAAGATAGGCGATCATTACGAATTTATTTAATGATTGTTGCTGTATCCGATAAAAATTATTTCGGGATGAGACATGGTTTATAAAACGCTACATATCTACAATCGCCCGCACTGAAATTCCGGCACTGCTCATCCCTGAGCAGCGAAGGGTGGTCGAGGGGCGGTTTGAGTGCTCCATGCGACCCCAGGTGTCGGTGCCTTCCAATTTTCCGCACCAAATGGAATTGGTCTGTGACAAGGCCTTTGACCACGAATTCGAATAAGAAACCAGCGCTCGCCGAGGTGATGTCACTGCGCGTTTAACGCATGACGGGCAAGCCCTTATTCAATCCAAGAAAAATGCCAACCCTTGGCAGGGTGAAGTGTTGGCGATCAAAACCCAACTGCATTGCGCAAGCTGCTTTAGAGGTCGTGAGATGAGTAAAAACAGGTACCCCAGACTACTAGGCTTAGTGCCGCTGCTCGGCACGTTGTTGCTGGGAGGTTGCAACATGACCTTGCTCAATCCCACGGGCCAGGTTGGCCTGGAACAGCGAAACCTGATCATCACCGCCACGCTGCTGATGCTGTTGGTGGTTATTCCGGTGATCGTCATGACGTTCCTGTTCGCCTGGAAATACCGCGCCTCCAACACCAAGGCGACCTACACGCCTAAATGGAACCACTCCACCAAGATTGAAATCGCGGTGTGGACTGTTCCGGTGCTGATCATCATTGCCCTGGGTTACATCACCTACAAGTCGACTCACGAACTGGACCCGTACCGTCCGATCGAATCCGACGTGAAGCCGGTGACCATCGAAGTGGTCGCGCTGGACTGGAAGTGGCTGTTCATCTATCCGGAACAAGGCATTGCCACGGTCAACAAGATCGTGTTCCCGGCCCACACGCCGATCAACTTCCGCATCACCTCCGACGCCGTGATGAACTCGTTCTTCATCCCGGGCCTGGGCGGCCAGATCTACGCGATGGCGGGTATGCAGACCAAATTGCACCTGATCGCTGATCGCAACGCTGAAATGGACGGTATCTCCGCCAACTACAGCGGCGCTGGCTTCACCGGCATGAAATTCAAGGCTATTTCCACCACTCAGGAAGAATTCGACGCCTGGGTAAGTGAAGTCAAAAAGTCACCTAAACAGCTTGAACAAGCTGAATACGCGGCTCTTGCCAAGCAAAGCCAGAACAACCCGGTTGAACTCTATTCGTCGGTGACGCCGAACCTGTTCCAGACCATCGTCGACAAGTACGAAGGCATGAAACCGGGTCCGAAGGTCAAGCACGAGAAGAAAGAAAAAGAAGTGGCCGCTACGGACATGGACTCGCATTCAGCTGCCGGGGCAGAGGAGTAAAAGATGTTTGGTAAATTAAGTTGGGAAGCGGTCCCGTTCCACGAGCCGATCGTGATGGTGACCATCGCCATGATCGCGCTGGGTGGTCTGGCACTGTTCGCGGGTATCACTTACTTCAAGAAGTGGACCTATCTCTGGACCGAGTGGCTGACTTCGGTTGACCACAAGAAAATTGGCGTGATGTACATCATCGTCGCCATGGTCATGCTGCTGCGCGGCTTTGCCGACGCCATCATGATGCGTACCCAGTTGGCCATGGCCACCGAAGGTTCGCCTGGCTACCTGCCGCCTGAACACTATGACCAGATCTTCACCGCTCACGGTGTGATCATGATCATCTTCATGGCGATGCCATTCTTCACTGGCCTGATGAACCTTGCAGTGCCGCTGCAGATCGGCGCGCGTGACGTTGCCTTCCCGTTCCTGAACTCCCTGAGCTTCTGGCTGCTGGTTTCCGGCGTGGTACTGATCAACCTGTCCCTGGGCGTCGGCGAATTCGCCAAGACCGGTTGGGTTGCCTATCCGCCGCTGTCGGGCCTGCAATTCAGCCCGGGCGTGGGGATGGATTACTACATCTGGGCGCTACAGCTATCCGGGTTAGGTACGACGCTAACGGGGGTCAACTTCCTCGCGACCGTACTGAAAATGCGTACCCCTGGCATGAAACTGATGGACATGCCGATCTTCACCTGGACCTGCACCTGGGCCAACGTCCTGATCGTCGCTTCGTTCCCGATCCTGACCGCTACCCTGGCACTGCTGACGCTTGACCGTTACATGGATTTCCACATTTTCACCAATGAACTTGGTGGCAATCCAATGATGTACGTCAACCTGTTCTGGGCGTGGGGCCACCCTGAGGTATACATCCTGATCCTGCCGGCATTCGGCATTTTCTCGGAAGTGATCTCGGCGTTCACCGGCAAGAAACTGTTCGGCCACCACTCGATGATCTACGCCTCGGGCGCGATCTCGGTACTGGGCTTCATGGTTTGGCTGCACCACTTCTTCACCATGGGTTCGGGTGCCAGCGTCAACGCCTTCTTCGGCCTGGCGACGATGCTGATTTCGATCCCGACGGGTGTGAAGCTATTCAACTGGCTGTTCACCATCTACCAGGGCCGTTTGCGTTTCACCAGCCAGGTTCTGTGGACCCTGGGCTTCATGGTGACCTTCGCCATCGGCGGCATGACCGGCGTACTGCTGGCCATCCCGGGTGCGGACTTCGTCCTGCACAACAGCCTGTTCGTGATCGCGCACTTCCACAACGTGATCATCGGCGGCGCGGTATTCGGCTACATCGCAGGTTTCGCGTTCTACTTCCCTAAAGCGTTCGGCTTCAAGCTGCACGAAGGTTGGGGCAAGGCTGCATTCTGGTTCTGGATCACCGGCTTCTTCGTCGCGTTCATGCCGCTCTATGTACTGGGCTTCATGGGCATGACCCGTCGTCTGAACGCCACCACCAACCCTGAGTGGGTCCCGTACCTGTACGTGGCCATGTTCGGTGCGGTGATGATCGCTGTCGGCATCGCCTGCCAGCTGATCCAGCTGTACGTCAGCGTGCGTGACCGCAAGCTGCCAGAAAACATGTGCGAACACGGTGACCCGTGGAATGCCCATACCCTGGAATGGTCGACCTCGTCGCCACCTCCGTTCTACAACTTCGCCGTGCTGCCAAAAGCAGACTGCATCGACCCGTTCACCGAAGCCAAGGAAAACGGCACTGCGTACCAGGCTCCGGCCAAGTACCAGCCGATCCACATGCCGAACAACACCGCGACCGGTGTGGTGATGGGCGCGCTGTTGACCGTGTTCGGTTTCGCGATGATCTGGCACATCTGGTGGCTGGCAATCGCGAGCCTTGCGGGCACCGTGATCTACTTCGCGATCCACGCGGCCCGTGATGATCAAGGCTATATGGTGCCGGTCGACGTGATCGAGCGCATCGAAGCCGAGCAGCACAAGCGTCTGGTTGCCGCCGGGAAAGTCCCTGCTACTGCCACCCGTGTTGAAACCTCGTTGGAACAGGCTTAAACCATGTCGAACTTAGTGACCAATGCTGGACACACCCATGTCGATGGACATGGGCACGATGACCACCACCACGACTCGGGCGAGATGACCGTATACGGTTTCTGGCTCTACCTGATGACCGACTGCATCCTGTTTGCGTCGATCTTCGCGGTGTACGCGGTACTGGTAAACAACGTAGCGGGTGGCCCGTCGGGCCACGACATCTTCGAACTGCCGTACGTACTGGGCGAAACCGCTCTGCTGCTGTTCAGTTCGATCACCTACGGCTTCGCCATGCTGGCCTTCTTCAAGGGCAACAAGAAGCAGGTCCTGGGCTGGTTGGCCATGACCTTCCTGTTCGGTGCCGGCTTCATCGGCATGGAGATCAACGAGTTCCACGTTCTGATCTCCGAGGGCTACGGCCCTAGCCGTTCCGGCTTCCTGTCCGGCTTCTTCACCCTGGTTGGTACCCACGGTCTGCACGTGACCAGCGGTCTGATCTGGATGGCGATCATGATGTATCAGGTCAACAAACACGGCCTGACGGCGACCAACAAGACGCGTCTAAGCTGCCTGAGCCTGTTCTGGCACTTCCTGGACGTTGTGTGGATCTGCGTATTCACCGTTGTTTACCTGATGGGGACTCTGTAAATGGCTAACGCATCACACTCCCACGACGAAGCCGGTCACGGCAGCGTCAAGTCGTACGCCATCGGCTTCATCCTGTCGGTGATCCTCACCGTGATCCCGTTCGGCCTGGTGATGTACCCATCGCTGCCGAAGTCGATCACCCTGTGGATCGTCCTGGCGTTCGCGATCATCCAGGTGCTGGTGCACCTGGTGTACTTCCTGCACATGGACCGCTCGGCCGCCCAGCGTAACAACGTCATTGCGTTTGTTTTCGCTGCGATCGTGATTGTCCTGCTGGTTGGCCTGTCGCTGTGGATCATGTTCAGCATCCACACGTTCATGATGGCGAAGTGAGGTAAGTCCGGATGTCCTTTAAGCACTTTATCCAAATCACCAAACCGGGGATCATTTTCGGTAACGTGCTTTCTGTGGCAGGCGGATTTTTCCTGGCCTCGAAGGGGCATGTCGATCTGGCCATTTTCCTGGCCGCGATGATCGGCACGTCCCTGGTCGTGGCCTCGGGTTGCGTGTTCAACAACTGCATCGACCGTGACATCGACCTGAAGATGGAGCGCACCAAGAACCGCGTGCTGGTGCAGGGCCTGATTTCCCTGAAACTGGCACTGGTCTACGCGACCGTCCTGGGCGTTGCCGGGGTTGCCTTGCTGTACAAGGTCGCCAACCCGCTGGCCGCACTGTTCGCAGTAATCGGTTTCATCATCTATGTCGGCTTCTACAGCCTGTACCTCAAGCGCAAGTCGGTTCACGGCACGTTGGTGGGCAGTCTGTCGGGTGCGATGCCGCCGGTGATCGGTTACGTGGCAGTGAGCAACAGCTTCGACATGGCTGCGCTGACCCTGCTGGTGATGTTCAGCCTGTGGCAGATGCCGCATTCCTACGCCATCGCGATCTTCCGCTTCAACGACTACCTGGCCGCATCGATCCCGGTGCTGCCGGTCAAGCGCGGAATCCAGGTGGCCAAGAAGCACATCCTGTTCTACATCCTGGCGTTCCTGGTAGCGACCTTGATGCTGACCTTCAGTGGTTACGCAGGCATGAGCTACCTGGCCGTCGCCGCGGCCATGGGCATGTACTGGTTGTACATGGCCTGGACCGGCTACAAGGCAGTGGATGACACGGTCTGGGCACGCAAGCTGTTCGTGTTCTCGATCTTCACCATCACCGCCCTGAGCGTGATGATGTCGCTGGACTTCAAGGTACCGACCGAGCTGTTGCTGACCTACGCGCCATAAGCTTTGCCGCAATACAAAAGCCCCGCCTTCGAGAGAAGAGCGGGGCTTTTTGTTGGAGCGAGCCAGCGATGAAGTGCAAGTGGTGTAGCTTATGGCCTCATCGCGAGCAGGCTCGCTCCTACAGGTGTTGTGTCGTTTGGCGCAGTTCAAAACCTTGTGGGAGCGAGCCTGCTCGCGAAGGCGGTGTGTCAGGCATCTATTTACTGCGCAGTAATGCTGTACCCCTCAAACGCCGTCTGTTGTTGCAGGGCGGTGATGATGGCTTTGCGCGTGGCGGGTTGTTCGTTGCCCTGGTGGTCGAGGAAGGTCTCGCTGGTCAGTTCCTGCTCATCGCCTTCGCCGACAAAGCTGAAGCCGAGGAATTCGAAGGCTTCGCGGTCGACGCTCGGTTTCGAGCGCGGGGTGCGCAGGGGCAGGGTGACGCTGACGCCGTCCTTGCTGATGCTGAACACCTCGGCTTCTTTCTTCACCCGGGCGCTTTTGCCTTTGCCGCCACTCGGGTTGCTGATGGCCTGGTGAGTCTGGTTCAGCACTTTCAGGGCCAGGCCGTAGACCAGTTCCTGGAAGCTCGGGTCATCCTTGAAGCTCGACAGGATGCGGCTGATCGGAAACTTGCTGCTGAGGTCTTCGAGGGCGGCGCTGTCGGCGGCCTCGGCGTCCTTGAGTTGCTTGAGCTGGCCCATCAGTTCGTAGGCCTGGTCATCGTCGAAACGGTCATGGGCCTCGCGGATGGCCGCGCGCAGTTCGCGAATCTGCTCGCTTTCCTTGTTGCTGTGAAAGGCGTCCAGCACCATCTCGCTGATGGTTTTGGCCTGGGGCACGTGTTGTGAAAGATTGATGGAGTTTTCGTATTCCGCTTTGGACGACAGGGTGACTACGGATTCAGCGGTGTTGGAATCTGACATTGAAATTTCACTACTTCTCTAACTGGATCGGGGCGAGAAAGCCCTAGGGCTTTTCGGGCCGCCTAATTTATGGGAGCGGGGCGGCGTTGTCACGGATGAACGGGTGACTGGTCATGTTTTCGTTCCTGCAATGTTTGTGGCTGATCACGAGATCAGCGTCCACCGCAAACTCCTTGTGGGAGCGAGCCTGCTCGCGAAAAACCTGAGGGCGCCGCGTGCATTCAGGATGTTCGCGTCATCGTTGACGACCATCGCGAGCAGGCTCGCTCCTACAGGGACGGCGGGGGATAAACGAAAAAAGCCCCGCGCATGCCAGGCAAACGCGGGGCTCTCTCGGGGGGTAAGCGCGTTACGGATGCAGAAGTTTCTGCGCACGCTTGTCGGCCAGGTGTTGGACCACCAGGCGGCCAATCAACACCAGCAGGGTCAGCGAAATCAACAACACCGAAATCGCCGCCACGCTCGGGTCTACGTTGTCGCGCAAGCCGCTCCAGATCCGCTTGGGCAGGGTGTCGACGTTGACGCTGGTGATGAACAGCGTCACCGCCACTTCCTCCCACGACAGGGCAAACCCCAGCAGCGCGGTGGAGGCCAGGCCCAGTTTCAGGTTCGGCAGGATCACCATAAAGGTGGTCTGCATCAAGCTGGCGCCGAGGTTGCGCGAGGCCAGTTCGATGCGTCGGTCGATCTGGCTGAGGGCAACCAGCATGGTCACCACACCGTAGGGCACGACCATGATCACGTGGGCAATCACAACACCGGGCAAGGTGTCATAGCCCATGCCCGGGGCGAAACGCCCGAGTTTGGTTTCCATGAAATACAGCACCAGCGCCGAGATCACCGGCGGAATCGCCATCGGCAGCAGTACCAGACCGATCAGCGCGGTGGCCAGTTTCGAGCGCGAGTACCAGATGCCGAGGCTGAAGCTGGCGGCCAGCAGGGTCGCGATGACACTGGTGGCGAGGGCGATGGTCAGGCTCTGGCTGATGGCATGGAACCAGTCCGGATTGCTCACCAGTGCCTCGTAGTGCCGCATCGACCAATTGCCCTCGGGCATCGACAGGAAGCGTTTGCTGGTGAAGGACACCGGAATGACCGTCAGCAGCGGGAACAGCATGAAGGCCATAGCAATTACGGCCAGCAGCCGGGTACTCAGGCTTGTGCGATGGGTGTTCATAAGTAACCTCAGCCTACCAGGCGGTTCACGCGGGTCATTTTCAGCAGGACCCAGATCAGCGCGCTGACCAGGGCCAGCAACACCACGCTGAGCGCTGCACCCAGGCCCCAGTTACTGGTCTGGAACATTTGCAGGAACACGTATTCGGCGATCATGACGGTCTGTCCGCCACCCAGCAGTACCGGGGTGATGAAGAAGCCCAGGCAGAACACGAAGACCATGATGAACGCACCCAGCACCCCCGGCAGGGTCTGTGGCAGCAACACTTGCCAGAAGGTGCGCAACGCCCCGGCACCCAAACCACGGGAGGCCATCAGGATGCGTTGGTCCAACTGGCGCATGCTCGACAGCAGCGGGAACACCGCATACGGAATCATTACGTGGAGCATGCCGATCACCACGCCGATTTCGTTGCGACTCAGCTGCAGCGGTTGATCGATCAGGCCCATGCCCATCAGCCCATTGTTCAGCACGCCGTTGCTGCGCAGCGCGATCAACCAGCCGAAGGCCCGCACCAGTACCGAGATCCAGAACGGAATGAAGATGCAGATTTCCACCACGCGCTGCCAGAACGGCGGGCTGAACACCCAGCAGTAGGCCAGCAGGTAGCCGATCAACAGCGCCAGGCAACTGACCGTCAGGCACAGGCGCAAGGTGCGCCAGAGCATTTCGTGGATCGCCGGGTCCGTGGCAATCCGCTCATATTGCTCGATGCCCGGCGTCGGCAGCGAAAAGCTCCAGCCGACCACGCCAAGAAACGGCAGCACGTAGAAGATCAGCAGCAACACCGGCAGCGGCAACAGCAGCAGGCTGCGCTCCAGCGCCGGCGAACTGAACCGGGGCTTGGGTTTGCTCAGGGTCAAGGTCATGGTCATGATCGAGGGCTCACTTGGACAGTCGCGTCAGGTACTGTTCCAGGGCGGCTGAATAGTTGTCGGCGTACCACTGGGCATTGAGCGCGATCTGTTTTTTCAGGTTCGCTTCGGACGCGCAGTTGGCCTCCAGTTGCTCGGCCGACATCAGTTTCTCGGTGGCGCTGTTGGACGGCCCATTGCCCAGCAGTTCGAACAACTTCAGCTGACCTTCGGGCTGCAGCGCATGCTGGATAAACTGCATCGCCGCTGGCGTGCCGGCCGGATTGCCGTTCAACACCGCCCAACTGCTGGAGTTGATGAAGCCGTTGTCGAAGCTCCAGCGCACCCGACCTTCGGTGTCTTCACTGAGCAGCTTGGCGCGGGTGTGCCAGATCGCACCGACCGAGACTTCGCCGTCGACCATCAACTGCTGGCTCTCGGCGCCCGAACTCCAGAACGACAGCACGTGTGGCTTGATCTCGTCGATCTTGTTCAAGGCGCGTGCCACGTCCAGCGGATACAGCTGATCAGCGGGAACACCGTCAGCCAGCAAGGCTGCTTCGAGCATGCCGTTCATCCACTTGTACAGGGTGCGTTTGCCGGGAAATTTCTTCACGTCCCAGAAATCTGCCCAGGTTTTCGGACCGTTGTCGCCAAACTTCTCGCTGTCCCAGGCCATCACGTAGCTGAACTGGTAGCTGGCGATGCCGTGGTCCGAGGCCAGTGCCGGGGCCACCTGATCGCGCTTGATCACGCTGTAGTCCAGCGGCTGCAGGATCTTTTCCTTGCCGAGGACGATGGCGCTGTAGCTCTCGACGTCGACCACGTCCCAGCTCGGCTGACCGCTGGCCAGCTGCGAGCGAATGGCACCCTCGGTCGGTCCGGCGCCGTCGATGCGCACCTGGATCCCGGTGTTCTTGGTGAAGGTGTCGGTCCAGGCCGAACGGAAGGCAGTCAGGGCGTCGCCACCCCAGTTGACCACCACCAGCGGCTTGTCCGCCGACCAACTGATGCCGCTGCGCAACGCCAACGGCACCGCCGCCAACAGGCCCATGGCCTGAATGAAGGTGCGTCGGTTGATCTCGCCGCCACGGGCCTTTTCGATAAGCACTTCAATACAGTCGCGTTGATGATCCTGGCGCATGGCAAGTCCTCGGTGGGCGGTGGTCCGCTGTTGTTATTGGTTAAAAGAGAGCTTCGTGACGCATTGTTCGGGCGATCAGGCTTGCAGCAGGAAACTCTGCTGCACCGGCCAGCTCAGCCACACCGGGGCGCCGCTGGGCATCTGTGCGCCAGGGTGATTGCCGGGGACCGAGAGATTGATCGGCAGATTGTCGCCGCCGACCTTGAGCGCCAGATGGGTGCTGGAACCCTGGTAGACCTTGTCGGTGAGCTGCGCGGGGATCACGTTGTAGCCTTCGCGGTTCGGCCGCTCGCTGTGCAGGTCCATGTGTTCCGGGCGCACCGCCAGCACGATCGGTTGCTTGCTCAGGGGCGAAGGCGCCTGGGCGTGCAGCACGCTGTCGCCGCAGCGTCCGCTGGCGGTCGGGCCGTTGCGCGTGGTGTCGTGCAGCGGGAACAGGTTCATTTTGCCGAGGAATTCGGCGACGAAGCGGCTCTCCGGGCGGTTGTAGATGTTCTCCGGGGTGTCGACCTGAGTCAGCTTGCCGTGATTGAAAATCGCGATGCGCGACGACAAGGCCAGGGCTTCGTTCTGGTCGTGGGTGACGAACACGAAGCTGGTGCCGACCTGACGATGAATACGCTGCAATTCAGTTTGCAGCTGTTCGCGCAAATTCTTGTCCAGCGCCGACAGCGGCTCGTCGAGCAGCAACAGTTCCGGCTCGAACACCAGCGCCCGGGCAATCGCCACCCGTTGCTGCTGGCCGCCGGACATCTCGGCCGGCTTCTTGTGCATCTGCGCACCGAGGCCGACCACTTCCAGGATGTGCTTGACCCGACGCTGGCGCTCCTCGGCGCCGACTTTGCGGATGCGCAGCGGGTAGGCGACGTTCTCCGCCACGGTCATGTGCGGGAACAGCGCATAGCCCTGGAACACCATGCCGTAGTTACGTTTCTCGGCGGAGCGCTTGATGATGTCGACGCCCTGTTCCATCAACTTGCCGGAGGTCGGGCTGAGGAAGCCGGCGAGGATCATCAGCAAGGTGGTCTTGCCCGAACCGGACGGGCCGAGCAGGGTCAGGAACTCGCCCTGGCGGACGTCGAGATCGACATTATCCAGCGCGGCGAAACGACCGTAATACTGGCTGATACCTTGTGCGCTGAGCTGGATGGCTGAACCGCTGGACACGATGGAATTCCTCTTTTTATTGCCACTGCGACAGGCGAGGCGGGGATTAATCCGACAGGGGCTTGACCTCATTATTGTTAAAAGCATTGCTACATCAATGGAATTATTTTGCGGGTATTGGTCAAAAAAATTACTCAATTGCCCAGTGGCTTCAGACCTTCTTACAGCGTGTCCTGCCAGGTCTGATGGGAAGACTGCAATTGCGTCTTGACCCAACTGCTGAAGGCGCGCACCACGCGGCGTTCAGCCTTTTGCGGGTCGGTGGCGAGGTAGTAGCCGCGGTGCAGATCAATGGTGATATCGAACGGGCGCACCAGCAGGCCCTTGGACAATGCGTCGCCGCTGATCAGGTTGTCGCCAATGGCGATCCCTTGCCCCGCTATGCAAGCCGACTGCGCGCAGTGCGCATCGGAGAACAGAATGCCGCTCATGGCATTGACCCCCGTGGCCCCAGCGGCGGTCAGCCAGATCCGCCAGTCCGAATAATCGGTCATGTGCAGCAGCGGGTAGTCGCTCAGCTCTTGCGGACTTTTCAGGCCGCCGAGTGCGTTGATCAGGCGTGGGCTGCACACCGGGAAAAAGCGCAATGCGACGATTTCCTCAACCTCCATTTCCGGCCAGTCGCCAATGCCGTAGGCAATGAACAGATCGACGTTGCTGTTGTGGGTGTCGTCCGGCGACTTCGGCGAAATCAACTGCAACTGCACCTGCGGGTACTGGCGCAGGAACGCGCCGATGTGGTGGCACAGCCAGTAGGTGGCGAAGCCCGGGGCGCAACTGACGCACAGGCGCCCGGAGACTTCCTGGTCGTTCACCGGTTGCCCGGCGTCCAGCAGGTTCAGGAGGATGCCGTGGACCTCACGGGCATAGCGCTCGCCCTGATAGGTCAGGCCGATTCCGCGACCAATGCGCTCGGTCAGGGCAAAGCCCACGCACTCCTCGAGCTTGCTGATCTGATGGCTGATGGCGCTGCGCGTCAGGTTCAGTTCGCGGGCGGCCACCGACACGCTGCCCAATCGGGCGACCGCGTCCAGAGCCCGAAGGGCTGTCATCGAAGGAAAGCGCATAGAAAGTCCTGCCAGGGTTGAGGGTGAGGGTGGCGGCGTATTTTGCTGATTCCGAGCCGAGAGCAAAGTGCCAGTTATGGTGACTTAAATTGAACGATCAGGCCAAAAAAAATCGATTGTTGTATTGGTTGATTCAACAATACTAGCGCCATTCGTCTGGGTCCACGCAGCCTTTTTGAGCGCGGTAGACCTTTCACTGGCATTGAACCCATAGGTGGCTTGCATGGCTGAGTCCGACAACTTTTCTTCTACCCATTCCGCGCGGGGCGTTTACGCCGACCTGATCCTCGGGAACGGCCGTATCTACACCCAAGACCCGTCGCGGCCATGGGCCGAAGCCGTGGCCATTCGCGACGGCAAGTTGATCGGTGTCGCCAGCCTCGACGAGCTGCAACAGTTCAAGGGCCCGAACACCCGCATGCATGATCTCGACGGCGCGTTCTGCATGCCCGGCCTGCACGACATGCACACCCACCCCGACCTCGCCCTGGCACCGCGCTACAGCGATGACCTGGATGTCGGCATCGAAGACCCGACTCCCGAGCAACTGCGCCAAAGCATCCTTGCCTACGCCGACAGCCACCCCGGCGACGGCTGGATCTACGGTCAGTACTGGGTGCGCTACACCTTCCGCGAAGCCGGCCTGACTCCGGGTCGCGCCTGGCTCGACAGCGTCATGCCGGACCGCCCGGTGGCACTGCTCGACCGCATGTGGGGGACCATGATGGTCAACTCCAAGGCACTGGAACTGGCCGGCATCGACCGCCACACCTCGGACCCGCGCAACGGCTATTTCGAGCGCGACGAACTGACCGGCGAGCCCAACGGCCTGATGATCGACGGCGCCTACGCGATGATCCACGCGGCCATGCCGCCGACTCCGGTCAGCGTGCTGCGCCGTGCCTACCGTGACGGTGTGCATTTCCAGAGCTCCCGTGGCGTCACCGCGAGTAAATACGTTCATGTCTGCGAGCAACGCCTGCAGGCGCTCAAGGAGCTGGACGACAGCGGCGAACTGACCGTGCGCATCGAAGCGGCGATCAGTTGGCAGGACGATATTTTCCCGGTGCGTCGGCGTTGGGAATTGCTGGCCGGTGAGCGTCACTACTACCGCAGCTCGCGCTTGAGCGCCAACGCGGTGAAATTCCACTTCGACGGCACGGTCGAGCCGAAATCCTCCTACCTGCTGACCCCATGGCCGGAAGAGGCAAACTGGCGCGGCAAGCTCAACCTGACCCCAGAACACATCACCGATATGGTGGTGGACATGGACCGCAAGGGCATCCGCGTGATTGCTCACTGCACCGGCGACGGCGCCTCTGACGTGTTCCTCGATGCCGTGGCCGAAGCCCGTCGCCGCAACGGTTTCAGCGGCGTACGTCACCAGTGCGCCCACAGCACCCTGCTGCATCCGGGCAACCTGCCGCGCTTCAAGGAACTCAACGTGATCGCCGAGTTTTCCCCGGCCGCCTGGTATCCGACGCCGTTCGCCAGCGGTGCGCGCTCGGGCTATGGCCAGGAACGCCTGAAGCGTATCTACGATTTCAAAGGCGTGCTCGAAGCCGGCGGCACGGCAGTGATGGGTACCGACTGGCCGGTGGCGTCGATCGACCCGTGGCTGGCGCTGGAAACCATGGTCACCCGGCAGAACCCGTGGAACGACGACCCGTCCTGCTTCGGCGATCCGATCAGCCTCGAGCAAGCCCTCAACGTGATCACCATCAACGGTGCCGTGGCCATGGGCCTGGAGCATTCGACCGGCAGCCTGGAAGTCGGCAAATCGGCGGACCTGATCGTCATCGACCGCGACCTGTTCGCCCAGCCGGCGCGCAACTACATCCACCAGACCCAGGTGCTGCTGACCTTCGTCGAAGGGCAATTGGTCTACGACCGTCATGGCGCCCTCGGCGATATCGGCCTCAAGGCCGTGTGGCAGGGTGAACCACCGGTGCTGGAGGGCAAGGCAGAATGACTTCCCCACGCATCGCCGTGACCGTCGTCTCGGGGTTTCTCGGCGCCGGTAAAACCACCTTGCTCAACCGCATGGTGCGCCGTGCCGAGGGCAGCCGGCTGGCGGTCATCGTCAACGATTTTGGTGAGCTGAACATCGATGCGGCGATCGTTTCCGAGGTCACCGATGCGGTGTACAGCCTGCAGAATGGCTGCATCTGCTGCACCGTGCAGGAAGACCTGCTGGCGCAACTGACCAGCCTGGCGCAATTGCAGCCGCGCCTGGAACGCATCGTCATCGAGTGCAGCGGCGTCTCCGACCCGCAGCGCATCGTGCAGACCCTGGCCTATCCGCAACTGCGCAGCCAGATGCAACTGGACATGGTGATCACCGTGGTCGACGCCACCCGCCATTTGCAGCTCGAAGGCGAGTATGCGCGGCTGGCGCGGGCCCAGGTCGGGGCGGCGGACTTGCTGCTGTTGAACAAGACCGATCTGGTCGACGAAACACAGTTGCAGGCGCTGCGTCAGGCCTTGGGGTTGCGTACGCGGATTCACGAAAGCGTGCAGGCGCAGTTGCCTGATGCGCTGTGGCTAGATTCCGATCTGGACCTGGAACCGCGCGCACTCAAGCCACTGGTGCGGGTGGCCAGCGACGACCACAGCGAGATGTTCAGCAGTCATCTGTGGCAGGGCACCGCGCCGCTCAACGTCGAACGGCTGCGCGCCTGGTTACAGGCGTTGCCCAATGATGTGTTCCGGGTCAAAGGTCTGGTGGTATTGGATCAGGGCGCCAAGGCGCACTGGTTGCAACACGTCGGCAGCCGCAGTCAGTTCCTCCCGGCCATCGATGAAGCAACCGCCAGCGGTACGCGCCTGGTGTTTATCGGGCGCCGTGGCTTCGACAATTGGCAGGCCTTGATCGACGGCCTGGAGCAGTGCCAGGTGCGTCCATGAATCCGACCGAACAGCGGTTGCGCGAAGAGCTGGCCGCCTGTTACCGGCTGATCGCGCACTTTCGCATGACCGACCTGATCTTCACCCACATCTCGGTGCGTTTGCCAGGGCCAGAGCATCATTTCCTGATCAACCCTTACGGGCTGATGTTCGATGAAATCACGGCGTCGAGCCTGGTCAAGATCGGCCTGGATGGTCGTGCGGTGGAGGACAGTCCGCATCTGGTCAACCCGGCCGGCTTTGTTATCCACAGTGCTTTGCATGCAGCCCGCGCAGACGCTCAGTGCGTGCTGCATACCCACACCCGTGCCGGCTGTGCGGTGGCGGCGCTGGCCTGCGGCTTGCTGCCGGTGAATCAGATTTCCATGGAGTTCTACGGACGGATCGCCTACCACGACTACGAAGGCATCGCCCTCGATCTGGCAGAGCAGAAGCGGCTGGTGGCGGACATGGGCGACAAGAGCGTGCTGATGCTGCGCAACCACGGCCTGCTGACCGTCGGCGCCAGCGTGGCCCAAGCCTTCCTGCGCATGTACTACCTGGAAAAAGCCTGCGACATCCAGCTCGCGGCTCAGGCCTGCGGCGAACTGGTGCTGCCCACCCCCGAGGTCTGCGTCCACACCGAGCGCCAGTTCAACCAGCCTGACCGGCCATTGGCCGAGGGCGAATTGAACGACCCGGATGCACTGGATCTGGCGTGGAAGGCGTTGTTGCGGTTGTTGGATCGGATAGCACCGGACTACCGGGATTAACCTGCGAATTCACAGACACACCTGTGACCGCCCCCGATCCCTGTAGGAGCGAGCCTGCTCGCGATGGCGGTGGATCAGTTGCATCTGCATGCCTGACCCAAAGCAATCGCGGCGGCCCGACAGGCGTCTGCGCCTCAATGAGTCCCCGGCGTATTCAGATTCATCGAGCGCACCGCCAACCCGCTGGCTGTCTCTTCATCCACCGGCAGGGAAAAGCTGAAAGTCGCACCCTGCCCCGGCACATCCAGCAAGCGAATCTGCCGCCCATGCAGTTGCAGGATCCGCTGCACGATGCGCAAGCCAAGGCCGCCGTCGCGGCGGGCGCCGCCGATGTTGAAGGGACGCAAGAACAAGCCCTCGCGCAGTTCGGCCGCGATCCCCGGGCCGCTGTCGCTGACGGTGATTTCGACGAATTTACCCTGAGGCACCAAGCGGATATCGATCGAGCCACCGACCGGTGTATAGCGCAACGCGTTGTCGAACAGATTGGTCAGCACCCGCTCGATCAGCCCCAGGTCAGCGCACACCGCCGCTACCGTTGGCGCAAAGCTGGCGTTGAGTTGCACCTGCCGGGCTTCAGCGGTCAGCTCGAATTTCTGGAAAATATCCTGCACCAGATCCGTCACCGGAAACCGCTCCAGCACCGGCTGGACGAATCCGTGTTCCAGGCGCACCAGCTCCAGCAGCGACTGCGCCAGCCCTCCAACCTTGCGGCTCTGATCGAGGGCGATGCCCAGGTAGCGCCGGCGCTCCTCCGGGGTCAGGCTGGCGTCCTTGAGCGACAGGGTTTCCAGGTAACCATGCAGCGACGCCAGCGGCGTGCGCAGGTCATGGGAAATGTTCGCCACCAACTCACGGCGCTCCTGGTCCTGACGGGTCAGGGAGCGCCATTGTTCGCCGAGACGGTTTTGCATCTGCCGAAAGGCTGCATCGAGTATGGCAATTTCGTCCTGGCTGGCCGATGGCTCGGGCGCAGGTGCAACGGGCGGTGCCGCAGGCACACCATCGATATCGAAGTGCGCCACGCTGTCGGTCAGGCGCCGCAGCGGCCGGGTGATCAGGGTAAAAGCGGTGAGACCAGCGATCAGGCACAGCAACGCCACCAACCCAATCGACCACAGCGCGGTATTGAGGGCAACGCTGTTGGCATCGCGCTCGGCGAGGCGGTCACGCTCTTCGCTGAGCAGCACCACATACAGATACCCCGCCTGCTTGCCGGCGACCTTGAGCGGAGCGGCACTGAACACCTTGCGGCCGTCGACACTGCGCGGGTCGTCGCCGAGGATCGGCAGGCTTTCGTCGTTGAGCAGACGCTGTACAGGCGCCAGGTCGATTTGCTCACGGCGCAGGTGACCTTCCGGCGCGGCGTCGCCGATGATCCGGCCCTGGTTGTCGAGCAGGTACACCTCGACGCTCGGATTCACCAGCATCAACTGGCTGAACAGTCCGCGCAGGGCTTCGGGTTTCAGGCCGTTGGCGTCCATCAACTGGGTGTCGCGGGCGATGTGCTGGGCCAGGTCGCGGGAC
This sequence comes from Pseudomonas sp. Pse1, assembly GCF_024519635.1. Lineage (NCBI taxonomy): Bacteria > Pseudomonadati > Pseudomonadota > Gammaproteobacteria > Pseudomonadales > Pseudomonadaceae > Pseudomonas > Pseudomonas sp. Pse1. The sequence continues at coordinate 155,515 of NZ_JALJRO010000003.1, forward strand.
AGACCTTGCACCACTTCCAGCTCGTGCATCTTGTTCGCGCGCACCTGCATCCACACCGAGGTGCCGCTGCACACCAGCAGCAACAGGGCGAACACCAGGGACAGGCGTTGCGACAGGGTCAGTCTCATGCCGACTCCTGCGCCGAGGCGAACTTATAGCCGCGACCCCAGACAGTGAGGATGCGCACCGGTTGCGCCGGGTCGCTTTCGATCTTCGCCCGCAGGCGATTGATGTGGGTATTGACCGTGTGCTCGTAGCCTTCGTGGCTGTAGCCCCAGACGGCGTTGAGCAGGTCCATGCGCGAGAACACCTTGCCCGGCTGGCGGGCGAAGAAATACAGCAGGTCGAACTCGCGCGGGGTCAGGTCGAGGCGCTTGTCGTGCAGCGCCACTTCGCGGGTGATCGGATCGATGAACAGGCCGTCGCTATTCAGGCTGCCGGCATCCATCTTCAGGTTGCGCGCCATGGCGTCGACCCGGCGCAGCAGGGCCTTGACCCGCGCCACCAGCTCGAGCATCGAGAACGGTTTGGCCAGGTAATCGTCGGCGCCCAGTTCGAGGCCAAGGATGCGGTGCATTTCGCTGGAGCGCGCGCTGGTGATGATGATCGGCGTGTAGCGCGCCATGGCCCGCGCGCGGCGGCAGATTTCCAGGCCGTCGACCCCGGGCAGCATCAGGTCGAGGACCAGCGCGTCCCAGTTGCCTTGTTCGAGCAGGCGCAGGCCCTGGTTGCCGTCGGCGCTGTGCACCACCTCGAAATGCTCGTCCCGCAGGTGCAGACAGATCAGGTCGGCGATGTGCGTGTCGTCCTCGACCACCAGGACGCGTTTGGGCTGATCCATAGGGCTTCGATCTCGTTACGTAATGACACCCATTGTGCGGGTTTTCCCGGCGCCGAGTTATCACGAATTGTTTAACTGCCCGTGAGGATTTGGCGATCAGCACAAGCCTAGGCTGTGTTGCATACCCCTCACAGTGATTTTTCGGAGACAGCCATGTACTCACGTCGACAAGTTCTTCTGGCAGGCGGCGGGCTGGGCATTGCGGCGTTGGTGGCGAGTGCCTGGCCACGGAGGGTGACGTTGATCGAATCCGCGCAGGCCGCCGAGACTTTCGAGGTCAATTACAGCGATGAACAGTGGCGCCAGCGATTGAGCGCCGAGCAGTTCCACATCCTGCGTGAAGAAGGCACCGAGCGCGCCTACAGCAGCCCTCTGAACAATGAACACCGGCCCGGCACTTTCGCCTGCGCCGGCTGCGAGCTGGCGCTGTTTTCTTCCAGCAGCAAGTTCGACAGCCACACCGGCTGGCCGAGCTTCTGGGCACCGCTGGCGAATGCGGTCGGCACGCGCCAGGACCGCTCCGTCGGCATGCTCCGTGAATCCGTGCACTGCCGTCGTTGCGGCGGGCACCTGGGCCATGTCTTCGATGACGGTCCACAACCCACCGGCCTGCGCTACTGCATGAACGGCCTGGCGATGACCTTCACCGCGCAAGCGGCCTGAGCCTTTACCTGTGCATGACTGAGGAAAATGATGATGAAAATGCAATGGACCTGGCGTCGAAGCCTGCTTGGTCTGGCGCTGGCCGGCGTTGTCGGACAATGCCTGGCCATGTCGGTCGCAGGCGCCGAGGAGGCCGTCCTGCTGGCCCCGCCGGTACTCGATGAAACGCCCAAGACGGGCAGTGAAACCGCAGTGTTCGCCGGCGGCTGCTTCTGGGGCGTGCAGGGCGTGTTCCAGCACGTCAAAGGGGTGAAGAACGCGGTGTCCGGCTATGCCGGTGGCCGTGCCGAGACGGCGCAATATGAGCGGGTCGGCGAGGGCGATACGGGTCACGCCGAAGCGGTGCAAGTGACCTACGACCCGGCCCAGGTCAGCTATGGCAGCTTGCTGCAAATCTACTTTTCAGTGGCCCATAACCCCACCGAACTGAACCGTCAGGGACCGGACCGTGGCCCCCAATATCGCTCGGCGCTATTCGTCGAAAATCCTGAGCAACAGCGCGTCGCCCAGGCCTATATCAAACAACTGGACGCCGCCCAGGTCTTCAGCAAACCGATCGTGACCACGCTGGAAACCTACAACGGCTTCTACCCGGCCGAGGACTATCATCAGAACTTCCTCACCGAGCACCCGAGCCATCCTTACATCGTGATCAACGACCTGCCGAAAGTGGCGCAACTCAAACAGCTTTATCCCCAGCGCTATGCGGATAAACCGGTGTTGGTGAGGGCTGGCCAGTAAACCCCGGCTTGCCCCACATCTGCAGGGCGAATTCGACAAAGCAGCGCAGTTTCGGCAGGCGATAGCGGTCAGGGGCGTAGACCAGATTCATCGCCCGGCGCGGCAGTTGGTAGTCCTGCAGCAGGGCTACCAGCTTGCCTTCGCGCAAATCCTGTTGCACCAGCACGTCAGGCAACATCACCACGCCCATGCCGACGCGCGCGGCCTGTAGCAGGCCGGGTACGCTGTTGATCACCATCGGCCCGCTGACCGGCACCAGCACTTCGCCCTCCGGCCCGCTCAGCGGCCATTGCTTGCCTACTGAACTCCACTCGTCACCGGCCGGATAGGCATAAGTCAGGCAGGCATGCTGGCTCAGTTCGCTGGGGGTGGTCGGCACCCCGTGTCGCTCCAGATAGGACGGGGCGGCGCAGATGCTCAGGGTGTAGTCGACCAAAGGCCGGGCAATCAGGCCTGACGGCTCGGGGTTGCCGAGGCGAAAGGCAACGTGGACGCTGTTGTCGATCAGGTCCATCACCTGGTTGTTGAGCAGAATATCGACGCGGATGTCCGGGTACTGCTGGGTAAACAGGTGCATGGCCGGGGCCAGGCATTCGGAGCCAAAGCTCGGCGGCGCGGTGATGCACAGGGTGCCCTTGGGCTCGCCCTGGACCGTCTCGGCGAGCCGCTCGGATTCGTTGACCAGCCCCAGCACTTCCAGGCAGCGCTCGTAGTAGGCGCTGCCGAATTCGGTCAGGCGCTGGCGCCGCGTGGTGCGGTTGATCAGGCTGACCCCCAGGCGTTGCTCCAGCGCTCGCAGGTGATTACCGACCATAGTGGTCGACAAACTGCAGTGGCGAGCAGCGGCGGTCATGCTGCCGGTCTCGACCACTTTGACGTACACCGACATTGCCAGGAACAGATCCATTATCAAGCTCAGCTTTAAGATGATTGAAGTTTTAAGGCGTTTATCCAGCTCTGGTGGTTAACGATACTGCGAAAACACTGTCCTGCTAACTGTACGCAACCCCTGTAGGAGTGTCCTCATCCCACCTCAAGGAGCCTGCCCCCCATGACCGCCACCCACCTGATGAGCACTTACCAACCCCTGGCCCTGAGTTTTACCCGGGGCCTGGGCACTCGCCTGTGGGATCAGGCCGGGCGTGAATACTTGGACGCGGTGGCGGGCGTGGCGGTGACCAATGTCGGTCACTCGCACCCGCGTGTGGTCAGCGCCATCACCGAACAAGCCGGGCTGTTGCTGCACACCTCCAACCTGTACAGCATCGATTGGCAACAGCGGCTGGCGCAGAAGCTGACGCAATTGTCGGGAATGGATCGGGCGTTTTTCAGCAACTCCGGCGCCGAGGCCAATGAGACGGCGTTGAAACTGGCGCGGCTGTACGGTTGGCAAAAAGGGATCGAGCAGCCGCTGGTGGTGGTCATGGAAAATGCCTTTCACGGCCGTACCCTCGGCACCCTGTCGGCCAGTGACGGCCCGGCGGTGCGCCTGGGTTTTGCGCAATTGCCGGGGGATTTTCTCAAGGTGCCGTTTGGCGACCTCGCCGCACTGGAGCAGGCGCAGGCCACCTATGGCCAGCGCATCGTCGCGGTGCTGATGGAGCCGGTGCAGGGTGAAAGTGGTGTACAGCCGGCGCCTGTTGGCTTTTTGCGGGCGTTGCGTGGGCTGTGCAACCGGCACAACTGGTTGTTGATGCTCGATGAAATTCAGACCGGCATCGGCCGCACCGGGCAGTGGTTTGCCTTTCAACACGAAGGCGTCGTTCCCGACGTCATGACCCTGGCCAAGGGCCTGGGCAACGGCGTGCCGATCGGCGCCTGCCTGGCCCGGGGCAAGGCTGCCGAACTGTTCACCCCCGGCAGCCATGGCAGCACCTTCGGCGGTAATCCGCTGGCGTGCCGGGTCGGTTGCACGGTGCTGGAAATCATCGAGGAGCAGGGCCTGCTGGAAAACGCCCGGCGCCAGGGCGAACGCCTGTTGAGCCGGCTGCGCGCCGAACTCGAGGGCCTGCCGAATGTGGCGGCGATCCGTGGCCTGGGCCTGATGATTGGCATCGAGTTGAAACAGTCGATACGCAACCTGAGCCTGACCGCCGCCCGCGATCACGGGCTGCTGATCAACGTCACCCGGGGCAACATCATCCGCCTGCTGCCGCCCCTGACATTGGACGAGCGGGAGGTGGAGATGATTGTGCGGGGGGGTGTACGGCGTTCTGAAAACTGAATGACCACCCTCCACTAATGTAGGAGCGAGCCTGCTCGCGATAGCGCCCTGTCAGCCGACTCAAATATCGACTGATACACCGTCATCGCGAGCAGGCTCGCTCCTACAAGGGATTGGCAGGCTAACGCTCCGAAAGCTGCGACAACGACGGTGAATCCAGAATCTGGATCGATTTGCCCTGGGCCACGATCAGGCCCTGCTGTTGCAGCAAGGTAAAGCTGCGGCAGGTGGTTTCGGTGGCGATGCCCAGGTAGTTGGCGATTTCGTCGCGGGTCATGTTCAGGCGAAATTGCCGGGCTGAATAGCCATTGGCGTGGAAACGCCCGGACAGGTCGACCAGGAACATCGCCAGGCGCTCATGGGCATTTTTCTGCGCGAGCATGCGCATCATTTTGTGATCGTCGCGAATTTCCCGGCTCATCAGGTTGATCAGTTGCCGCCGTAGCTGGGGGATTTTCTCCAGCAGGGCTTCGAGTTGATCGAAGGGGATTTCGCAGACAGTGGTGGTTTCCTGGGCCTGGGCGGTGCAGGCGTAGGTGTTGATATCCATCCCCGACAACCCGATCAGCTCGCCGGGCAGATGAAACCCGATGATGTGCTCCTCGCCATTGAGGTTGACGCTGGAGGTCTTCAAGGCGCCGGAGCGGATCACGTAAATCGACGTAAAGGCATCGCCCTGGCGAAACAGGCTGTCGCCTTTGCGCAGCGGGCGTTCGCGTTTGACGATGGCATTGAGGGCACTGACATCGTCACTGCCCAGCGCCAGTGGCAGGCATAACGAGGCCAGCTTGCAGTTTTTGCAATGGGGCGATTCAGAGTGCTTGAGGGACGCTGGGGTGTGCATGTCATGACCTTGGGCAAATCGTCGGGGCGTCATCGAGCGGCGACGATGGAAGGTCATTAGCGCCGGGCGGCAGGGCGGGCGTCAAACCGCACGGCGAGGAAATAAACATTATTGATAAGTGCACGAGCCAGCGTTTTTGGGGGGGGCGCGTGATAGAGCGCTGGCGCGGCCGGGGTCAGAGAATCGGCCGCTCACCGAGTGCCTGTGCCAGGCGCAACAAGTAACCGTCAGGGTCCTGGACGATCAGTTCAAGCTGGCCGACTTCCATCTCGCCGGAGCGATACCAGGCTTCGCCAACGGGACGAAACAGCGGCCATTGGGCGGCCGTCAGCCGAGCCAGGATCGGTTCGACCTGCTGCACTTCCATCTGGAAATTGATCCCGCGACCAAAGGGCGCCTGCAATGGCCCGGTGTGCCACTGGCCGTCGTCGGGAAAATACTGTTCGAGCATCACCTGCACGCCGTCGAAGTCGAGGTAGGCGAAGCCCTCCTCGGGACGGTCGTAAGCGACCTGGAAACCGATCAAGCGAGTCCAGAAGTCCAGGCTTTTGGCGATGTCGCTGACCGTCAGTTCGGGCACCATCTTGTTGCGCTTGAGCATACATATCCTTCGTTTCTCAGAGATCAATCGGTGGCGGGTGGCACCATCCGGGTTTTCGCCGCGCCGTTCGAGTTGTGCTGGTAGATTGCCTGGGGCTGGCCCTGTTGATTGAAAAACACCTGGCCAATCCCCGCCGAATTCCACAACCGCTCGCCGGCTTCCGCGTGCTCCGGTACGTGGGGCACGACCTGCATGCGCCGGCGTTTGGTCAGCCAGTTCAGCGGCGAGCGTGGCGAGTATAGCCAGCGATTGAGGCGATCGAACCACTCCAGCAGGGTGGGCGGGAATTCATTTTTGATGCCGCTGCTGGTGATCTGCCAGATGCGCGGCCCGGCGCTGCGGTGGCGGATCAGCACTTCGTAGACGAACGAGTAATGCACGTCACCGGAGAGGATCACGTAATTGCCCGGCGTGCGCGAGTGACGAAAGATGTTGAGGATCACCTGTGCCGCACCGCGATGGGCCATCCAGTTTTCCGCGTCCACCAGCAGCGGGTAGCCACACCAGCTGAAGACTTTCTGCACGGTCTCGATCAGCTTGACGCCAAACACCGGCGCCGGCGAAACGATGATCGCTGACGGATGATCAAGCAGTTCCTGTTGCAACTCGCACAGGGCTTCCCAATCCAGCAAGCCCGAGGGTTGCTTGAGATTGGACTCGCTGCGCCAGCGCCGAGTGCGGGTGTCGAGCACCACCAGCGCCGGAGTGGTCGGCAGCACGTAATGCCAGTGCTGGAACTTCAGCAGGTCGTCGATCAGCTCATCCTGGGCGCTGCTGTCGAGGTAGCCGTGCTGCGGGTCGAGGGCCCGGGTTTTATCCACAAGGCCGGTGAACGCATCCGGGTTGTTGCCCCAGCCTTGGCACAGCAGGTAGGCGATCAGCGCGTTGCCGATGATGCGCTTGGAGAACGGATGGCCGTAGGCGGTCTGTTCCCATTGGGCGCTGAGGTTCCAGTCGTCGGTGATGTCGTGGTCATCGAAAATCATCAGGCACGGCAAATGGGCGAGCACTCGTGCCACCTGATCGAGGCCGAGCTTGAAGGCGTCGATGCGGGTCTGTTCGAGGGCATAACGCTCGCGGCGTTCTGGCGTCAGCGCCGGCGGCTGCGGGTCGATCAGGGTCCAGGCGGTGGGCGACCAGACCAGCAGATACATGGCCATGACTTCGGCGAAAGTCACCAAGTGATTGTCGGCGCTGCTGCTGGTGAAAATCGGTTTGCGCGCACCGCCGAAGAAGCGTTCGCGCAGGGTCTCGTTGCTCTCCAGCGCCGGCAGCAGGTCGGCGCGATGGTAGTAACTGGCCGGGTGCTGGTAGAGCGCGGCGCTGTCCTCGACCACCGCGCCGTCGAGGTGCTCGCCGAACAGGCCCAGGCGCTCGATCAGCGCGTGGATCGCCCGCAGCATCGGGCCGGCGACATCGTCGGCGTAGACCTGATCGCCGCTCATCATCAACAGCGCCGGGCGTTGTTCGGGGGCGGGGTTGTCCGCCAGCAATTGATCGACACAGAGCAGGCCATCGCGGGCTGGAAAATGCGGCTTGCGGCAGGAGCCATGGAGCAGTTGGTCGATGCGGCTGCGCAGGACAAAGTTCGCCGATTGCGCCGTGCCGTACAGCAGGTGCGGCGCCCAGTCGGCGATGCCCGACTGCTGGCCATCGTCGCCGTTGACCAGCAAATCGTAGTCGATGCTCACGTCCTGGGGCAGGGCCTGGTCGAGTTGAACGTCGATCAGGTGGACAAAGGCCTGGCGGCCGACCGCGATGACCTGGGGCTTCAGCGCGATGTCGCCGACGCCGGCCAGGCGCAGGGTCAGCGCCAGTTCCCGCGATCCCACCAGCCATAGCACCAGGCGCGTCGGTTCCAGACGCCGCAACAGCGGGCCGACCAGCACGGCGGGCAAGGGCGATTGATCAGCGAGGTGCGGCGCAGGCGTGGACATCCGAGGGGTGGGCTCCAGGTAAAAACAGGCCGGCGATGATAACGCAGGTGATGGGCCGGAACATTCCCTGCAGTGCAACACCGAGCGGCTCTTCTGTGGGAGCAGGGTATTCAGGGGAGGCGGATCAATTCATCGACCCCCGCCCCGGCAGGTCGCTGCCTTGCTCCACCGCCTGCGCCTCGCCGTTGGCGATGATCCAGCGCAGCAGGGCGTTGACCGAGATGCGGTGGCTGCGCTCGACCCATTCCACGCCTTCGGGGCGGTACAGTTCGATGTAGCGGCTGAGCACCAGTTCGCGCTCGTCGTCGGTCAGGCGCAGGCTGGTTTCGCTGCAGTGCAGGCCGCTGTTGGCGCGTCGGTTCAGGCGCTGTTCGAGCACCAGCGGCGGGCTGTTACGTGGCATCGGTTGCCACGAGCGGCCCGCTGATAACGCCCCAGATACCGAAGGTCTGGCCGAAGGCGGAGCGACGAAGGGCGATGCCCGGCGTGTCGGAGCGCTCAAAGGAGGGTTTGCCGTTGACATGGGGCAGGCTGTCGAGGAACACCGTGGGTTGGTTGAAGTGGGTGGTGAAGTTGTGCTGACCCAACTGGAAGAATTCCGGCGTGTAGCCATAACCCCGGGCAACCGGCTCGATGGCGTCTTCGTCGATCACCTGGTTGAAGGCGAAATTGCCGCGGTTGACCTGTTCCGCCGGGTCATGCAACGGGTAGCCGGCCTGGGCGCTGTCGGCCGAAGTACGACTGGCGCAGCCGTACAGGTAGGTCAAGGTCAGCAGCAATGCAGCATTGCGGAACAGTGCATGGGAACGCTTGAACAAAGGCATGGCAAACAGTCTTCGGGATAAGGGAACTGGATCCTGACATCCGTGCCTTGCTTAAAAATGTCTGCTTTTTTACCGGATTGATGCTTTGTGACCGAGTTGAAATATATGACGAACCTCACCGAATGGTTTTAGATATCCGCACTATCCATCGCTGAGTGTGCCCGCCGGTGAGCCATCTGTTGATCGTGGACGACGACCTTGAGGTCCTCGATCTGCTGCGTAAATTCTTTGTCCAGCAAGGTTATGTCGTCGACGTGGCCACCGACGGCGTGGCGCTGTGGGCCGCCCTTGAGCGACAAATGCCCGACCTGATCATCCTCGACCTCATGATGCCCGGCGAAAACGGCCTGACGCTGTGCCAGCGCCTGCGCCAGCAACACAGCATGCCGGTGATCATGCTCACCGCTATGGGCGAACTGAGCGACCGCGTGGTGGGCCTGGAAATGGGCGCCGACGATTACGTCAGCAAGCCGTTCGATGCTCGCGAGCTGTTGGCACGGGTACGTGCGGTGTTGCGCCGGGTCGGCGAAGTGCGTCCGCTGACCGGCCAAGTGCCCCATCCGCTGATCAAGTTCTGCGACTGGCAACTGGACCTGACGCGCCGCGAACTGCGCTCGCCGGATCAGGTGATGATCCCGCTGTCAGCCGGTGAATTCGACCTGCTGCTGGTGTTCGTCGAGCACCCGCAACGCATCCTCACCCGCGAACTGCTGCTGGATCTGGCGCGCGGACGCACCCACGAAGCCTTCGATCGCAGCATCGACGTGCAGGTCAGCCGTTTGCGGCGCAAGCTGGAAATCGACAGCAAACGCCCGGAAATGATTCGCACCGTGCGTAACGGCGGTTACCTGTTCACCCCCAGCGTGACCCGGCAGTGAAAGGTTGGCGGGCGGCCTGGTGCCTGCGCAAACGCGATACCGTGTCGCGCTGGATCGCCCTGACCACCATCCTCGCGATGCTGACCTCCCTGGGCTTCTACGCGCTGTTCACCCAGGTCGCAGGCGTCTGGGCCTATCCGCCGTTGACCGAGACCGGGCTGCTGGAAAAACTTTCGTCCCTCAGTCGAGTGATCGCCGCCTCCGAACCGGCGCAACGACAACGCCTGGCCGACGCTGCAAGCGACAGCAGCCTGACGATCCGCTGGAGCGCCAGCCACGAAGCGCTGGAGCTGCCCGCCGCACCTGACGCCGCCAGCCGTGCCGACAAACCAAACGCCCGCAAACTGTTCAACAGTGAGCGCCTGGAAGCCTACCAACCCTCGGACTGGCCGCAGCACAATGGCCAATACGCCATGGCCATGCAACTGGCGGACGGCTCCTGGCTGATGTTCAGCATGCCGTCACGCAGTTGGGGCCTGGAGCACTGGGCGCGCAATTTGATCGTGGTGGTGCTGATATTGCTCTCCACCGGCTTGGTCGCGCTGATCGCCACCCGCCGCCTGGCCCGCCCCCTGCAAACTTTCGCCGAGGGCGCCCGACGCTTTGGCGTGGATTTCCGTGCGCCGCCGATCAAGCCGGTCGGCCCCCACGAAATCCGCCAGGCGATCCTCGCGTTCAATGCCATGCAGGCGCAGTTGCAGCACTTCATCAAGGACCGCACGCAAATGCTCGCCGCCATCTCCCACGACCTGCGCGCGCCGCTGACGCGCATGCGTTTGCGCGGTGAATTCATCGACGATCCGCAGTTGCAGAAAAAGCTCTTCAGCGACGTCGACGAAATGCACGCCATGATCAATTCCAGCCTGGAGTTCTTCCGCGACAACGCACGCCTTGAACAAGCCACCCCGTTCGACCTCGCCGAACTCCTGCAAACCCTGATAGACGACTACCGCGACCAGTCCATCGAAATCCCTTTCAGCGGCCCCCAGCGCCTGGCGTATGTCGGTCGTCCGCTGGGGCTGAAACGGGTGATCACCAACCTGCTGGAAAACGCCCTCAAATATGCCAGTGAACCGGCCATCGAGCTGCGCAGCGATGCCGAACACGTGACTATTCGCGTGCTGGATCGCGGGCCGGGAATCCCCAGTGACAGTTATGAACAGGTGTTCGTGCCGTTCCATCGCCTGGAAGGCTCGCGCAATAAAAGCACCGGCGGTGTCGGCCTGGGGTTGTCGGCGGCGCGGGCCATCGTGCTGGAACACGGTGGCGAACTGACGGTGAGAAACCGCAGCATTGGCGGGCTGGAAGCGCGGGTGGTGTTGCCGGTGTTGTAGGGGCCGCCTGCGCAGGGTTATGCAACCCCCCCTGCACAGGCAGCTGCCAACTCAGAAATCCCAGCGCGTGTTGAGCATGAAGTTACGCGGTTCGCCGTAGGCCGCCGAGTTATAGAAGCCGATGTTGGTGTAATACGACTTGTCGAAAATGTTGTTGACGTTGAGGGTCGTCGAAAGGTTCTGGGTGATCTGGTAGCGGGTCATCAGGTCCACCAGCCAATAGGCATCCTGGGCGATATCCTCGTAGTGACCCAGCGGCGCGTTGTAGATCGATTGCCAGCCGACACTCTGCCAGCGCAGGCCGCCACCGACGGTCAGCTTGTCGAGGTCACCGTGCAATTTGTAGCGGGTGTACAGGCTGACCTGGTCTTCAGGTTCGAAGGTGGAGATCTTCTGGTCGTTTTCGTCGCGCACGATCTTGTGTGTGTAGCCGGCCTGCACCTGCCAGCCGGGGGCCAGTTCGCCGGAGATTTCCAGTTCATAACCCTTGGTGGTGGCCTTGGTGCCCTTGAACGCGTAGTTCGGTGGCGTCGGTTGCTGGTTGTTGTAGTCGTCGTCCGGCATCGAGCGGTTGTTTTCGTGCACCTCGAAGTAGGCCAGGCTGCTGTTCAGGCGGCCGTCGAAGAACTCGCCCTTGAGACCCAGCTCATAGTTCTGGCCTTCGTCCGGTTCGAGGATGGTGCTGTTGCGGTCTTTGTTCCAACTGTCCTGGGGCATGAAGATGTCGGTGTAGCTGGCGTACACCGAGTATTGCTCGTCGAGGTCGTAGACCGCGCCGACGTAGGGTACGAAGCGCCCGGTCTCGCGGTAAGACGGGGTCAGGCCGGTCAGGTGATAGTTGACCACGCGGCCGCCGAGAAACACCTTCAGGTCGTCGGCGACATTCAGGCGGGTGGTCATGTAGGTGCCGGTCTGCCGCACGGTGTCATCGGTGCGTTGCGACACCGGGCCCCAGTTTGGCTCAGGGAAGTTACCGTTCCAGTTGTTGAAGTCGACCACGTTTGGCGCGTTCTGGGTCACGTCCCAGTAACCCTTGCCGGTCCAGTGCGAGTTGCCCGCCGAGCCGCCGATCACCAGTTCATGCTCACGGCCCATGAAGGTAAATGGCCCGCTGAGGTAGAAGTCTGCCGAGTCGCTGGTGGTTTCGCCGGTGTACTTCTGCGTGTTGATTTTCGCCGTGCCGTCGGGCTGTGGCTGGTCGAACTGAATCGAGCCGAGCGGGGCGTGGTAGCCGTTGATCTTGTGGTCCAGTTGCAGCTTGGTCACCCAGCCGTTGCCCAGTTCATGCTCAAGGGTGGCGAACACGGTGCGGGTGTATTGCTCCCAGCCGCTCCAGTCGGTGCCGTTGTTGAACGAGCGCGAAACGCTGTTATGCCCGCCTTCGGAGTTGATCAGCGGGAAGCTGCCGGACCAGCTGGAACCCTTGGGATTGTTGTCCTGATAGTCGCCGCCGAGGGTCAGCAGGGTGTCCGGGGTCAGGTCGAATTCGACGATGCCGTAGTACACCGAGCTGTCGCGCGAGTAGTGGTCCATGAACGAATGCTTGTCCTGGTAGGCCGCCACGGCGCGGCCACGGACGTTACCGGTTTCGGTCAGCGGGCCGCTGACGTCCAGTTCGCTGCGGTAGTTGTCCCAGGAACCGACGCCGAGGCTGGCGTGGCCCTGGAAGTCGGCGGTGGGTTTCTTGCGCACCAGGTTGATGGTGGCGCCCAGCGAACCGGCGCCGGTCAGCAGGCCGGTGGCGCCCTTGAGCACTTCGACGCGGTCGTAGATGGCCATGTCGCTGAGGGTGTTGCCCGCCGAGTAGGCGACGTTGCGCACGGTGGAGGGCACGCCGTCGTACTGGAAGTTGTTGATGGAAAAACCGCGGGCGTAGTAGTTGGTGCGGTCGCTGTCGAAGGCCGAGACGGTGATGCCTGGGGTGTGGCGCATCACGTCGTCGACGTTGTTCAGGCCGAAGTCGTCCATGTGCTGGCGGGTGATCACGGTGATCGACTGCGGGGTTTCCCGTGGCGTCAGCACCAGTCGCGTGGCGGTGGCGATGGTGCCGGGGGTGTAGGAGTCGCTGCCTTCGGTGACGGTGCCCAACTGGTTGCTGATGATGCTGGTGGCGCCCAACTCCAGTGCGTCACCGGCGCTGGCGCGCTGCACAAGGATGATCGCGTTGGGACCGTTTTGCTGGAAGTCCAACGAGCTGCCGGCCAGCAGTTGGTTCAAGGCCTGCTGGATGCTCATCTGGCCGTTGACGCCGGGAGACTCGATGCCCTGGGCCATCTCCGAGGTGTAGGCGATCTGCAGACCGCTCTGCACGCTCAATTGATCCAGCGCGTTAGCCAGTGGCTGGCGAGCAATGGCAAAGCGATGGGTGCTTTGCATTTCGTGGCCGGTCGTCTCGGCGACGGGCTCGACGGCGGCGGCGTGGCTGCAGGCCAGGCAGATGGCGAGTGCCAGCAGGCTGCGGGCGGGGGTCGGATTGAGCGTAGGAAAGAGCATGCGAGTCCCGTACTGAATAGGAATTATTTGCAAAAGCAATTCCTTGACGGGTTGGCTGCGCAAAAGCCGTAAAATTTTTTTCGAGGTCGTGATTCAGCGAATCAGAAGGGCGCCGCCGGGCAGTCGGGTCAGTTGGCTGGCCGTCACCTTGGCCAGCGCCTGGACCACGGCTTGCGGATCATCCAACTGGTAGCTGCCACTGACGTTCTGCTGCGCGGCACGCTCGTTGAGCAGCACAATCGGCGCCGGGTAATAACGCTGTAACTCATCCAGCACCTGCGCCAGTGGCCGGTCCTGGAACGACAAGCGGCCATTCAGCCAGGCCAGTTGCCGTTCACTGCCTTCCGTGTGCAGGGCTTGCAAATGGCCCAGCTTGAGTTGCTGCCAGTTGCCGGCTTGCAACAGGCTGTCCGCACCCTCGCGATTGGCCAGGCGCACTCGGCCTTCGCGTACCGCCACCGTCACCCCATTGGCGTTTTTACTGACGCTGAAGCGGGTGCCGACCACTGTGACCTGCGCCTCGCCGGTGTCGATCACCATCGGCCGCGCGCTGTCATGGAAGGCCTCGACGTAAAGCTCGCCACGCAACAGGCGAATGCGCCGTTGAGTGCCGTCGAATTCGGTGCGGATGGCGCTGTGACTGCCGAGCACGATCTTTGAACCGTCGGGTAGTTGCAGGCGCTGGACCTCGGCGGTCGCCGTCAGGTGGTCGGCTTGCAGGCGCATCGGCACATCGCCGATCCAGCCGACGCCGAGCATCAGCAGCAGGGCCGCGGCGGTGGCCAGCCAGCGGCGGTGGACCGGGGGCTTTTCGAGCGGGGCGGGCGGCAATCCGAGATCAACCGCCAGCGCTTGCAGGGCCTGTTCGAATGCCTGGGATTGCCAGAGGTTCTCCAGCTCGGCGTAGGCGTCGGCATGGTGCGAATCGGCCGCGCGCCACTGCTCGAAACGCTGGCGCAGCAGTGGGTTGTCGGCGATGGCCTGACGCTGGGCGAACCAGTCGCTTGCCTGTTCCCGAGCGGTTGCGCCAGGCGGCAGTCGGGTGGGCTGGTCAGTCATGGCGGTCCTGCAAGTCGGTGGCTTTGAGGCAGGCATTGAGGGTATTTCGCAGATCTTTTTCCACCGTACTCAAGGACACCTGCAGGCGCTGGGCAATCTCGCCCTGGGATAAGCCCTGCAGTTTATGCAAAACCAGGATTTGTTGCTGGCGCTTGGGTAGGCTGCCGAGGACTTTCTGGAATTGCTGCAACTGTTGCTGGCCCTGCACCTGAATGTCCGGACCGGGGACGCTGGTCGGCACTTCCACCACCACGCTGTCGTCGACCCACTGGCATTCGAAGCGGCGTTTGCTGCGCTGGCTGCGCAGGTGATCGAAGGCCAGGTACTGGGCGGTCTGGTAGAGGAAGGGGTGCAAGTGCTCGATGGGCCGGGTCTTCAGGGCATTGGCGACCTTGACGTAGGTTTCCTGGGCCAGGTCCTCAGCCAGGCTGGCGCAGCCGACCACCCGCGAGAGCATGCGGATCAAGGCCCCGCGCTGGCCGATAAACAGCGCGCTGAGTTTGTGCTGGTTGTCTCCCGAGTCCATGCCCACCGTCCCTGCCACGCCAAAAGCGGCTCCACGCGAATCGGCGTACTTTAATGAGAATAAGTGTCATTACCAAGCTATTTCAATTCAGGGCAGATAACAGCGCCTCGACGACCGCCTTCTCGACCTGTCCTTCGCTGCCGCCTTCGACGAACACCGCAGCGGTGGCCGAGTCGTCGCCCCGGCTCGCTTGATACACCGCGACCACGCTGCCCGGACCGCCACCGGTATGACCGCACAGCAGCAAGCCATCCGCCGTCGGACCTTGCATCACGCCCAGGCCGTAGCCGGGTGACTGCCACGGCCGACCGGGAATCGGACCGCCGAGGTGATAGACGCTCTGCATGGCCTCGAGCAGGTTGGCTGGCAGCAAGTCCCCGGCCAGCAGTCGATCGAGGAAAATCGCGGCCTGTGGCAGCGGCCCGATCAACAGGCCGTGATAGACCCAGTTCGGATCGTAGCTGGCGGCCGTGCCTGGCAGATCGCTGCGCTTGCGGGCCAGGCGCACGTGAGAAATGCCTAATGGGAGCAAAGCGCGTTGTTGCAAAGCCTGCTCCAAGGACAAACCGCTGATGCGCTCGATCAGCCGTGCGACGTACAGATAGCCCACATTCGAATAACGCCAACCCGTACCCGGTGCATAGCGCAACCGGGTTGCGTCGAGCCGCTGCAGCAGTTCATCCACCGACCACGCCGACTCGTGCCGGGCCACTGCCGCGTGGTACTCCGGCAACTCGCCATAGTCCGCCAAACCGGCTTGATGCTGGAGCAATTGGCGCAAAGTGAAGGGGCCTTCCGGCAGCGGTTGGTCGAGGTCGACCAGACCATCGCACACCAGGGTCAGGGCGGTGGCCGCCATCACGGTTTTGCCGAAACTCCACCAGGGCACGTCGATCGACGATGCTTCGGTGCTTGGCAGCTGACCGTTAGTGACCGTGCAAGACATCATCAAGGTTCCACTCATTCCTTCACTCCCTGTTGTGCAAAATAGCGACTCGGTACTTCCCCCAACAAACGGCGGAAACTGCTGCTGAATGCGCTTGGGCTGCTGTAGCCCAGATCCATCGCCACCCGCGTCACCGCCTCGCCATTGCCCAGCCTCACCACGGCACTCAACAGGCACGCCTGCTGGCGCCACTCGACAAAGCTGATCCCGGTTTCCTGGCGAAACAGACGGGTAAAGGTCCGCCGACTCATGCTCACCTGCCGGCACATCGTATCGATCCCCACCTCCAGCGACGGCTGCTCCAACAACTTGCGACAGGCCAGTGCCAACCTCGGCTCACGGGGCAGCGGGGCATTGAGCGAGAGCGGCGGCATGGCGGCGATTTCGTGCAGCAGCAGGCTCATCAAGTGACCTTCGCGCTGATCTTCGGCGTACAGCGGCGCGACGTCGATGGCGCCCATCAGCAATTGCTGGAGCAAAGGCGAAACGCCGAACACCTGGCAGTGCGCCGGCAGGCCGAGGCGGGTGGCGGCGAGGGGGCGGATGTAGGTGTTGAGCATGGTCACCGGCCCATTCATGGACATGGCGTGGGGCACGCCGGCCGGGACCCAAATGGCCCGCTGCGGCGGCACGACCCAGTCGCCTTGGTCGCTGAACACGGTGATCACCCCGCAGGCGGCGTAGGCGAATTGTCCGCGCTGATGGCTGTGCCGCGCAAAGTGCAGGCCGTCGTGATAGTCGCTGGCGGTGACCACGGCATCGCGGGGAATAGTTTCGTAGGGATCGATCTGGGTTTTGGGCATGGCCCAAATTTACTGATCAAAGACCCGATAGCGCAAGCGGGCCGATACCCGTATTGCCCATAGTGCGGGTCCTGTCCTGAGGAACCGCGCACCATGCACAGCAAACACTTGATACTCGCCGTATTGGTTACGGCCGTCTGGGGGCTGAATTTCCCGGTCACCCAATTGGGCCTGGCGAGCATTGATCCGCTGCTGTTGACCGCCCTGCGCTTCACCCTGGCCGCGTTGCCCTGGGTGTTTTTTATCCGCCGACCACCGATTGCCTTCCGCTGGCTGGCCGCTTACGGGCTGATTTTCGGGGTGGCGATGTGGGCGCTGATCAACCTCGGTATCGAGATGGGCGTCCCTGCCGGAACCGCTGCGTTGTTGATTCAGTTCAGCGCCTTTTTCACCCTCGGCTGGGGCGTGCTGCTGTTTCGCGAACGCCTGCGTTTCGGGCAGGTAGTGGGTATTGGCCTGGCGGCTGTGGGACTGGTGAATATCATCGCCAGCAGTCCCGGTCAGGCCACCACGCTGGGCTATGGCCTGTTACTGGTGAGCGCTTTCAGTTGGAGCGTCGGCAACGTGATCATCAAGCAATCGAACGTGCGTGAGATGTTCGCCTTTGTGGTGTGGGCCAGCCTGTTCCCGCCGATCCCCTTGCTGTTGCTGACCTGGCTCGCCCACGGTTCGGCGCCGTTTACCGGGCTGGTCACGGACTTCCACTGGCTGGCGTTGTTCTCGTTGCTGTTCCAGGTCTAC
This sequence comes from Pseudomonas sp. Pse1, assembly GCF_024519635.1. Taxonomy (NCBI): domain Bacteria; kingdom Pseudomonadati; phylum Pseudomonadota; class Gammaproteobacteria; order Pseudomonadales; family Pseudomonadaceae; genus Pseudomonas; species Pseudomonas sp. Pse1. The sequence continues at coordinate 172,970 of NZ_JALJRO010000003.1, forward strand.
GCGGCGACGCACTTCTGCTACTGGGGCTGGAACCTGTTGCTGCGCGAGTACCCGGTCTCGCGGGTGGCGCCGTTGTCGTTGCTGATTCCGCTGTTCGGCATAGGCGGCTCGATGCTGATCCTCGGCCATCGGGTGGATGGCCGCGAAGGGCTGTCGATCGTGCTGATTCTGGCGGCGCTGCTGGTGGGGCTGATCAAGCGTCGGGCGATGCCGGTATCAGTCAGGTCCTCATCGGGTCACTGAATGTCTTTCAGATAATCCCGCAGCGCCAGCAGCGGCGCCTGCAACTGCTCAAGGGTCGGCGCCGTGGCCACATCGCCGGCCAGGCGCTGCAACTCGCGCCCCAGCGGTTTATCAACACCGCCGACAGCCGCCAGCGCCAACTCCACGCAGGCGGCGATCTTGAGTTGGATCGCCGCGAGATCCTCGCGGCGCAGCAGCAACTCGAAGACTTCCCGTGTGTACTCGTCCATCACCGGATCATCGCGCAACACCGGGCTCGCGCCATCCGTTTCGTGAACGAGCTTGAGCGCGAAAAGGGCGACCGATTCCAGCGGCAGTTGCATGGTGTGAATCCTGAGATGGGCTTGGCGGTCGAGGATGATCGCGGTTTCGCCGAGGAAAAAAAAGACCTGTGCTTGTGGTCGGGGACGGGTTGCCGTTCAAATTTCCCAGGTTGTGCCAAGCTGATGCAGTGCCCCGGCCACTCCCAGGAAAGCCCCGCCATGAACAACGCTCCCGTGTCGAACATCCGCCGCGAGTTCTACAAAGCTGTCGGTTATTACCTGAAATTGGCTTGGCCGATCTTCTCAACCATGCTGGTGGTGATCGTCACGGTCGGCCTGATCATTGCCTATGTGGAAGGCTGGCAGCCGTTCGACGGTATCTACTTCGGCTTCGTGACAGGGCTGACCATCGGCTACGGCGAACTGGTGCCGAAACAGCCGCTGTCGCGGGTGTTGGCGATTTTGCTGGGGTTTAATGGGGTGTTGTTGACGGCGATTTTTGCAGCGATCAGTGTGCGGGCGATTGAAGAGGCGGTGCGCAAGGTGGGTGGGGATAGCTGACCATCCACACCCATACCGATTCCCTTTGTAGGAGCGAGCCTGCTCGCGATGGCGGCCTTACATTCAACTTATTTGTCGACTGTCAGACCGCTATCGCGAGCAGGCTCGCTCCTACAGGGGTGGTGTTTTGGTTTTAGGTTTTCATGCCCCCCACCCGGCCCCAATCACCGCCGCCTGCACCAATGGATGCAGCTCCGCGCCCTTATGCTCCGTCTGCCACTCCAACAATTCCCTGCGCATACTCGGTGCCCAGAACAACTGCAGATGATTGCGCACACTGAGCACCGCCTGTTCCTGGTCCGGTTGGCTGGCGAAGTACTGGGCGATCTGGTTGGCCATCTTGATCAAATTGGCTGTGCTCATCGGCGTACCTCCGCTTTATCGCCCCGTGCCTGTCGGCGGTCCTTGAGCAGGCGATCCTGTTCGTCGCTGAAGGCCTGGTAGCGTTTTTGCCACTCGGAAGGGTGATAGACGCGGCTGACTTCCACGGCCGTGACCTTGTATTCCGGGCAGTTGGTGGCCCAGTCGGAGTTGTCGGTGGTGATCACGTTGGCCCCCGATTCCGGGAAGTGGAAGGTGGTGTACACCACCCCCGGTGCCACCCGTTCGGTGACTCGCGCGCGTAGTACGGTCTGCCCCGCGCGGCTGCCTATGCCGACCCAATCCCCCTCGTTGATGCCACGGCTCTCGGCGTCGGTCGGGTGGATTTCCAGGCGGTCCTCATCATGCCAGGCGACGTTGTCGGTGCGCCGGGTTTGGGCGCCGACGTTGTACTGGCTGAGGATCCGTCCGGTGGTCAGCAGCAGTGGATAACGGGCGTTGACCTTCTCTTCGGTCGGCACGTAACCGGTGAGCATAAAGCGCCCCTTGCCACGCACGAACTCCTCGATATGCATGGTCGGCGTGCCGTCCGGTGCCTCGGCGTTGCACGGCCATTGCAGGCTGCCGTGACGCTCCAGTTCGGCGTAACTCACGTTGGTGAAAGTCGGCGTCAGGCGGGCGATTTCATCCATGATTTCCGATGGATGTTGGTAATCCATCCGATAGCCCAGGGCGTTGGCCAGGGCCACGGTGCCTTCCCAGTCGGCTTTGCCGCCCAGCGGCTCCATCACCTTGCGCACCCGCGAGATACGCCGTTCGGCGTTGGTAAAGGTGCCGTCTTTTTCCAGGAATGAGCTGCCCGGCAGGAACACGTGGGCGAACTTCGCGGTTTCGTTGAGGAAAATATCCTGCACCACCACGCATTCCATGGCCGACAGGGCGGCGGTGACGTGCTGGGTATTCGGGTCGCTCTGGGCGATGTCCTCGCCCTGGCAGTACAGGCCTTTGAAGCTGCCAGCCAGTGCCGACTCGAACATGTTGGGGATGCGCAGGCCGGGCTCGGGTTGCAGGGTGACGTTCCACGCCTGTTCGAACTCGGTGCGCACGGCGACGTTGGAGATGTGCCGGTAGCCGGGCAATTCGTGCGGGAATGAGCCCATGTCGCACGAGCCCTGCACGTTGTTTTGCCCACGCAACGGGTTGACGCCCACACCTTCGCGACCGATGTTGCCTGTGGCCATGGCGAGGTTGGCGATGCCCATCACTGAGGTGCTGCCCTGGCTGTGTTCGGTGACGCCCAGGCCGTAGTAGATCGCCGCGTTGCCGCCGGTGGCATACAGCCGGGCAGCGGCGCGGATGTCTTGCGCCGGCACACCGCAGATCGGGCCGATCACTTCCGGGGAATTTTCCGCACGGCTGACAAATTCGCTCCAGCGCGCAAAGTCATCGCCTTCGCAACGGGCGTCGATAAAGGCCTGGTCCTGCAAGCCTTCGGTGATGATGGTGTGGGCCAGGGCGTTGAGCATGGCGACGTTGGTCCCGGGACGCAGGGCCAAGTGTAGTTCGGCGCGGGCGTGCACGCCGTCCACCAGATCGATGCGCCGTGGGTCGATGACGATCAGCCGCGCGCCTTCACGCAGGCGGCGTTTGAGTTGCGAGGCGAACACCGGGTGCGCGTCGCTGGGGTTGGCGCCCATCACCAGCACCACGTCGGCCTGCATCACCGAGTCGAAGCTCTGGGTGCCGGCGGATTCGCCGAGGGTCTGTTTCAGGCCATAGCCGGTGGGTGAATGGCAGACCCGTGCACAGGTGTCGACGTTGTTATTGCCGAAAGCGGCGCGCACCAGTTTTTGCACCAGGTAGGTTTCTTCGTTGGTGCAGCGGCTGGAGGTGATCCCGCCGATCGAGTCGCGACCGTATTTCTGCTGCAAACGGCGCATTTCGCTGGCGGCATAGGTCACCGCTTCGTCCCAGCTGACTTCCTGCCACGGGTCGCTGATGTGCTTGCGGATCATCGGTTTGGTGATGCGATCCGGGTGGGTGGCGTAGCCCCAGGCAAAGCGTCCTTTGACGCAAGAGTGGCCGTGGTTGGCCTGGCCGTTCTTGTCCGGGACCATGCGCACCAGTTGATCGCCCTTCATCTCGGCGCGGAACGAGCAGCCGACACCGCAGTAGGCGCAGGTGGTGATCACCGAACGCTCGGGCTGACCGAGTTCGACCACGCTTTTTTCCATCAGGGTCGCGGTCGGGCAGGCCTGTACGCAGGCGCCGCAGGACACGCACTCGGAGTCGAGGAAATCCTCGCCACCGGCCGCCGAAATCCGCGATTCAAAACCGCGCCCGGTAACGGTCAGGGCGAAGGTGCCCTGGGTTTCTTCGCAAGCGCGTACGCAGCGGTTGCAGACGATGCACTTGCTCGGGTCGTAATCGAAATAAGGGTTGGAGGTGTCCTTGACGTCGGCCAGGTGATTGTCGCCTTCGTAGCCGTAACGCACCTCGCGCAGGCCGACCTGGCCGGCCACGGTTTGCAGCTCGCAGTTGCCGTTGGCCGAGCAGGTCAGGCAGTCCAGCGGGTGATCGGAGATGTACAACTCCATCACGTTGCGGCGCAGGGTCGCCAGCTTCGGCGTCTGCGTGTGTACGGTCATGCCTTCGGTGACCGGCGTCGTGCAGGACGCCGGGTAGCCGCGCATTCCCTCGATCTCCACCAGGCACATGCGGCACGAGCCGAAGGCTTCCAGGCTGTCGGTGGCGCAGAGCTTGGGAATGGTGGTGCCCATCAGCGCCGCAGCGCGCATCACCGAGGTGCCTTCGGGCACGCTGATGCTGCGGCCATCGATGTTCAGGGTGATCTGCACCTGGCTGTCGCGAGCCGGCGTGCCTAGATCCATGTCGGTTTTCGGATCGAATACAGTGATCATTGCTCGGCCTCCGAGGCGTGCACACCGAAGTCGGCGGGGAAGTGCTTGAGGGCGCTGGCGACGGGGAAGGACACCATGCCGCCCAGGGCACAGAGTGAACCGTATTGCAGGGTGTCGCAGAGGTCCTTGAGGATGACCACCTGCTGATCGCGAGCGCCTTGTTCAGGCGCGGCCAGCAACCGGTCGATGACCTCGACGCCACGAGTCGAGCCGATCCTGCACGGGGTGCATTTGCCGCAGGATTCCTCGGCGCAGAACTGCATGGCAAAGCGCGCCATTTGCGCCATGTCGAGGCTGTCGTCCGCCACCACCACACCGCCGTGGCCGAGCATCGCGCCGATGGCGGCGAAGGCTTCGTAATCCAGCGGCGTGTCGAACTGCGACGGCGGCACCCAGGCACCCAACGGGCCGCCCACTTGTGCGGCCTTCAGCGGCCGACCACTGGCGGTGCCGCCGCCATAGTCTTCCACCAGTTCGCGCAGGGTCAGGCCAAACGCGCGCTCCACCAGACCACCTTTGCGCACATTGCCCGCCAACTGGAACGGCATGGTGCCCAGGGAACGGCCCATTCCGTAGTCGCGATAAAACGGCGCGCCCTTGGCCAGAATCAGCGGCACCGAAGCCAGGGTCAGCACGTTGTGCACCAGCGTCGGCTGGCCGAACAGGCCCTTGAGCGCCGGAATCGGCGGCTTGGCGCGCACATAGCCGCGCTTGCCCTCCAGCGAATCCAGCAGCGCGGTTTCTTCGCCGCAAATATAGGCACCGGCCCCGACCCGTACTTCCAGATCGAAGGCCTGGCCGCTGCCGCCGACATTCGCGCCCAGATAACCGGCCTCACGCGCCAGGTTCAGCGCCTGGCGCAACGTGGCCACGGCATCCGGGTATTCCGAACGCACATAGATGTAGCCGAAGGTGGCGCCGGTGCAGAGACCGGCAATGGCCATGCCTTCGATCAGCAGGAAGGGGTCGCCTTCCATCAACATGCGGTCGGCGAAGGTGCCGGAGTCGCCCTCGTCGGCGTTGCAAACGACGTACTTCTGTTCGGCCTCGGCAGCGCGCACCGTGCGCCATTTGATCCCGGCGGGGAAAGCCGCACCGCCACGGCCACGCAGGCCGGAGTCGAACACCTCGGTGGCGGTCTGTTCACCACCGAGGTTGACGGCCCTGGTCAAACCTTCGAAACCGCCGTGGGCCCGGTAATCGTCCAGCGACAGCGGGCGGGTGATGCCGGCGCGGGCGAACAGCAGGCGTTGTTGAGTCTTCAGATAGGGCAATGCTTCTACTAGGCCGAGGGCGAGTGGATGCTGGGAAGACGGATCTTGCAGCGCATCGAGCACCGACGGCACATCGGCAGCGGTCAGCGGGCCAAAGCCGATTCGACCTTGCGGGCTTTCCACCTCCAACAAGGGCTCCAGCCAATACAGACCACGGGAACTGGTGCGCTGCAGCTCCAGCGGCAGATTGCGTGCTCTGGCCTGAGTGATCAGCGCCACAGCCACCTCATCGGCACCCACGGCACGGGCCAGGGAATCAGTCGGCAAATACAGAGTCGGCATCACGCGTCCTCCCGGCAAGCATCAAGCAGGGCATCCAGGCGCTCGGCACTCAACCGCGCATGTACCCGGCCATCCAGCTCCAACGCCGGCGAACAGGCACAGGCACCCAGGCAATACACCGGGCGCAAACTGATGCTGCCATCGGCACTGCTGCCGTGGTCATCCAGTTGCAGACGCTCGCGCAACTGCGCCGCCAACTGCTCGGCGCCACGGCTCTTGCACGACTCGGCGCGGCACAAACGCAGAATATGCCGGGCCGGCGGCGCGGTACGGAAGTCATGGTAAAAACTGATCACCCCGCGCACCTCGGCCTGACTCTGGTTCAGCGCATGGGCAATCTCGGGGACAGCGGCATCGGGGATATAGCCAATGCGTTCTTGAATGTCATGAAGCAGCGGCAACAATGCCCCCGGAGTGCCCGCATGGCGCTCCAGCAGGCTGTTAACCACGGGCAGGTGCAAACTCTCATCAGGCATTGCGCAATCCTCACGGTCACGGACACACCAGAAGGTCGTCGGTTGTCCGAAAGTGTCGGCTGCGGCACTCACGCCACGTCACGGTATCGTGGCATTTTCAGGCCGTTGGCCAGGGCACCCTGAACGGGTATCTTGTTGTGCCCGGCGCGGTCTTCGCCGCGCCTCTGTTGGGCATAAAAGGCAGCTTGCCACGGGGCTTTTAATTCATCGGCATGAAAGCGACGTGTTTGGTTCTGCTTGCGACTATGGGGTAAGTCTAGATGAGTGCTGCGAGGGCGGTCTGGCGCTGGTCAGATGGCTGGCTGAGCCCCAATCCCCTGTAGGAGCGAGCCTGCTCGCGAAAATCGTCAACGATGACGCGATTATCCTGGAACCATGCGGCGTCCCCGGAAATTACTACTGCCCAACTGCAAACGACAATCAGCCTGTCAAATTCCGTGGGAGCGGGCCTGCCCGCGAAGACGCCAGCCCATCCACCCCCACAGCCCTCAGCTTTTAACCCCGATCCTGCCCCAACACCTTCACCGCATCATCCACCAACGCCTTACCCATCCCCATCAAATAGTGCGCCGCCCAGGCATGCCGATCCGTATCCCGGGCGTACGCAGCATCCTCCGAAAGCAACTTCGCCAGATGCAGAAAGTCTGAGGCCATGGACAGCGCATCACCGAGCGGCACATCGCGAGCGACGTGAAATAGCGCTTGGTCTGCGCAGTGGATGGCAGGGGTCAGGCCGATGGTTTTGAGGTCGGATTTATCAGTCATTGGTCGCCTCCGGGGAGGGAGAGGCGATGGGGGAGGGATTTTTTGAGGAAAACAACCGAATTTGAAACGGATCCATGCTGCGCATTGTGAAGCTCCTTAATTTGAAGAGCCGCCAGCACTCGTTACCAAGCGAGTGGGTGGCAGCTGTGCGCAGGTTGGTAAACCGGGAAATCAAGGAAACCGGCACGTCCGGAGACGTCCCACGCACAGCCGCCATAACGAATATCGCAGGCGAAAAAAAGCGCCTGACGCATGGCACTGTTGCGCAGTGATTTACCTCGGGTTACCAAGCCCGGTCGCTGAATTTGCAGCGACGGCGGGAGGGTATCGTGCAGACAACTTAATCGCAACCTTCGAACGCATCAACCTGAAGCCAATTATCTGAAGTAATGCGGTCTGTTCCTGTTTTACCCATCTTTGTAATTACCCAGGCAGCCGTCGCTGTCTGGTTCGCCCTACTATTTTGTCATTGCTATGTAATGTTCCAAGTAGCCACACTCGTCAAAAATTATTTTTTAAGCCATCTTTTAATATCTGATGATAAAATTCCTTGATGTCGAATATGTTCTGGTTAAGCGAATGAGACTTTCGTTCACGATTAATCAGTATGACTGATAGTCATTTTAAATCTCTTCATATTTTATAAAGGTGATGCTACTTTCCTGGTCGTTATTTGATGATTCGATATATTTGCTGGGTTTATATCGAGACTCTTTATTTGTATGAGTTAATTCATAGAAAAATACAAGCTGTGAGTGAGGAGGATGATCTGCTTGTACAAAGGGTTGTTGTTAGGTGTGGATGTAGAAAGTGGGCAGTTCGCTACCAGCTTTCGTGGAAAGAGGACCATAAAAAGGCATTGGAAAGATGGAAAGGGTCAGTTTAATTATTCAATGTGTCATTTTTATGCCTTGCTCGCCTAACGCTCATCCATTGAATGGAAATAATCTGTCCCTCTCAATTTTTCTCACCAACGACACAAACGCATCAGGCAAGGTCAAATTATGAAGCGATTACTAGTATATTTAAGGTGATCTAGTCAGTTGAGGGTGATTTATGCGACCACCATGAGTGGTGTTGAATGGTTAGTCGCTCTCTATTCATACGCTTACGTGTAGGTGTTGTCGACTTATGGGCGATATGCCATCATGTCGTTAATAGCATGCAATCTCGCAAAATTGCACTGTTGAAATAATCTTGTTGGTGCTATGGAGCAGTTATGGATTTTCGGAGTTTTCTTAAAGCATGTATTGTTGATTTACACTCGCTTCGTGAATATAGAAGGAAAAATCGCTTTTTTATTGGGGTCGCCCTGATAGCGCTCACTGCTTGCGGTACGATTTTTGGCGCTCTGTTCGTACATTTTTTCTGGGGAATAAATATCCCTGCAATAGCAGTTGTAAATCAGGGGACCGCAAGCTACTGGGGGCAGTTAGGCGATTTTGCGGGTGGTTTTTTAAATCCGCTGTTGAGTTTTCTTGCGTTAATGGCAGTGCTGAAAACGATGGCTTTGCAGCGGGCAGAGATGAAGGCAGCCCAGTTGGAGGCAAAAACTGCAACACAAGAGCAACGCCAGCAAACGGCTGTTTATTCTAAACAAATGTTTGAGTCGACACTGTTTGGTATGTTGGATGTGCATGCGAAAATACTAGGAGATATAAAGCATGGCGATCAACCAGGCCGCGCCCGTCAAGGACGAGACGCAATCGACATGATTGTAAAAGATTTCAAAGAAGGCAGGAAATACCAAGCAGGTATTTTTTATCCGGAGTCAGTGGTAGACAGTAGCATTCAAAGTGAAATTGAGGTTTTTTGTAATCAGTGGCTAAGTGTGTCTGGGCATTATTTTCGTAATCTTTACTGGATTATGAAAATGATTGATACAAGTCAGGATATATCGCTGGACTTTAAAGGTGATGAGGTTCTGGTCTCAAGTAAGAGGCGGTTTTATACGGATTATCTTCGCAAGAGAAACTATGCCAATATTGTGCGGGCTCAACTTAGTCAGTCGGAAATGGCGCTGTTGCAAATAAACTGCCTCGGCTCGTACGGCGCGGATCTAAAGTACTATGTAGAAAAATACTCACTATTAAAGCCCTTGGGGAAAAAGTATTTTGGTGCGTGGTCTGCGTTTATGTCCAGAGAGTTCAATAGCATGGCATTCTTTGGGTTGGAGGATGTAGACGTTGATGCGTTAATGAAAATGAGAGTCGACAGAGTTGCGCGCAATACCTCTGCGATCAGAAAGAAAACCTGATCGGTATATTTTGTATTGTTTGAGGTGTGGGTACATCGCTCAGAAGTTAAAAGGTACTAACGAGCTTATTTTAAAAAATCTGGAGCTTAGTCGCGGGCGAAAGGGGTCTACAGGGTTAGACATGGCAGCCAGCGTGGCTCCGACTATCGGGCGTTCCCGCTTTTTAGGACGCCCACCGTTATTCACTGGATGTCTTTCAGATAATCCTTAAGCGCAACGAGCGGCGTACCAAGCTGCTCCATTGCCTGAATCCCGGCAAACTCCCCCACCAACCTCCCCAACTCCCGCCCCAACGGCTTATCCACACTCCCAGCCGTCTCCAACGCCAACCCCATACACTCACGCACCTTCACCTGAATCCCCTCAAAATCCCCACGCCGCACCAGCAGCTCAAACACATCGCGCTGGTAATCACCCATCACCAGGTCATCACGCAGGATCGGGCTTTGGCCTTCGGTTTCGTAGGCGAGTTTGAGCGAGAAGAGGGCGGCGGTTTTCAGGTGTAATTCTTGTAAGGAGTTCTTGTGCAATGTTCCGGCGGCGCGGATGGCGCGGAGGGGCAGATCAAAAGCTTCGCCGGCAAGCCGGCTCCTACAGGTCATCGTGGTGTCAGCGTATGGTCGGCGGGGTGCCAGGCAGTTTTCCCCAGACCAAAAAAAAGGCCTTGCTTTCGCAAGACCTTTTTCAATTTTGGTGCCCCGAGGGAGACTCGAACTCCCACTCCTTTCGAAAACGGATTTTGAATCCGCCGCGTCTACCAATTCCGCCATCAGGGCAATGGCCGCGGAGTATAGAGAGGTGATTACCGTCGGTCAATCAGGTACATAGAGAATTTTTGATATTTCCGCTAGACTTCCCGGCCCTGCTAGACGACACCCCATCATGCGCGTTGCTGACTTTACTTTCGACCTTCCTGATTCGCTGATCGCTCGCCACCCGTTGGCCGAGCGGCGCGGCAGTCGCCTGTTGACTCTCGATGGAGTCAGCGGCGCCCTGGCACACCGTCAATTCACTGATTTGCTCGAGCATTTGCGCCCGGGCGACTTGATGGTGTTCAACAATACCCGGGTGATTCCGGCGCGGCTGTTTGGCCAGAAGGCTTCCGGCGGCAAGCTGGAAATCCTGGTGGAGCGGGTGCTCGACAGTCACCGCGTGCTGGCTCATGTGCGGTCCAGCAAGTCGCCGAAGCCGGGGTCGAAGATCCTGATCGATGGCGGTGGCGAGGCCGAGATGCTGGCGCGCCATGATGCGCTGTTCGAACTGGGCTTTGCCGAGGAAGTGCTGCCGCTGCTCGACCGCGTTGGGCACATGCCGCTGCCTCCTTATATAGACCGCCCGGACGAAGGTTCGGACCGCGAGCGTTATCAGACGGTGTATGCCGAGCGCCTGGGCGCGGTGGCGGCGCCGACGGCGGGGCTGCATTTCGACCAGCCGTTGCTCGAGGCGATTGCCGCCAAGGGCGTCGAGACCGCGTTCGTGACCCTGCACGTCGGCGCGGGCACCTTCCAGCCGGTGCGCGTGGAGAAGATCGAAGATCACCACATGCACAGCGAATGGCTGGAAGTCGGCCAGGACGTGGTGGATGCGGTTGCCGCCTGCCGTGCGCGCGGCGGTCGTGTGGTCGCAGTAGGCACCACCAGCGTGCGTTCCCTGGAAAGCGCCGCGCGCGATGGCGTGCTCAAGCCGTTCAGTGGCGACACCGATATCTTTATCTACCCGGGCCGGCCGTTCCATGTGGTCGATGCCCTGGTCACCAACTTCCATTTGCCCGAATCCACGCTGTTGATGCTGGTTTCGGCGTTTGCCGGTTATCCGCAGACCATGGCGGCCTACAAAGCCGCGGTCGACAACGGATACCGTTTTTTCAGCTACGGTGATGCGATGTTCATTACCCGTAATCCTGCGCCGACTGCCCCTAAAGAAGCGGGCCCAGAGGAAACAGTATGAGTCGCGAATGTCGTATGTCGTTTGAATTGCTGGCCACCGACGGCAAGGCCCGTCGCGGTCGCCTGACGTTCCCCCGTGGCACCGTCGAGACCCCGGCCTTCATGCCGGTGGGCACCTACGGCACGGTCAAGGGCATGCTGCCACGGGATATCGAGGCCACTGGCGCCGAGATCATTCTGGGCAACACCTTCCACCTGTGGCTGCGCCCGGGCACGGAAGTGATCAAGAAGCATGGCGACCTGCACGATTTCATGCAGTGGAAAGGCCCGATCCTGACCGACTCCGGCGGTTTCCAGGTGTTCAGCCTGGGCGCCATGCGCAAGATCAAGGAGGAGGGCGTGACCTTCGCCTCGCCAGTCGATGGCGCGAAAGTGTTCATGGGCCCGGAAGAGTCGATGCAGGTGCAGCGCGACCTCGGCTCCGACATTGTGATGATTTTCGACGAATGCACGCCGTACCCGGCGGATGAAGACGTCGCGCGGATTTCCATGGAGTTGTCCCTGCGTTGGGCCCAGCGCTCGAAAAACGCCCATGGCGACAACACGGCGGCGCTGTTCGGCATCGTTCAGGGCGGCATGCACCAGGATCTGCGCATGCGCTCCCTGGAAGGCCTCGACAAGATCGGCTTCGATGGCCTGGCCATTGGCGGTTTGTCGGTGGGCGAGCCCAAGCACGAGATGATCAAGGTGCTGGATTACCTGCCGGGCCAGATGCCGGCTGACAAACCTCGTTACCTTATGGGTGTTGGCAAGCCGGAAGACTTGGTTGAGGGTGTGCGCCGCGGGGTGGACATGTTCGATTGCGTGATGCCAACCCGTAATGCCCGCAATGGGCACCTGTTCATTGATACTGGTGTGCTGAAGATCCGTAACGCGTTCCATCGCCATGATGATTCGCCGCTCGATCCGACCTGCGATTGCTATACCTGCCAGAACTTCTCCCGCGCTTATCTGCATCACCTGGACAAGTGCGGCGAAATGCTGGGGAGCATGCTCAATACCATCCATAACTTGCGCCATTATCAAGTGCTTATGGCTGGTTTGCGCGAGGCTATTCAACAGGGTACATTGGCCGCCTTTGTCGATGCCTTCTATGCCAAGCGCGGCTTGCCTGTTCCGCCCTTGGACTGAGTTTCAAACGTTTAAGACCCTAATTCAGCAACTGGAGTGCTAAATGAGCTTTTTTATCTCGAACGCGATGGCAGATGCCGCTGCACCTGCTGCCGGCCCTGCTGGCACTGGTTTTGAGTGGATTTTCCTGGTTGGCTTCCTGGTCATCTTCTATCTGATGATCTGGCGTCCACAGGCCAAGCGCGCCAAAGAGCAGAAGAATCTGCTGGGCAGCTTGCAGAAGGGTGACGAAGTGGTAACTACTGGCGGCATCGCCGGCAAGATCACCAAAGTAGCGGATGATTTCGTGGTTCTCGAAGTTTCTGACTCGGTAGAGCTGAAGTTCCAGAAAGGCGCCATCGCTGCCACGCTGCCAAAAGGCACGCTGAAAGCGATCTAAGTTTCATCTTCTACCAATCGACGGGGCGCGCAAGGCGCCCCGCGTCATAAGCGGGCGGCGTGATGCTGAACAAATACCCTCTGTGGAAATACGTACTGATCCTGGCGGTGCTGGCGATCGGTCTGATTTATTCCGCTCCCAATCTTTACCCTGATGACCCGGCCATTCAGGTCAGCGGTGCAAGCACTGCGCTGCAGGTCAATCAGGCGGATCTGGATCGTGTGAGCAAAGCGCTCAACGATGCCGGGATCAACGTCAAGGCGGCCACCCTGGCAGCCAACGGCAAGGGCGGCCTGATTCGTCTGACCAAGCAGGAAGACCAACTTCCGGCCAAGGACGTCGTGCGCAAGGCTCTGGGTGATGACTATGTCGTTGCACTGAACCTGGCACAAACCACTCCGCAATGGCTGCGCAGCCTCGGCGCGCACCCGATGAAGCTGGGTCTGGACTTGTCCGGTGGCGTGCACTTCCTGCTCGAAGTCGACATGGACAAAGCCATCGACGCGCGCATGAAAGTCTACGAAGGCGACGTCAAGAGCCTGTTGCGCAAAGAGCGTCTGCGCTATCGCAGCCTGCCGCAACTCAACGGTGCCATTCAGCTGGGCTTCACTGATGAAGCGGCCCGCGAACAAGCCCGTAGCCTGATCCGCAAGAGCTTCAACGATTTCGACATTGTTCCCGCCGACCTCAATGGTCAGCCGGTACTGCGTCTGGCGATGACCCCGGCCAAGCTGGCGGAAATCCGTGAATACTCCATCAAGCAGAACTTGACCACGGTCCGTAACCGCGTCAACGAGCTGGGTGTTGCCGAGCCTATCGTTCAGCGTCAGGGTGCCAACCGCATCGTGGTTGAGCTGCCAGGCGTGCAGGACACTGCCGAAGCCAAGCGTATCCTCGGCAAGACGGCCAACCTTGAGTTCCGTCTGGCCGCTGAGCCGGGCGCATCCAAAGCCACTTCCGAGATGTTCGAGTTCCGCGAGGGCAAGCGTCCTCCTGCACAAATCGAGCGTGGCCTGATCATTACTGGCGACCAGGTGACTGACGCCAAGGCTGGTTTCGGTGAGCACGGCACGCCGGAGGTGAACATTCGCCTGGACGGTCATGGCGGCGAGCTGATGAACCGTGCGACCCGTTCCAACGTGGGTCGCAGCATGGCGGTGATCTTCATCGAGCAGCGTCCGGTGACCACCTACGTCAAGCAGGTGGTTGATGGCGTCGAGAAAGACGTGCCGGTGCAGACCTTCAAGGAAGAGAAGAAGATCATCAGCCTGGCGACCATTCAGTCGCCGCTGGGTGCGCAGTTCCGCATCACCGGCCTGAACGGCCAAGGCGAGTCCTCGGAACTGGCCCTGCTGCTGCGTGCCGGTGGTCTGGCGGCGCCGATGTACTTCGCTGAAGAGCGCACCATTGGTCCAAGCCTGGGTGCTGACAACATCACCAAGGGTATCGATGCGTCGCTGTGGGGCATGCTGTTCGTCTCGCTGTTCATCATCGCCATCTACCGCTTCTTCGGCCTGATCGCCACCGTTGCGCTGGGCGTGAACATGGTGCTGCTGCTGGCCCTGATGTCGCTGCTGGGGGCTACCCTGACCCTGCCGGGTATCGCCGGTATCGTCTTGACCATGGGTATGGCGGTCGACGCCAACGTGCTGATCTTCTCGCGGATTCGTGAGGAAATCGCCGCCGGCATGACCGTACAACGGGCAATCAACGAAGGTTTCGGGCGCGCATTCACTGCGATTCTCGACGCCAACCTGACCACCTTGCTGGTGGGCGGGATTCTGTTTGCCATGGGTACAGGTCCGGTCAAGGGCTTCGCCGTGACCATGTCCCTCGGGGTACTGACCTCGATGTTCACGGCCATCATGGTTACCCGCGCGATGGTCAACTTGATCTTCGGCGGTCGTGACTTCAAGAAGTTGTGGATTTAAGGGGCTGCCATGTTACGTACAATCAACTTCATGGGCGTTCGCAACGTTGCGTTCGGCATCACACTGCTGCTGACCCTGCTGGCGATGTTCAGCGTTGCCACCAAAGGCATGAACTACGGCCTGGACTTCACCGGCGGTACGCTGATCGAGCTGACTTATGAGCGTCCGGCCGATGTGACCAAGGTGCGCGAGCAGCTGGTGAGCTCGGGTTATCACGAAGCCGTGGTGCAGAGCTTCGGCGCGACCACCGACCTGCTGGTGCGGATGCCGGGTGAAGACCCGCAACTGGGCCACCAGGTGGCAGAGGCGCTGCAGAAAGTCGGCGGCGACAACCCGGCCGTGGTCAAACGCGTCGAGTTCGTTGGTCCGCAGGTCGGTGAAGAGCTGCGCGACCAGGGCGGCCTCGGCATGCTGATGGCGCTGGGCGGCATCCTCATCTACCTGGCGTTTCGCTTTCAGTGGAAATTCGCGGTCGGCGCCATTGTGTCGCTGGTCCACGACGTGATCGTGACCGTCGGTATCCTGTCGTTCTTCCAGATCACCTTCGACCTGACGGTGTTGGCGGCGGTACTGGCGATCATCGGTTACTCGCTGAACGACACAATCGTGGTATTCGACCGGGTGCGTGAGAACTTCCGCGTGTTGCGCAAGGCGACGCTGATCGAGAACCTAAATATCTCGACCACCCAGACCCTGCTGCGGACCATCGCGACCTCGGTTTCGACCTTGCTGGCGATTGCTGCGCTGCTGATCTTCGGTGGCGACAACCTGTGGGGCTTCTCGGTGGCGCTGCTGGTGGGTGTATTGGCGGGTACTTACTCGTCGATCTACATCGCCAACGTGGTGCTGATCTGGCTGAACCTGAGCAGCGAGGACCTGATCCCTCCTGCCAATACCGAGAAGGAAGTGGACGACCGTCCTTAAGACGTTTTCCCACCTGGTAGTACCCAAAAAGGCGCGAGTATTGAACTCGCGCCTTTTTTTATGCTCCAAGGCTGGGAGAAGCGCGGGCATGCCCGCATGTGATGGTCAGGAGGTTCATGTGAACAAGTCGTTGCTGGTTGGTGCGGTATTGGGTGCTGTCGGTGTGACTGCCGGGGGTGCTGTTGCCACCTACAGCCTGGTGAAAAGCGGCCCTGAGTATGCGCAAGTGCTGGCGGTCGAGCCGGTCAAGACACAGATCAAAACGCCACGTGAGGTGTGCAAGGACGTGACCGTGACCCGCCAGGCGCCGGTCAAGGATCAGCATCAGATTGCCGGTACGGTGGTTGGTGCACTGGCGGGTGGCCTGCTGGGTAACCAGATCGGCGGCGGCACCGGCAAGAAAATTGCCACCGTGGCCGGTGCTGTAGGCGGCGGTTACGCCGGTAACAAGGTGCAGGAAGGCATGCAGGAGCGTGACACCTACACCACCACTCAGACCCGTTGCAACACGGTCAATGACATCAGCGACAAGGTCGTAGGCTACGACGTGCGTTATTCGCTTGATGGCAAGGAAGGCAAGGTGCGCATGGACCGTGATCCGGGCAACCAGATTCCGGTGGATAAAGAGGGTCGGTTGATCCTGTCGGAGAATCAGCAGCGTCAGTGATGCGCTGATCGTCGATGGTCAAAAAAGCACCTTTCGGGGTGCTTTTTTATGTTCGCAAGAACACCGCAAGACCCACAAGTGATGGGAATGACGGGCATAAAAAAAGCACCCCGCAGGGTGCTTTCTCTGTCGCTGGAAGCTTAGCGCTTCAGCGAGGCTGGCAGGTGCGGCTGGATGGCCGTCAGGACTGCCTTGAAGCATTTGGTGTTGCCGGCAACGATGTGGCCTTTTTCGAGGAAGTCATGGCCGCCGGTGAAGTCGCTCACCAGGCCGCCTGCTTCCTGAATCAGCAGGGCGCCAGCAGCCATGTCCCACTCGGACAGACCCGATTCCCAGAAGGCGTCGAAACGGCCGGCGGCGACGTAGGCCAGGTCCAGGCTCGCGGCGCCGGCGCGGCGGATGCCGGCGGTCTGGCCAACCAGGGCGCGGAACATGCCCAGGTAGTTGTCGAGGTTGTCCATCTGGTCGTCACGGAACGGGAAGCCGGTACCCAGCAGGGCGCCGTCCAGGCTGGTGCGACCGCTGACGCGCAGGCGACGGCCGTTCAGTTGGGCGCCGCGACCACGGCTGGCGGTGAATTCTTCCTGGCGAACCGGATCGAGGACCACGGCGTGTTCCAGGCGACCACGGTATTTGCAGGCGATGCTGACGGCAAAGTGCGGGATGCCGCGCAGGAAGTTGGTGGTGCCGTCCAGTGGGTCGATGATCCACAGGTACTCTTCGCCTTCGATGCCGGTGCCAGCGTGCATACCAGTCTCTTCACCCAGGATCGAGTGGTTCGGGTAAGCCTTGCGCAGGGCGTCGACGATTTTCTGTTCGGCGGCACGATCCACTTCGGACACGTAGTCCTTGGCGTCTTTTTCATCGACCTTGATGGTATCCAGGCGCTCGATGGAGCGGAAAATCAATTCACTGGCGCTGCGGGCGGCGCGCAGCGCGATATTCAGCATGGGCTGCATGGATGTGTCACCTAAGGTTGTTAAAGAAAGCCGAGCATTCTAGCAGAAAGTTTCTATAGGTGAACGACGACGTTCGCTTTCGTAGCTTAACTTTAGGATGAACTGTAAGATTTGCCGCCTAAATTCCCTGTCAGAGAGCGCCTCCCTTGCTGCAGAACATTCGTGTCGTCCTGGTCAATACCAGTCATCCGGGCAATATCGGTGGGGCTGCGCGTGCCATGAAGAACATGGGGCTGTCGCGGCTGGTGCTGGTCGAACCACGGGTTTTTCCTCATCACGAAGCCGACGCACGGGCTTCGGGCGCGGGCGATATCCTCGAAAACGCGCAAGTGGTGGCCACCCTGGAAGATGCGCTGGTGGGCTGCAACCTGGTGCTCGGCACCAGCGCCCGTGACCGGCGCATCCCCTGGCCGCTGCTGGATCCGCGCGAATGCGGGACCAAGGTGGTGGAAGAAGCCGCGCAGGACGCGCAGATCGCCCTGGTGTTCGGTCGTGAAGATTCCGGCCTGACCAATGAAGAGCTGCAGCGATGTCATTATCACGTGCACATTCCCTCGGACCCTGAGTTCAGTTCGCTGAACCTGGGTGCCGCGGTGCAGGTGCTGGCCTATGAAGTGCGCATGGCCTGGTTGGCGGCACAAGGCCAGCCGAGCAAGGTCGAGAAGGAAGAGGTGGCGTCCACCAAGAGTGCCGAGCTGGCGACCATGGATGAGCTGGAGCGCTTTTATGAGCACCTCGAGCAGACCCTGGTGGCGATCGAGTTCCTCAATCCGGAACAGCCCCGGCACTTGATGGCGCGCCTGCGTCGCTTGTACGGTCGAAGCTCGGTCAGCCGGGCGGAAATGAACATTTTGCGTGGCATCCTCACGGAAACCCAGAAAGCGGCCCGTGGCGAGCTCCCTAAGCGGAAGGAATAATGATGTTCGAGCGTTTGCGTGAAGATATCCAGAGCGTTTTCCACCGTGATCCGGCGGCACGTAATGCGTTCGAGGTGCTGACCTGCTACCCGGGCATGCACGCGATCTGGATTCATCGCCTGTCGGCGGCGCTGTGGGGGCGGAACTGGAAGTGGCTGGCGCGGCTGGTGTCGAACTTCGGTCGCTGGCTGACCGGGATCGAAATCCATCCGGGCGCCAAGGTTGGCCGGCGCTTCTTCATTGACCACGGCATGGGCATCGTCATTGGTGAAACCGCCGAGATCGGCGACGACGTCACCCTTTACCAGGGTGTGACCCTCGGCGGCACCAGCTGGAACAAGGGCAAGCGGCATCCGACCCTCGGCGATGGCGTGGTGGTTGGCGCCGGTGCGAAAGTGCTCGGTCCGTTCACTGTCGGTGCCGGGGCCAAGGTCGGCTCCAACGCGGTGGTGACCAAGGAAGTTCCGCCGGGTGCGACCGTCGTCGGTATCCCTGGGCGGATCATTATCAAGCCCGATCATGAGCTGGACGCCCGGCGCAAGGCGATGGCCGAGAAGATCGGCTTCGATGCCTACGGCGTCAGCGAAGACATGCCAGACCCGGTGGCGCGCGCCATCGGTCAGTTGCTCGATCACCTGCAGGCAGTGGATGGGCGCCTGGAGGGGATGTGCGGTGCGCTGAAGGATCTGGGCAGTAATTACTGTGCCAAAGACCTGCCGCAGCTGCGTGAAGAAGACTTTGCGTGTGTGAAGGACAAGGATCAGAGTCAGGCCAGTTAAATCGGGTTGGCCGCATCGCGAGCGGGCTCGCTCTCACAGTTGAAATGTAATCTTCTGTGGGAGCGAGCCTGCTCGCGAAGAACGATCACGCGGTACCGCTGGCCGATTGCAACCAGTCTTTGCTACAATTCGCGCGCTGTTTTACGGGTAATCCTGACTAAAGTACTAGGTCTTATAGTTGACTTAAATACTCGGGAATCGCATACTCGTCCCCATCTCGAAACTCCGCGGTAATTGTCCATGCGACTCACTACTAAAGGCCGATACGCTGTCACCGCCATGCTTGACCTGGCGTTGCATGCGCAGCATGGCCCTGTGTCCCTGGCTGACATCTCCGAGCGCCAAGGCATTTCCCTGTCCTACCTCGAACAACTCTTCGCCAAATTGCGCCGCAGCAACCTGGTGTCCAGCGTTCGTGGTCCTGGCGGCGGCTACCAGCTGTCGCGTGACATGCAGGGGATTCAGGTCGCCCAGGTGATCGACGCGGTTAACGAATCGGTTGACGCTACCAAGTGCCAGGGTCTAGGCGATTGCCATGGCGGCGATACCTGCCTGACCCACCACCTGTGGTGTGATCTGAGCCTGCAAATCCACGAATTTCTCAGCGGTATCAGCTTGGCTGATCTTGTCACCCGCCGTGAGGTGCAAGAAGTAGCCCAGCGTCAGGACCAGCGTCGTTGCAACAGCAAGGCGCCGCGTCTGGACAAGATTGAAGCGTCCGCCGTCGAATGACAGCCAAAGAGCTAGCGGCACGCCAGCCAGCCTGATTTAGGAGATAGTCCATGAAATTGCCGATTTACCTTGATTACTCTGCGACCACCCCGGTTGATCCGCGTGTCGCGCAAAAGATGAGTGAATGCCTGCTGGTTGACGGAAACTTCGGTAACCCGGCGTCCCGTTCCCACGTGTTCGGCTGGAAAGCCGAAGAGTCGGTGGAAAACGCCCGTCGTCAGGTCGCCGACCTGGTCAACGCCGATCCGCGTGAAATCGTCTGGACCTCCGGTGCCACCGAGTCCGACAACCTGGCAATCAAGGGTGCGGCACATTTCTATGCCACCAAGGGCAAGCACCTGATCACCACCAAGATCGAGCACAAGGCTGTCCTGGACACCATGCGCCAACTGGAGCGTGAAGGTTTCGAAGTAACCTACCTCGAACCGCGCGAAGATGGTCTGGTTACCCCTGAGATGATCGAGGCTGCACTGCGTGACGACACCATTCTGGTTTCGGTCATGCACGTGAACAACGAAATCGGCACCATCAACGACATCGCCGCTATCGGCGAGTTGCTGCGCGCCAAGGGCATCCTGTTCCACGTCGACGCCGCTCAGTCCACTGGCAAGGTCGAGATCGACCTGCAGAAGCTGAAGGTCGACATGATGTCGTTCTCCGCTCACAAAACTTACGGCCCTAAAGGCATCGGCGCACTGTACGTGAGCCGCAAGCCGCGTGTGCGCATCGAAGCGACCATGCACGGCGGCGGTCACGAGCGCGGCATGCGTTCCGGTACCCTGGCGACCCACCAGATCGTCGGCATGGGTGAAGCGTTCCGCGTGGCCAAGGAAGACATGGCGGCCGAGAACGTGCGCATCAAGGCCCTGAGCGACCGTTTCTACAAACAAGTGGAAAACCTCGAAGAGCTGTACGTGAATGGCAGCCTGACCGCTCGCGTTCCGCACAACCTGAACCTGAGCTTCAACTACGTTGAAGGCGAGTCGCTGATCATGGCGCTCAAGGATCTGGCCGTGTCGTCCGGTTCGGCCTGCACCTCGGCCTCGCTTGAGCCTTCGTACGTGCTGCGCGCCCTGGGCCGCAACGACGAACTGGCCCACAGCTCGATCCGCTTCACCTTCGGCCGCTTCACCACCGAAGAAGAAATCGATTACGCCGCGCAGAAAGTCTGCGAGGCCGTTACCAAGCTGCGCGCTCTGTCGCCGCTGTGGGATATGTACAAAGATGGCGTCGACATTTCGAAGATCGAGTGGGCGGCACACTGATATTTAAGTCGCCGCACACGGGTCCGGCCTTGAATCAATGCTTCACCGGACCCAAAGAGCGACTCTCTGATGAGTGAGGATTGAGAATCATGGCTTACAGCGAAAAGGTCATCGACCATTACGAAAACCCGCGCAACGTCGGCAAGATGGACGCGGAAGATCCTGACGTCGGCACCGGCATGGTCGGCGCTCCGGCGTGCGGCGACGTGATGCGCCTGCAAATCAAGGTCAACGAGCAGGGCGTGATCGAAGACGCCAAGTTCAAGACCTACGGTTGCGGTTCCGCCATTGCCTCCAGCTCCCTCGCCACCGAGTGGATGAAGGGCAAGACCCTGGATGAAGCCGAAACCATCAAGAACACTCAGCTGGCTGAAGAACTGGCCCTGCCGCCAGTGAAAATCCACTGCTCGGTACTCGCTGAAGACGCCATCAAGGCCGCCGTTCGCGACTACAAGCAGAAAAAAGGCTTGATCTGACTTTCAGGTTTTGGCGACGAGTAAGGAGTCAACGATGGCTATCAGCATGACAGAAGCGGCCGCTCGGCACGTGCGACGCTCCCTCGACGGGCGCGGCAAAGGTGAGGGGATTCGTCTGGGTGTGCGCACCACAGGCTGTTCCGGTCTCGCCTACGTGCTGGAGTTTGTCGACGAAGTGGTGGCAGAGGATCAGGTGTTCGAGAGTCACGGCGAGAAAGTGATCATCGACCCAAAAAGCCTGGCCTACCTGGACGGCACCGAACTCGATTTCGTCAAGGAAGGGTTGAACGAAGGCTTCAAGTTCAACAATCCCAACGTACGCGGTGAATGTGGCTGCGGCGAAAGCTTCAACATCTGAGGCAGCTCGTGGGAACTCCTTGTCATTTCGCTTTATTCGAGCTGCAACCGAGCTTCAATCTGGACCTCGATCAGCTGGCTACGCGCTACCGTGAGTTGGCACGCGGCGTTCACCCGGACCGTTTTGCTGATGCTTCCGAGCGTGAGCAGCGCCTGGCGCTGGAGCAGTCGGCGAGCCTCAACGAGGCCTACCAGACGCTCAAGAGCCCGCCCAAGCGTGCGCGATACTTGCTCGCGCTCGGCGGTGGCGAGTTGCCGCTGGAAGTCACGGTGCACGATCCGGACTTCCTCCTGCAGCAGATGCAATGGCGTGAAGAGCTCGAAGACCTGCAAGACAGCGCCGATCTGGCCGGTGTCGCGGTGTTCAAGCGACGCCTGAAAACTGCCCAGGATGAGCTGAACCAAAGCTTCGCAGCTTGCTGGAACGATGCAGCGCAACGCGAACAGGCCGAACGCCTGATGCGGCGCATGCAGTTCCTCGACAAGCTCACCTACGAAGTGCGCCAGTTAGAAGAGCGCCTCGACGATTAACCCAGTGCCGCCTCGGTCGCACGCCTGATATACAGATAAGTCCTGATAACGATGGCCCTACTGCAGATCGCCGAACCCGGCCAAAGTCCTCAACCGCACCAGCGTCGCCTGGCTGTGGGGATCGACTTGGGTACTACCAATTCGCTGGTCGCTGCGTTGCGCAGTGGTCTTTCCGAACCGCTGGCCGACGCTGCAGGGCAGGTGATCCTGCCGTCTGCAGTGCGCTACCACGCCGACCATGTCGAGGTCGGCGAGTCCGCCCGCCAGGCCGCGGCCGCCGATCCCCTGAACACCGTGCTGTCGGTCAAGCGCTTGATGGGTCGTGGTCTGTCCGACGTCAAGCAATTGGGCGAGCAACTGCCGTATCGCTTCGTCGACGGCGAGTCGCACATGCCGTTCATCGACACCATTCAGGGGCCGAAAAGCCCGGTGGAAGTCTCTGCTGATATCCTCAAGGTCCTGCGCCAGCGCGCAGAAGCGACCCTGGGTGGTGAACTGGTGGGCGCGGTGATCACCGTTCCGGCCTACTTCGACGACGCTCAGCGCCAGGCGACCAAAGATGCGGCCAAGCTGGCCGGTCTCAACGTTTTGCGCTTGCTCAACGAGCCGACCGCTGCGGCGGTGGCTTATGGCCTGGATCAGCACGCCGAAGGGCTGGTGGCGATCTACGACCTGGGCGGCGGTACCTTCGATATTTCGATCCTGCGCCTCACTGGCGGTGTGTTCGAGGTGCTGGCCACCGGTGGCGATACGGCCCTGGGTGGCGATGACTTCGATCATGCGATTGCCGGCTGGATCATCGAGAGCGCTGGCCTGTCGGCTGACCTCGATCCGGGTGCGCAGCGTCATCTGTTGCAAACCGCCTGTGCGGCCAAGGAAGCGTTGACCAGCGCCGCCAGCGTCGAAGTGGTCTACGGCGAGTGGAAGGCCGCGCTGACTCGCGAAGCCTTTGATGCGCTGATCGAGCCGATGGTCGCGCGCAGCCTCAAGGCTTGCCGGCGTGCCGTGCGTGATTCCGGTGTCGAACTGGAAGAAGTCAATGCGGTGGTCATGGTCGGCGGTTCGACCCGTGTTCCGCGTGTTCGCGAGGCGGTCGCCGAAGCCTTCGGTCGCCAGCCGCTGACCGAAATCGATCCGGATCAAGTGGTCGCCATTGGTGCTGCGATCCAGGCCGATACCCTGGCCGGCAACAAGCGCGATGGTGGCGAACTGCTTCTGCTCGACGTGATTCCGTTGTCCCTGGGCCTGGAAACCATGGGCGGGCTGATGGAGAAGGTGATTCCACGCAACACCACCATCCCGGTTGCCCGCGCCCAGGATTTCACCACGTACAAAGATGGCCAGTCGGCCATGATGATTCATGTGCTCCAAGGTGAGCGCGAGCTGATCAGCGATTGCCGCTCTCTGGCGCGCTTTGAATTGCGCGGTATCCCGCCGATGGTGGCAGGTGCGGCGAAGATTCGCGTGACCTTCCAGGTCGACGCCGATGGCCTGCTCAGCGTGTCCGCCCGCGAACTGGGTTCGGGTGTCGAGGCGAGCATCCAGGTCAAGCCGTCCTACGGCCTGACCGACGGTGAAATCGCTCGCATGCTCAAGGACTCGTTCCAGCACGCCAACGATGACAAGGTGGCCCGCGTGTTGCGCGAGCAGCAAGTCGACGCCCAGCGCCTGATCGAAGCGGTGCAGGCTGCACTGGAAGCTGACGGCGAGCGCTTGCTGGATGCCGACGAGCGCATGGTCATCGAGTTGCAAGTGCAGGAACTGACCGAATTGATGCAAGGCACCGATGGTTTCGCCATCGAGCAGCAGACCAAGCGTCTGTCGCAAGTGACCGACGCTTTTGCTGCCCGCCGCCTGGATTCGACGGTGAAAGCCGCGCTGGCGGGGCGCAACCTGAACGAGATTGAGGAATAACGATGCCGCAGGTCATTTTTCTGCCCCACGAGAAGTTCTGCCCGGAAGGCCTGGTCGTTGACGCGGCCCCCGGCATCTCCATCCTCGAGCTGGCGCATGAGCACCACATCGAGATGGAAAGTGCCTGTGGCGGCGTGTGTGCTTGCACCACCTGTCACTGCATCGTTCGCGAAGGCTTTGATTCGCTGGAAGAGGCGGACGAGCTGGAGGAAGATTTCCTCGATCGTGCCTGGGGTCTGGAAGCGCAGTCGCGCCTGGCCTGCCAGGCCATCGTCGGTGAAGAAGACATCACCGTCGAAATCCCGAAATATTCGCTTAACCATGCGGCCGAAGCGCCGCACTGACTGGTAAGACTGTCATGAGCTACGGTTGGAATGATGTTCAACGCATCGCAGAAGAACTGGCTGAAGCCAAGCCGGATGTAGATCCGCTTTCGGTCAATTTCGTCGACCTGCAGCGATGGATCATGGAGCTGCCGGACTTTGACAACACTTCTGGCCGAGTCGGCGAGAAGGTGTTGGAAGCGGTCCAGGCGCTCTGGATTGAAGAAGTCGACTGATCGTCCTCGCAGGTTAGGCAATACCCAAGAACCCGCGTATAATTCGCGGGTTTAATTTTTCGCACATTACTGTTTCTGGAGTTACATCATGGCTGTTCAACGCACTTTCTCCATCATCAAGCCTGACGCCGTTGCCAAAGGCGCCGCTGGTGAAATCGTTACTCGTTTCGAAAAAGCAGGCCTGAAAGTTGTTGCTTCGAAAATGAAGCAGCTGTCCAAAGCCGAAGCTGAAGGCTTCTACGCTGAGCACAAAGAGCGCGGTTTCTTCGGTGACCTGGTTGCTTTCATGATCTCCGGTCCAGTGGTTGTTCAGGTTCTGGAAGGCGAAAACGCTATCGCTCGCAACCGTGAGCTGATGGGCGCTACCAACCCTAAAGAAGCTGCTGCCGGCACCATCCGTGCTGACTTCGCTGAATCGATTGACGCCAACGCTGTACACGGTTCGGACTCCGAAGCCGCTGCTGCTCGCGAAATCTCGTACTTCTTCGCAGCTACTGAAGTAACCACTCGCTAAGCATTGGCTTAAGAGTGAAGGTGAATCCATGACTACATCGACTGTAAAAACCAACCTGCTGGGTCTGACTCAACAGGAAATGGAAAAATTCTTCGACTCAATCGGGGAGAAGCGTTTCCGTGCCGGTCAGGTAATGAAATGGATTCACCACCTTGGCGTCGATGATTTCGACGCCATGACGAACGTCAGCAAGGCCCTGCGCGACAAGCTCAAGGCCATTGCCGAAGTTCGCGGCCCCGAAGTGGTCAGCGAGGACATTTCCAGCGACGGCACCCGTAAGTGGGTGGTGCGCGTGGCGTCCGGCAGCTGCGTCGAGACCGTCTACATTCCCCAGGGCAAACGCGGCACTTTGTGCGTTTCGTCCCAGGCAGGCTGTGCCCTGGACTGCAGCTTCTGCTCCACCGGCAAGCAAGGATTCAATAGCAACCTCACCGCCGCCGAAGTGATCGGCCAGGTGTGGATTGCCAACAAATCGTTTGGCAGCATTCCGGCTACCGCCGAACGTGCCATCACCAACGTGGTGATGATGGGCATGGGCGAGCCGCTGCTGAACTTCGACAACGTCGTTGCCGCCATGCACCTGATGATGGACGACCTGGGCTACGGCATCTCCAAGCGCCGCGTGACCCTGTCGACCTCCGGCGTGGTGCCGATGATCGATGAGCTGTCCAAGCACATCGACGTGTCCCTGGCGTTGTCGCTGCACGCACCGAATGATGCATTGCGTAACCAATTGGTGCCGATCAACAAGAAGTATCCGCTTAAGATGCTGCTCGAATCGTGTCAGCGCTACATGTCGTCCCTGGGCGAGAAGCGTGTGTTGACCATCGAGTACACCTTGCTCAAGGACATCAACGATAAAGTTGAGCACGCGGTTGAAATGATCGAGTTGCTCAAGAACGTACCGTGCAAGATCAACCTGATCCCGTTCAACCCGTTTCCGCATTCCGGTTACGAGCGGCCGAGCAACAACGCCATTCGCCGTTTCCAGGATCAACTGCACCATGCTGGCTTCAACGTCACCGTGCGCACCACGCGCGGCGAAGACATCGATGCCGCATGTGGTCAATTGGTAGGGCAGGTGCTGGATCGCACCCGCCGCAGCGAACGTTATATCGCCGTGCGTGAATTGAGCGCCGACAACGATATGGCCCAAGACGCTGCGACCCGTAACTAAGAGAGGATCTCTATGTCCCTGCGCTTGGCGCTGCTCCTGCTGTTGGCCAGCCTTTCGGCTGGCTGTGTGTCATCGGGCGGCAACGACCCGCTGCAGACCGGCAAGGGGCGGGACGAAGCGCGAGCCGCCTATGTGCAATTGGGCATGGGCTACCTGCACAAGGGCATGACCGAGCAAGCGAAGGTGCCGCTCAAGAAAGCGCTGGAGCTCGATGCTGCGGACGCCGATGCGAATGCTGCCCTGGGCTTGGTGTTCCAGGCGGAAATGGAGCCGTCGCTGGCCGACCAGCATTTTCGCAAGGCACTGGCGGTGCGTCCCGGCGATGCGCGGATCCTGAACAACTACGGCAGCTTTCTCTATCAGCAGCAGCGCTACAAGGACGCCTACGAGCGCTTTGAACAAGCGGCTGCCGACAGTCTCTACCCTGAACGTTCACGGGTTTTCGAAAGCCTGGGCATGACCGCCATGAAGCTCGGCGAGCGTGATCTGGCCAGAGAATACCTGGAAAAAGCCCTGCGCCTGAATCGCCAGCAGCCACGGGCGTTGCTGGAAATGGCTGAGTTGTCGTTCGAAGACAGGCATTATGTGCCCGCGCGCGACTATTACGACCGTTTTAGCCAGCTCGCCGAGCAAAATGCACGTAGTCTATGGCTCGGCGTGCGGTTGGCCAGTGTGTTCGAAGATCGCGACAAGGCCGCCAGTCTGGGCCTGCAATTAACACGACTCTATCCCGGTACCCCGGAATATCAGCAATACCTGTCGGAGCAATGATGAAAGCGGCGCATCCCGAAGTTGTAGCAGCGACTCGCGTAAACCCCGGAGAGACCTTGCGTCAGGGCCGCGAAAGCAATGGCTGGTCGTTGGCGGAAGTGGCAGTAAAGCTCAACCTCACCACGATTTCCTTGGGTAACCTGGAAGCTGGCGCGTTCGACAAGCTGCCAGGGCATACCTTTGCCCGCGGCTATATCCGTGCCTATGCCAAATTGCTCGGCATGGACCAGGCCGTTCTGGTTCAGCAGTTCGACCAGCACACCGGCACCGATGCCCAGGGCAGCAACGTGCACAGCCTGGGCCGCATCGAAGAACCAAGCCGTATTTCCCACACCATTTTGCGCATCGTCAGCCTGTTGCTGCTGATTGCCGTCGTGGGTGGCGGTTTTGTCTGGTGGCAGGACCAAACCTCGCTGCGTACCAAAGATCTGATCGGTCTGAATCCGGAACACGTTGAAGTCGAGGGCGCCGACGGCACCACGCAGATCCACCCGCTCGACGAGCCGGAAGATCAGGCCGTGGTCGAGGCGCAAACCGAGGCGGCGACGCCGTTGGCTCTGCCAGAGGGCACCAGCACGGCGCCGGCAGCGGAAACGACTGCTGCCGATCCTGCTGCGGTCGCTACCGCGGCTCCGGTGGTGACTGCACCGGCCGTGCCTGCTGCTCCGGTAGCGCCAGTTGCACCGACCCCTGCTGTTGCCGCTCCAGCAACGCCAGCAGCTCCGGTCGCCACAGTCGTCGCACCGGCCACTCCGGTCGCCGGTTCCGGCCAGGTACGCATTCAATTTGTTGCCGATTGCTGGACCCAAGTGACAGACGGCAACGGAAAAGTGCTGTTTGCCGGTCTGAAACGTAAAGGCGACACTGTTGATGTCAGCGGCAAGCCGCCGTTCGCTGTCCTCCTGGGCTTTGCCCGTGGCGCAGAAGTTTCCTACAACGGGCAGGCGGTCAATATCGCTCCGTTCACCAATGGCGCCACTGCTCGCCTTAAGTTGGGTCAATAAGTCATGCACGGCGAATCTCCAATTAAACGTCGCGAATCCCGCAAGATCTGGGTCGGTTCGGTACCGGTGGGCGGTGATGCGCCCATCGCCGTGCAGAGCATGACCAACAGCGATACCAACGATGTCGCGGCCACCGTGGCCCAGATCAACCGCCTGGAAGCGGCTGGCGTCGACATCGTGCGGGTTTCCGTTCCGGACATGGACGCGGCCGAAGCCTTCGGCAAGATCAAGCAACTGGTCAAGGTGCCGCTGGTCGCCGACATCCACTTCGACTACCGCATCGCCCTGCGCGTGGCTGAACTGGGCGTCGATTGCCTGCGTATCAACCCGGGCAACATCGGTCGTGAAGACCGGGTTCGCGCTGTGGTCGATGCGGCACGTGACCGCGGGATCCCGATCCGCATCGGCGTGAACGCCGGTTCCCTGGAGAAAGACCTGCAGAAGAAATACGGCGAGCCGACGCCGGCAGCGCTGGTCGAGTCGGCCTTGCGTCACGTCGAGCACCTTGAGCGCCTGAATTTCCAGGACTTCAAGGTCAGCGTGAAGGCCTCTGACGTGTTCATGGCGGTCGAAGCCTACCGCTTGCTGGCCAAGGAAATCGTCCAGCCACTGCATTTGGGGATCACTGAAGCCGGCGGTTTGCGTTCAGGCACAGTGAAATCCGCCGTGGGCCTCGGTATGCTGCTCGCCGAAGGGATTGGCGATACTATTCGCATTTCTTTGGCGGCCGACCCGGTCGAGGAAGTGAAAGTCGGCTACGACATCCTCAAGTCCCTGCACCTGCGTTCCCGTGGCATCAACTTCATCGCCTGCCCGAGCTGCTCGCGGCAGAACTTCGATGTGGTCAAGACCATGAACGAGCTGGAAGGGCGCCTTGAAGACCTGCTGGTACCGCTGGATGTGGCGGTAATCGGTTGCGTGGTCAACGGTCCTGGTGAAGCCAAAGAGGCGCACATTGGCCTGACGGGCGGCACACCGAACCTGATTTACATCGACGGCAAGCCGTCGCAGAAATTGACGAATGACAATCTGGTGGATGAGCTGGAACGGCTGATTCGCCAGAAAGCGGCCGAAAAGGTCGAAGCTGACGCAGCGCTGATCGCCCGCGGCTGATCAAACGAATTAAGGAATTTTTGTGAGCAAGTCTCTGCAAGCCATTCGTGGCATGAACGACATCCTGCCCGATCAGACCCCGCTGTGGCGTCACTTCGAAGGCACCGTTTCGCGTCTGCTGGATAACTACGGTTACAAGCAGATCCGCATGCCGATCGTCGAGTTCACCGAGCTGTTCAAGCGTTCGATTGGTGAAGTGACCGACATCGTCGAAAAAGAGATGTACACCTTCGATGACCGCAACGGCGACTCCCTGACCCTGCGTCCGGAAGGCACTGCCGCTTGCGTACGTGCAGTGCTGGAGCACGGCATCACCGGTGGTGGCCAGGTGCAGAAGCTCTGGTACATCGGCCCGATGTTCCGCCACGAGCGTCCGCAGAAAGGCCGTTATCGCCAGTTCCACCAGATCGGCGTCGAAGTGTTCAACCTCGACGGTCCGGACATCGATGCCGAGCTGATCGTGCTGACCTGGCGCCTGTGGGGCGAGCTGGGTATCCGCGATGCGGTCAAGCTCGAGCTCAACAGCCTGGGCACCAGTGAGTCCCGTGGTCGTTACCGTGAAGCGCTGGTGGCGTTCCTCTCGCAACACCTCGACAAGCTCGACGAAGACAGCCAGCGCCGCCTGAAGACCAACCCGCTGCGCGTGCTCGACACCAAGAACGCCGATACCCAGGCGATCCTGGTCGATGCGCCGAAGATGGCCGACTACCTGGACGACGAGTCGCGCGCGCACTTCGAAGGCCTCAAGGCGCGCCTGGATGCCGCGGGCATTCCTTATGTGATCAACCCGAAGCTGGTGCGCGGGCTGGATTACTACAGCAAGACCGTTTTCGAATGGGTCACCGACAAGCTCGGTGCCCAGGGCACCGTGTGCGCGGGCGGTCGTTACGACGGCCTGGTCGAGCAGATGGGCGGCAAGCCGACCACTGGCGTCGGTTTCGCCATGGGGATCGAGCGTCTGGTGCTGCTGCTGGAAACCCTGGAGCAGATCCCGGAAGAAATCTCCCGTCAGGTCGATGTCTACCTGTGCGCGTTCGGCGAAGCCGCCGAGCTGGCCGGGCTGGCGTTGAGCGAGCGGGTGCGTGACCAGTTGCCCAACCTGCGCCTGCAAGTGAATGCCGGCGGTGGCAGCTTCAAGAGCCAGTTCAAGAAAGCCGACAAGAGCGGTGCACTCTACGCACTGATCCTGGGTGACGACGAAATGGCCCAGCAAGTGGTAGGTTTCAAACCCCTGCGTGGCCAGGGCGAACAACAAAGCATTGCCTGGGATGCGCTCGCCGCTCACCTGGCCACCTGCGTCGTGCAGGGTTGAAGCTGTCAAACAGCCGATTTAGCGAATAAGGAGTATTGGGGTGTCGAGTACCGAAGATGAACAGCTGGCGGATTTGAAGGACTGGTGGACGCGCAACGGTAAACCCCTGGTCACTGGCGGCCTGTTGGCGCTGGTCATCGTGTTCGGCTGGCAGGCGTTCCAGAAGTATCAGAGCAATCAGTCGCAAGGCGCCTCGATGCTCTATCAGCAATTGCTGGAAACCACCCTGACCCCGGACGGCAAGCCTGACGCAGCCCGTGTAGCGGACCTGGCGAACAAGCTCAACAGCGAGTTCGGCGGCACCGCCTACGCCCAATACGGCAGCCTGTTCGTGGCCAAGGTCGCGGTCGACAGCGGCAAGCTCGACGACGCAGCCACCGAGCTGAAAGCAGTTGCCGACAAGCCGGCCAATCCGGCCCTGGGCGAGATCGCGCGTCAGCGTCTGGCGCAGGTCCTGGCTGCACAGAACAAAGCTGAAGATGCCCTGAAACTGCTGGACGGCGATGCCGACAAGGCGTTCTTGGCCACTCGCGAAGAGCTCAAGGGTGACCTGCTGGTGCAGTTGGGTCGTACCGACGAGGCTCACGCGGCGTACGAAAAAGCCAAGGCGGCACTGTCGGATGAAGCGGCAGTCGGCGGCCTGCAAATCAAGCTGGATGACCTGGCCAAAGGGGATGCGTGACGTGATTCGTTGGAAACATGCAGCATTGCTGGCTCTGGCCGTTCTGGCCGCGGGTTGCAGCAGCAACAGCAAAAAAGAATTGCCACCGGCCGAACTGGTCGACTTCAAAGAAGAAGTGGTCCTGCAGAAGCAGTGGAGTCGTTCGATCGGTGACGGTCAGGGCGAGACCTATAACATGCTGGTCCCGGCGATCGATGGCGATACCATCTATGCCGGCGACGTAAACGGCATTGTCGTGGCCATGAATCGCGGTAACGGCGACGTCAAATGGAAGAAAGACCTTGAACTGCCAGTCTCCGGCGCCGTAGGCGTGGGTTACGGGCTGGTCATGGTCGGTACCCTGCGCGGCGAAGTGGTTGCCCTGGATGCCAACTCCGGTGACGAGCGCTGGCGCGCCCGTGTGACCAGTGAAGTACTGGCTCCGCCGGCGAACAATGGTGACGTGGTGGTGGTTCAGACCCAGGACGATCGCCTGATCGGCCTGGATGCGTCCACCGGCAATCAGCGCTGGATCTACGACAGCACGCCTGCCGTTCTGACCCTGCGCGGTACCAGTGCACCGATCGTGACCAACCGCCTGGCGCTGGCCGGTCTGTCGACTGGCAAGGTCGTGGCGCTGGACATCAACAACGGTGTGCCGGTGTGGGAAACTCGTGTAGCGATCCCTCAGGGTCGTTCCGAGTTGGACCGCGTGGTCGATATCGACGGCGGCCTGCTGCTGTCGGGCGGCACCCTGTACGTCGCCAGCTATCAGGGTCGCGTTGCGGCGCTGGACCTGGAGAGCGGTCGTCAGCTGTGGCAGCGTGATGCGTCCAGCTACGCCGGTGTCGCCCAGGGTTTCGGCAACGTCTACGTGAGCCTGTCTTCGGGCACTGTTGAAGGCGTCGACGAGCGTT
This sequence comes from Pseudomonas sp. Pse1, assembly GCF_024519635.1. NCBI lineage: Bacteria > Pseudomonadati > Pseudomonadota > Gammaproteobacteria > Pseudomonadales > Pseudomonadaceae > Pseudomonas > Pseudomonas sp. Pse1. The sequence goes on from NZ_JALJRO010000003.1 coordinate 205,269, forward strand.
CCACCACGGCATTGTGGAGCAACGATTCGCTGGCCCGTCGTCAACTGTCGGCTCCGGAAGTGTTCTCCAGCTACGTTGCAGTCGGTGACCTGGAAGGTTACCTGCACCTGTTGAGTCAGGTGGATGGCCGTTTCGTCGGCCGTGAACGCATCGACAGCGATGGCCTGCGCGCCCGTCCGCTGGTGGTGGGTGACACGATTTATGTGTATGGCAACAGCGGCAAACTGGAAGCCCTGACCATCAAGTAAGGACTATGCTTGGGGGTAATACCCCAGGCGGCTATACCTGTCGGCAATACTGAACTGTAGGAGCGAGCCTGCTCGCGATGGACGTCAACGATGACGTTGGCGTCCTGAATAAATGCGGTGTCTGGGCGTTTTTCGCGAGCAGGCTCGCTCCTACAGAGATGCGTCCAGGGAAGCCCTCGAGCACCAGCCGCTGCCTTGCAGCGGCTTTTGTATTTTCTGAATTATCGAAGTGGAGAGCCGCATGGTTCCCGTAATCGCCCTGGTGGGCCGACCGAACGTCGGCAAGTCCACCATGTTCAACCGCCTGACCAAAAGCCGCGACGCTATTGTCGGCGACCTTTCCGGTCTGACCCGTGATCGCCAATACGGTGAGGCAAAGTGGCAAGGGCGCTCCTATATCCTGGTCGACACCGGTGGTATTTCCGGTGACGAACACGGCATGGACGAAAAGATGGCCGAGCAGTCGCTGCTGGCCATCGAAGAAGCCGATGTCGTTCTGTTCCTGGTAGACGCCAAGGCGGGCTTCACCGCCGCCGACCAGATGATTGCCGAGCACTTGCGCAAGCGCAACAAACGCTCCCTGCTGGTGGCCAACAAGATCGACAACATCGATCCTGAAATGGCCCGCGCCGAATTCGCCCCGCTGGGCATGGGCCACGCCATCGGTGTTGCCGGTGCGCAAGGTCGCGGTGTCAATACGTTGCTGGAAGCCGCCCTGGGCGAATTCCCGCGTGACACCGAAGAAGAGGATCTGAACGCCAACGTCGCCGAAGGCGAAGAAGCGGTGCGGATTCCCGGTCCGAGCGAAAAAGATGGCATCAAGATCGCCATCATCGGTCGTCCGAACGTCGGCAAGTCGACCCTGGTCAACCGCATGCTCGGTGAAGACCGGGTCATCGTCTACGATCAGCCAGGCACCACCCGCGACAGTATCTACATCCCGTTCGAGCGTAACGACGAGAAGTACACGCTGATCGACACCGCCGGTGTGCGCAAGCGCGGCAAGATCAACGAGGAAGTTGAAAAGTTCTCGGTGGTCAAAACCCTGCAGGCGATCAAAGACGCCAACGTGGTGATTTTTGTGATGGATGCCCGCGAAGGCGTGGTAGACCACGACCTGAACCTGCTGGGCTTTGCCCTGGAAGCCGGTCGCGCCATCGTTATCGCGCTGAACAAGTGGGACGGCATGACGCCATCCGAGCGTGATTACGTGAAGGTCGAACTGGAGCGCCGGTTGTTCTTCGTCGACTTCGCCGACATCCACTTCATTTCGGCGCTGCACGGCACTGGTGTGGGTAACCTGTATCAGTCGGTACAGAACTCCTTCAAGTCGGCGATCACTCGCTGGCCAACCAACCGCCTGACCCAGATTCTCGAAGACGCGGTCAGCGAGCACGCGCCACCGATGGTCAACAACCGCCGGATCAAGCTGCGTTATGCGCACTTGGGTGGTGCCAACCCGCCGCTGATCGTGATCCACGGTAACCAGATCGAGAAGGTCCCGAACTCCTATGTTCGTTACCTGGAGAACACTTACCGTCGTGTGCTGAAGCTGGTCGGTACGCCGATCCGCATCGAGTTCAAGGGCGGCGAGAACCCATACGAAGCCAACAAGAACTCGCTGACCGACCGCCAGGTCAACAAGAAGCGTCGTTTGATGTCGCACCACAAGAAGGCCGACAAGAAGCGTCGCGACAAGCGTTGATGGCTGGCCTGCTCTGATCCCTGGATCCGAGCCGAAAGAGGGCGCTTTATGCGCCCTTTTTTTATCGGCGGCGGATGGGCTATCCTCGGGCTTTCGAGTCGGGTGTAGAGCAGGGAACCACCGATGATCACCAGCAAGCTGCCGAATGTCGGCATCACCATCTTCACGCAAATGTCTCAGCTCGCGGCGCAGACCGGCGCGCTCAATCTGTCCCAGGGATTCCCCGATTTCGCGGCCCCCCAGGCACTGTGCGATGCGGTCGGCCGGCATATCGCCAACGGCCACAACCAGTATTCGCCAATGACCGGGCTGCCGGTGTTGCGTGAGCAAATTGCCGCGAAGGTCGCCCGCCGTTACGGTGTGCAAGTCGATGTGGACGCGGAAGTGACCGTGACTCCCGGCGCCACGGAGGCGATTTTCTGTGCCATTCAGGCGGTTATCCACAGCGGTGACGAAGTCATCGTGTTTGACCCTGCGTACGACAGTTACGAGCCCTCGGTAGAGCTGGCCGGCGGTCGTTGTGTGCATGTGCAATTGGGCCTGGACGATTTTCGTATCGACTTCGAAAAGTTGGCCCGGGCACTGAGCCCGCGCACGCGGATGATCATCCTCAACAGCCCGCACAACCCCAGCGGTGCCTTGATCAGCCGTGTCGAGCTCGACCAGTTGGCGGCGTTGATCCGGGATCGCGATATCTACCTGATCAGCGACGAAGTCTACGAACACCTGGTGTATGACAACGTGCCCCATGCCAGCGTCCTGGCCCATGAAGAGCTGTACCAGCGTGCATTCGTGGTCAGCTCGTTCGGCAAGACCTACCACGTTACCGGCTGGAAAACCGGCTATGTGGTCGCGCCGCCGGCCCTCACGGCGGAATTGCGCAAGGTGCACCAGTACGTGAACTTTTGCGGGGTGACGCCGCTGCAATACGCCCTGGCCGATTTCATGGCTGAGCATCCTGAACACATTGAAGAACTGCCCGGTTTCTACCAGGCCAAGCGCGATCTGTTCTGCGACCTGCTGGCGCCATCGCGCTTCAGTTTCACCCGGTCAACTGGCACTTACTTCCAGCTCGTCGATTACTCGCAGATCCGTCCCGACCTCAATGATGTCGAAATGGCCCTGTGGATGACCCGCGAGCATGGCGTGGCGAGTATTCCGATTTCCGTGTTCTACCAGACGCCACCGCAAGGCCAGCGCTTGGTGCGCCTGTGCTTTGCCAAGCGAGAGGAGACCCTGCGTGAAGCAGCGGTGAAACTATGCGCGATCTGAGCAGCTTGCCGAATCTCACCGTGGCGTTGATCCAGACCACGCTGGCCTGGCACGACCGTCAGGCCAACCTCGAGCATTTCGAACTGCTGCTGGAGCAGGCCCGTGGTGCTGACCTGGTGATCTTGCCCGAGATGTTTACTACTGGCTTTTCCATGGAGTCGCAAACCCTTGCCGAGGCGGAAAACGGTCCGACCAGTAAATGGTTGCGGGCTCAGGCGGCCAAGCTGGATGCGGTAATCACCGGCAGCGTGATTGTCCAGGCGGCGGATGGCAGTCATCGCAATCGCTTGCTGTGGGCGCGACCCGATGGCGAGGTGTGGCATTACGACAAGCGCCACCTGTTTCGCATGGCCGGTGAGCACAACCATTACACCCCCGGCGAGCGTCAGGTGCAGTTCGAGCTGAAGGGGTGGCGGGTGCGACCGCTGATTTGCTACGACCTGCGATTTCCGGTGTGGAGCCGTGACCCACACGACACTGATCTGTTGCTGTACACCGCCAACTGGCCCGGCGCGCGCCGCCTGCACTGGAATCGCTTGCTGCCAGCGCGGGCCATTGAAAACCTTTGTTATGTCGCTGCAGTGAACCGGGTCGGCACCGATGGCAAGGGCTTCGCTTATACCGGCGACAGCCAGGTCCTGGACTTCCAGGGCGAGACTTTGCTCAGTGCCAGCGAGGCGGATGGGGTGTTCAAGGTCGTGCTCGATGCTGCCGAGTTGGCGGCTTACCGGGCGCGGTTCCCGGCGAATCTGGATGCCGATACCTTTGAGTTCACTTGAGTTCTTTGTTGCCTGACAGATCGCTTCGCGAGCAGGCTCGCTCCTACAGGTAATGCGTTTCTCACTGTAGGAGCGAGCCTGCTCGCGATGGGGCCTTTAAGGTCACAAAAAAAGGCCCCGTAATTCGGGGCCTTTTGCATTGCAGCTATTGCATTACGCCGCTTTGGCCTGCGGCTGGCTCAGCGAGCGGTTCAGCGCGCTGAACAGGGCCTTGAAGCTGGCGGTGGTGATGTTTTCATCGATACCCACACCGTGTACCGCACGTTCACCGTTGACCCGCAGTTCGATGTAGGCCGCCGCCTTGGCATTGGTGCCTGCGCCAATCGCGTGTTCGTTGTAGTCCATGATTTCAACCGGGATTGGCAAGCCGGCCACCAGGGCTTCGAGGGCGCCGTTGCCCTTGCCGCGCCAGTTCAGGTTAGTTTCGCCCTGACCCTTGCTCGACACTTCAACTTCGACCGCGCTATGACCGTTTTCTTCCTGCAGGCGGTGGCTGACCAGCGCGTACGGGGTGTTGGCCTGCAAGTACTCGCTGTGCAGCAAAGCGTGGATCTGCTGTGCAGTCATTTCCAGACCCAAGCGGTCGGTTTCGCGTTGCACCACCTGGCTGAACTCGATCTGCATGCGGCGCGGCAAGTTGATGCCGTATTCCTGCTCCAGCAGGTAAGCGATACCGCCTTTGCCGGACTGGCTGTTGACGCGAATCACCGCCTCGTAGCTGCGACCGATATCGGCCGGGTCGATCGGCAAATACGGCACTTCCCACAAGGCATCCGGTTGCTGCTGGGCGAAGCCCTTGCGGATGGCGTCCTGGTGCGAGCCGGAGAATGCGGTGTGGACCAGGTCGCCGACGTACGGGTGACGCGGGTGTACGGCGATCTGGTTGCACTCTTCGACGACTTTGCGCACGCCGTCGATGTCGGAGAAGTCCAGTTCCGGGTTGACGCCTTGGGTGTAGAGGTTCAAGGCCACGGTCACCAGGTCGACGTTACCGGTACGCTCGCCGTTGCCGAACAGGCAGCCTTCGACGCGATCGGCGCCGGCCATCAGGCCCAGTTCGGTGGCGGCCACGCCAGTGCCACGGTCGTTGTGGGTGTGCAGGCTGATGATCACGCTGTCACGACGGTTGATGTGACGGCCAAACCACTCGATCTGGTCGGCGTAGATGTTCGGCGTAGCGCACTCGACGGTCGCTGGCAGGTTGAGGATCATCTTGTGTTCTGGGCTCGGGTTCCAGACCTCGATCACCGCATCACAGACTTCCTTGGCGAACTCCAGCTCAGTGGCGCTGAAGGTTTCTGGCGAGTACTCGAAGGTCCACTCGGTCTCTGGCTGCTGGGCGGCGTATTTGACGAACAGCTTGGCGGCGCTGACCGCGATTTCCTTGATCCCGTCCTTGTCCTGGTTGAAGACGATGCGTCGGAACGAAGGCGAGGTGGCGTTGTACAGGTGAACGATGGCTTTTTTCGCCCCGCGCAGGGATTCGAACGTGCGCGCGATCAGGTCTTCACGGCCTTGGGTCAACACCTGGATGGTGGTGTCGTCCGGGATGTGGCCGTCTTCGATCAGGGTACGTACGAAGTCGAAGTCGGTTTGCGAAGCGGCCGGGAACGACGCTTCGATTTCCTTGACGCCCACCGAGACCAGGGTTTTCCAGAAGCGCAGCTTCTTCACCGCGTCCATCGGTTCGATCAGCGACTGGTTGCCGTCGCGCAAGTCGGAGCTGCACCAGATCGGCGCGACATCGATGGTCTTCGATGGCCAGGTGCGGTCAGGGATGTCGATGGTCGGGAACGCGCGGTATTTCGAAGACGGGTCTTTGAGCATGCTCATCTGGGTAATCCTTGTTCTGTGATCGGCCGAAAAGAGGCGGCCTGCCGGTGGATCAATTCTTGTGGGATAAAGCAGGGGGCGAGGCGCTGCGATTCAGCCCGGCAGTCGTGCGCTGACGAGGCACAGGCTGCGGTGCTGGCGAAGCTGAATGAGGGTGTGAGAGGTTTTCATGCCCTCAACCCTAACCGCGCCGGGAAAGGATGGCAAGCAGTCGAAAATCTTTGAGAGGAATACCTGTAATGTCGCTAATCTCGAGATTTTATTTTCGAGATTGGTGAAATTGTTGCTGGTAATTGCGCAGACTTTTGGTCGTGCGCAATCCATAGGGCAGGGGTTACGGCTGGAACGCACCAATGAAGATCGCCGGGTCGACCCGGGCATCATTCAGGCTGACGTTCCAGTGCATGTGTGGCCCGGTTGCACGCCCGGTGGCGCCCACTTTACCGACGACCGCGCCTCGGGCCAGCGCTTGGCCGACCTTCACGTCGATCTTCGACATGTGGCAGAACATGCTGATAAAGCCCTGCCCATGATCGACGAACACCGTGTTGCCATTGAAAAAGTAGTTACCGATCAGGATCACCTTGCCAGCGGCTGGGGTCTTGATTGGCGTTCCCGCCGGCACTGCGAAATCCAGGCCGGAGTGGGGGTTGCGCTCTTCGCCGTTAAAGAAGCGGCGTACCCCGAACTTGCTCGACAACGGGCCATTGACCGGCTTGTCCAGCAGCAGATTGCTCGGGGTATTCGGACTGAACGTGCGGTAGGCCTTGATCTGTTCCGCCAGTTCGGCCTCGATGCGCTTGAGGTTGGCCGGGTTCGGATTGACCTGCTGGGTGTTTTTCAGGGTGATGCGCTGCTCCGGGTACTTCTTGATGCTCACGGTGAAACTCAGGTTGCGCCCGGCGCTGCTGATTTGTTGTTGGCCGGGTTTGACGGTCAAGGGCACGCCGACAATCGCCAGCCAATTGTCCTGTTCTTTCACCACCAGCACCGGTTTGCCCTGGTAGCTGGCCTTGGGCGCCTGAGGGGAGGCGCCGAGACTGATCACGGCAACGCCGCCGGGCACCGGTTTGTTCAGCAGGCGGGTGATGTAGCTGTCGGCGTGGGCATTGAAGGTCAGGCAAAGCAACAGCAGGGGAGCGAGAAAGCGCGGCATTGATCAATCCAGTAGAGAAAGGGTGACAGGCGTCAGGTGGTTGTCCTCGACACGTACCTGCAGCTCGCCCTCGCCCAGCCGGGCTTTCAGGCGTTGGCCGTTGTGGGTCTGGGCGGCGCTGCGGATCGCGTTGCCGCGTTCATCCAGCAGGATGCTGTAGCCACGGGCCAGGGTCGCCAGCGGGCTGACCACTTGCAGGGTCTGCACCTGGCTTTGCAGTTGCATTCGTCGAGCCTTGAGCCCTTCGCGCATGGCCCGCGGCAGGCGTTCGCCGAGGCTGTCGAGGCGTTGGCGCAGCAGGGCCAGTTGGCGTCCGGGATGCTGGCCGGCAAGGCGGGTTTCCAGGCGCAGCAACAGCTCGCGTCGACTGTTGAGCTGACGTTCGAACGCGCGGCGCATTCGCATGTCCAGGTCATCCAGACGCTGAGCCTGCTGGCGCAGACGCTCGCCCGGATGACGCAGGCGGCGGGAAATGCCTTCCAAGCGCAGGCGATCGCGCAGCAAACGGTCGCGCATGCGCATCAGCAGTCGCCGGTGCAGGCTTTCGATGCGGCGCACCAGGTCGCTGGAGTCTGGCGCCAGCAGCTCGGCAGCGGCCGATGGGGTAGGGGCGCGGACATCGGCGACGAAATCGCTGATCGACACGTCGGTCTCATGCCCGACCGCGCTGACAATCGGCGTGACGCAGGCATCCACTGCACGCGCCACCGCCTCCTCGTTAAAGCACCAGAGGTCTTCCAGCGAACCGCCACCACGGGCCAGGATCAAGGCGTCGAAGCCCCGGGAGTCGGCCAGCTTGAGGGCGCGGACGATCTGCGCCGTGGCTTCGCGGCCCTGCACAGCGGTGGGGATCAGGGTCAGTTGCACCTGCGGCGCGCGGCGGCGGAATACGCTGATGATGTCGCGAATCACCGCGCCGGTTGGCGAGCTGATGATGCCGATGCGTTGCGGGTGGGCCGGCAGCGGCACTTTGCGCTCGGCGCTGAACAGGCCCTCGGCGCTGAGCTTTTCCTTCAGCGCATCGAACGCCAAGCGCAAAGCGCCGTCGCCGGCAGGCTCGACGGTATCGAGGATCAGCTGATAGTCGCCACGTCCTTCGAACAGCGAGACTTTGCCGCGCACCTTGACTGCCAGACCATCTTTCAAGGCCTGGCGCACCCGTGCCGCGTTCTGCCGGAACAGCGCGCAACGCACCTGGGCGCCGCTGTCCTTGAGGGTGAAATAGACATGACCGGACGCCGGGCGGGCGAGGTTGGAGATTTCGCCTTCGACCCAGATGTTGCTGAACACGTCTTCGAGCAACACCCGCGCACGGCCGTTGAGCTGGCTGACGGTCAGGACTTCCCGGTCGAGGCCGAGTCTTGCAAAGGGATCTTTAATCATGGGGCGCAGTTTAAAGGCATTCGCTTGGGAATCTCCATGACCATGTCCGGGCCTCAGCGATCTTCGTCACGGGTCAGGGTTCGGATCAAGTGCTGGATCAGCGGCGGTGGGTCCTGTCGGTAGGCGAGGGCGACCGTGCTTTGGCAATGCTCATCAGCCAAGGTCAAAAAGCGCACGCCGGATGGGGCGATGTCCTGCATGGACTGGGGGAGCAAGGCGATGCCGAATCCGGCCTGGATCAACTGCAATTGGGTGGTCTTGCGCGACACCACCCGTGCGGCTGTCGGAAAAAATCCCTGGCCCATGCACAACTCGGCGCATAAATAGCTGAGGCCGCCGCGTTGCGGATGGGGGATGGAAATGAACGCCTCGTCCTTTAATTGCGCCAACTCGACCGTGCTGGAGGCGGCCAGTCGATGGTCCGTGGGCACTGCCAGCAGCAAGCGCTCGCTGAACAGCGGCACAATCTGGATGCCTTCACGCTGGCGCAACACCGGCAGACGTAGCAGGCCAAGGTCGAGACGGCCCTCACTCAATTCCTCAAGCTGCGCTTCGGAGGACAGTTTGCCGATGTCCAGCGACACGCCGGGCTCGCGCTCGATAAAGGCGCTGATATCCGTCAGTACCCGCCCGGACAAGGGCACCGTGCTGGAGTGGCTCAGGCGCAGGGTGCCCAGTTGGCCGTTGCCGACCTGGGTGGCCATGTCACTGGCCTTGACCAGTTCATTGAGCAGGCTGCGGGCACGCGGCAAGAAGGCCTCGCCAGCGGCGGTCAGGCGCGGCTGGCGGGCGGTGCGCTCGAACAGCGGGGTCTGCAGGCGGTTCTCCATGTCCTTGATCTGCCGGCTCAAGGCGGATTGAGCGACGAACAGGCGTTCGGCAGCGGCGCTGAAACTGCCGCTTTCGGCGATTTCGACGAAATAGCGCAATTGACGGGTCGATAGCACAAGTCATGCCTTTTAGAGATAGGTTGGAGGCGTAGACGATATTAGTCGCAATGCTCCGTGCTGGCTAAAGTCATCAACATTACTCAAGGAACGCCTGTCGATGAATGTGCTCGAGTTGTTGCAGCAATGGCCGCTGGGGGCCACGGATTGGTTGTTGGTCGGGCTGGGCATCAGTCTCGCCTACATCGTGTTTGGCATTGCCGGCTTCGGTACGGCGCTGGTGGCTGGGCCGATCCTGATCCTGTTCATGCCCCTGTCGAAAATCGTGCCATTACTGGTGCTGCTGGATTTTGTCGCTGCGTTCGGCAACCTGCTGCCCTCGCGGCGAGATGTGGCCAAGTCCGAACTGTTGCGCTTGCTGCCGTGCATGGCGGTTGGCTGCACCCTGGGGGTGATCTTCCTGCTGAACCTGAAGTCCGATCTGTTGCTGCTATTAATGGGGTTGTTTATCAGTCTCTATGCGGTCTACAGCCTGTGGGTGAAGGTGCGTCCCGCGCAATTATCCGCCGGCTGGGCAATTCCCATGGGCACGATCGGCGGTTTGTTCGGCGCGCTGTTTGGCAGCGGCGGCTTTTTATATGCGATCTATCTCAACAGTCGCCTGCCCAAGGAGGCGGCCCGCGCCACCCAAAGCGCGTTGATCAGTTGCAGCACCCTGGTGCGCCTGAGCCTGTTCCTGGTCGCCGGGGTCTATGCCGAGCTACCCTTGTTGATGCTGGCGGCGTGCCTGTTGCCGGCCATGGGCCTGGGGCTGTGGATCGGCCGGCGCCTGGCCATGAAGTTGTCCCGCGAGGCGTTTGTGCGATTGGTGACCTGGTTGGTGCTGGCCAGTGGGCTGGCGTTGATTGGTCGCTATTTGAGTACTTGACCTGATTTTGTCAGGGATTAAGCTGCCGGCCTTCATACAGCAGGACCCCCAGCATGAACTCACAAAGTATCCTCGTCCCGAAAATATCCACCCTGCCGGTGCACGAGCCCAGGGCGCGGGCGATTGTGCGTTGGCTGGTGCGCAAGAACATCATTGAAGAGCCGTTGAGCACCTGTGGCCGGACCGGCAACCGCATGGCCCACGCCATCGCCCCCGGCGCCCGCGAGGTGGTGCTGCATCCGAAGGCGTTGCCGTTCGGCGAGCCGATCAATGGCCTGGAAATCATCACCAAGCGCTGCATCTATACCCCGGCCAAGGGCTTTCTCGAAGAAGCCGGCTGTGCCGAATGCCGCCAGGAAGTCGGTGAAGCGCTGTTCGAGAGCCTGGAAGACTGGATGCCGGGGCGTACCGATAACTTCACCTGCCCCGAGTGCGGCCATGAAGATGACATCAATGGCTTCCTGTTCCTTCAGGAGTGCGGGTTTTCCAATCTGGGCTTCATTTTCAACAACTGGGCCGAGGCCGGGTTCAAGCAGAGCTTTATCGATGAGTTCGCCGACTGGCTGGATTTGCCGGTGAGTTGGGTGAAAGTCGAACTCTGATGACCTTGTGTAGCGAGCCTGCTCGCGATGGACGTGAACGATTACGCGGGGAGTCTGGTTCCCCACGGTGTTCTTGAGTCCATCGCGAGCAGGCTCGCTCCTACAGATTATTTGGCGCTAGATACCCCGTCGATCACCGCATCAATAATAGACAGACTTTTACATTGAGCCGGCGGGGGTGTCTGAGTATAATGGCGCGCTTCCATTTTCCCGCTCGGGAGCCCCCGCGATGCTGCGTATCAGCCAAGAAGCTCTGACCTTCGACGACATTCTTTTAGTGCCCGGTTATTCCGAGGTGCTTCCTAACGAAGTCAGTCTCAAAACCCGTCTTACCCGTGGCATCGAGCTGAATATTCCACTGGTTTCTGCCGCCATGGACACCGTTACCGAAGCCCGTCTGGCCATTGCCATGGCTCAGGAAGGTGGCATCGGCATCATCCACAAGAACATGACCATCGAGCAGCAAGCTGCCGAAGTGCGCAAGGTCAAGCGTTATGAAGCCGGCGTGGTCAAGGACCCGATCACCATCGTGGCTGACGCTACCGTGCGTGAACTGTTCGAACTGACCCGCATGCACAACATCTCCGGTGTGCCGGTGCTGCACAACGGCGACCTGGTCGGCATCGTCACCTCCCGTGACGTGCGTTTCGAAAACCGTATGGAAGCCACTGTCCGTGAAGTGATGACGCCTAAAGAGCGTCTGGTCACGGTCAAGGAAGGCGCCGACAAGAACGACGTGCGTGAGCTGCTGCACAAGCACCGCATCGAACGCGTGCTGATCGTCGACGACAAATTCGCCCTCAAGGGCATGATGACCGTCAACGACATCGAAAAAGCCAAGGCCTACCCGCTGGCCAGCAAGGACGACCAGGGTCGTTTGCGCGTGGGTGCTGCCGTCGGTACCGGTAAAGACACCGGCGACCGCGTTGCTGCCCTGGTGGCTGCCGGCGTTGACGTGGTGGTGGTCGACACCGCCCACGGTCACTCCAAAGGCGTGATCGACCGCGTGCGTTGGGTCAAAGAGAATTTCCCTGAAGTGCAAGTGATCGGCGGCAACATTGCCACCGGCGCTGCTGCCAAGGCCCTGGCCGAAGCGGGCGCGGATGCGGTCAAGGTCGGTATCGGCCCTGGCTCGATCTGCACCACCCGTATCGTTGCCGGTGTTGGCGTGCCGCAAATCAGCGCCATCGCCAACGTTGCCGCTGCCCTCGAAGGCACTGGCGTGCCGTTGATCGCCGACGGCGGTATCCGTTTCTCCGGTGACCTGTCCAAGGCCATCGTAGCGGGTGCTTCCTGCGTGATGATGGGCTCGATGTTCGCCGGCACCGAAGAAGCGCCGGGCGAGATCGAACTGTTCCAGGGCCGTTCGTACAAGGCTTACCGTGGCATGGGTTCGCTGGGCGCCATGTCCCAGGCCCAGGGTTCCTCCGACCGTTACTTCCAGGACTCCTCGGCAGGCGCCGAGAAGCTGGTCCCGGAAGGCATTGAAGGGCGTGTTCCGTACAAGGGCACTCTGAGCGCCATCATCCATCAACTGATGGGTGGCCTGCGTTCCTCCATGGGCTACACCGGTAGCGCCAACATCGAGGAAATGCGCACCCGGCCTGAGTTCGTGCGCATCACCGGCGCCGGCATGGCCGAGTCTCATGTCCACGACGTGCAGATCACCAAAGAAGCGCCAAACTACCGCGTAGGTTGAGCCTTCAGTAAAAAGTTAACGACCGGGGCTGTTTGATTCAGCCCCGAGTTGTTTCTGAATCACGACTGTTTCTGAATTATCTAGACGAGACTGAATCATGGCCCTCGACATTCACGCTCACCGAATCCTGATCCTCGACTTCGGTTCCCAGTACACCCAACTGATCGCCCGCCGCGTGCGTGAGATCGGCGTGTACTGCGAACTGCACCCGTTCGACATGGACGATGCAGCGATTCGCGAGTTCGCTCCCAAAGGCGTCATCCTCGCCGGCGGCCCCGAGTCTGTGCACGTCGCCGACAGCCCACGCTGCCCGCAAGCGGTGTTTGACCTGGGCGTGCCGGTCTTCGGTATCTGCTACGGCATGCAGACCATGGCTGAACAGCTGGGTGGCAAGGTCGAAGGTTCCGAGCTGCGTGAGTTCGGTTATGCCCGCGTTGACGTGGTCGGCAAGAGCCGCCTGCTCGACGGCATCGAAGACCACATCGACGCCGACGGCCTGTTCGGCCTCGACGTATGGATGAGCCACGGTGACAAGGTCACCAAGATGCCGGAAGACTTCCACATCCTGGCCAGCACCCCGAGCTGCCCGATCGCCGGCATGTTCAACGACGAGCGCGGCTACTACGGCGTGCAGTTCCACCCGGAAGTGACCCACACCAAGCAGGGCGGGCGCATCCTGTCGCGCTTCATCCTCGACATCTGCGGCTGCGAAGCGCTGTGGACGCCGTCGAAGATCGCCGAAGACGCGATCGCCAACATCCGTGCCCAGGTCGGCACCGACAACGTCCTGCTGGGCTTGTCCGGTGGCGTCGACTCCTCGGTAGTCGCCGCGCTGCTGCACAAGGCGATTGGCGACCAACTGACCTGCGTCTTCGTCGACAACGGTTTGCTGCGCCTTCACGAAGGCGAGCAAGTGATGGCCATGTTCGCCGAGAACATGGGCGTCAAGGTGATCCGTGCCAACGCCGAAGAGCAGTTCCTCGGTAACCTGGCCGGCGAAGCCGACCCGGAGAAGAAGCGCAAGATCATCGGTCGCACGTTCATCGACGTGTTCGATGCCGAATCCTGCAAGCTGGACAACATCAAGTACCTGGCCCAGGGCACCATCTACCCGGACGTGATCGAGTCGGCTGGCGCGAAAAGCGGCAAGGCCCACGTGATCAAGTCGCACCACAACGTGGGCGGCTTGCCGGAAGAAATGAACTTGAAACTGGTCGAGCCACTGCGCGAACTGTTCAAGGACGAAGTCCGTCGTCTGGGCCTGGAACTGGGCCTGCCGTACGACATGGTCTACCGTCATCCGTTCCCGGGCCCGGGCCTGGGCGTGCGGATCCTCGGTGAAGTGAAGAAGGAATACGCCGACCTGCTGCGTCGCGCCGACCACATCTTCATCGAAGAACTGCGCAAGGCCGACTGGTACCACAAGGTCAGCCAGGCGTTCGTGGTGTTCCAACCGGTGAAATCGGTAGGCGTGGTTGGCGATGGCCGTCGTTACGCCTGGGTCGTGGCCTTGCGTGCCGTGGAAACCATCGACTTCATGACCGCACGTTGGGCACACCTGCCTTACGAACTGCTGGAAACCGTCAGCGGACGCATCATCAATGAAATCGAAGGCATCTCCCGCGTTACTTACGACGTGTCGAGCAAGCCGCCAGCGACCATTGAGTGGGAATGATGGACGTCCGGTACTGACCGGCACCCACTAGCAAGAAACACCCTGAAGCCCGCGTAAATGCGGGCTTTTGGCTTTTTGGGGGTGGCAGAATCTGGCAGCTATGCGCATCGGCAGAAGGGGCACTTCCAGGAACTTTAGCTGTGCAAGTGGCTCTACACAGGCCTACTTCTAGCTTGTTCAGGGATCGAATGAAAACCTCTTTGGCTTTTCCATTAGCAATCACTTTCGCGCTTGTCATGACCGGCTGCAGCAGCCGCCAGGCGGGTGATCTTACTTCAGAGCCGGTAGTTCCACTGGCCATGAATGACCATCAAGCCAGCATGACTTTCCGAACCATAGGCGGCGAGGGTGATCATCCTGTCAGTTACACGTACGGCTATGACAATGCGGGATTTGAGAGCGCGGGTGATCGGGTTTATGACTCCGCTTACTTCAAGCGCATACCGGCTTATCTGAAGAAAATGGCCGGTGGTACGGACAGCATCAGTCAACTGGTCGAGGCTGACAAAACCGTCTACGTGGAAGGGAAGGTCAAGGCCAAATCGTTTACCTTGAACGGTATTCCCATGCCTACGCCGTTCGACAAGGAGCAGCCTGCTGCGCAGCAATTCACGCCGCAAGCTAAGAAGAATTACCTGGTTGAAACCGTGATCGCCGACACGTGGGTCATGAACGTGTACGAAGTCAGCGCGACCGGTGAACGCAAAACCATTGGCGTTCGAAAAGTCGATAGCGCCGCAAACTGACCGCGCAGGGAGCTCATGGGTAGCCGCCAACCTGGCCACCCTGCGTCCCGTAGTCACGTGCGCTTTGCTGTTTCTTTCGCAATTGCGGGTGTATCGTATTCGCCTTTTGCGGGCCCTGGGCCTGCGGCAGATACGTGAGGTAGTTGAGTCCATGTCCTTTACCCGTCGACAAATACTTGGTGGTCTGGCCGGTCTGGCAGTGGTTGGCGTCGGGGCCGGTGGTGCATCGCGTTACTGGCTGGGGAAAGTGGCGGACGCCAACGCCGGTCATGACTACGAGTTGATTGCCGCGCCGCTGGACGTGGAGCTGGTGCCCGGGCACAAGACCCAGGCCTGGGCCTTTGGCCCTTCGGCGCCTGGGACCGAGTTGCGGGTGCGTCAGGGGGAGTGGCTGCGGGTGCGTTTCATCAACCACCTGCCAGTGGCGACCACCATTCACTGGCACGGCATCCGCCTGCCGCTGGAGATGGATGGTGTGCCCTACGTCTCGCAACTGCCGGTGCTGCCAGGCGAGTATTTCGACTACAAGTTCCGCGTGCCGGATGCCGGCAGCTACTGGTACCACCCCCATGTCAGCAGCAGCGAAGAGCTGGGCCGTGGCCTGGTCGGGCCGTTGATTGTCGAGGAGCGCGAGCCCACTGGGTTCAAGTACGAAAAGACCCTGAGCCTGAAGAACTGGCATATCGATGACGTGGGCAATTTCGTCGAATTCAGCATCCCCCGGGAAGCGGCGCGCGGCGGTACGGCGGGGCGCCTGTCGACCATCAACGGCGTGCCATTGCCCGTCATCGACTTGCCTGCCGGGCAGATTACTCGCGTGCGTCTGCTTAATCTCGACAATACCCTGACCTATCGCATCAACATCCCGGGCGTCGAAGCGCAGATTTATGCGCTGGACGGCAACCCGGTCGAGCCGCGGCCGTTGGGCAAGGATTACTGGCTGGGTCCGGGCATGCGCATTTGCCTGGCGATCAAGGCGCCGGCGGCGGGTGAGGAATTGTCTCTGCGTAACGGCCCGGTGCGCTTGGGCACCTTGCGCTCGGTGGCCAACAGCGACGCGCCGACCGAGTGGCCGCCAGCACTACCGGCCAATCCGATTGCCGAACCGGACATGGCCAACGCCGAGAAACTCAACTTCAATTTCGAATGGGTCGGTTCGGTCTCGGTGAATGTCGAGAACGGCAAGCCGCCGAGCCTGTGGCAGATCAACGGCCAGGCCTGGGACATCACCGACAAGACCTGCGCCGACCGGCCGATTGCCAGCCTCAAGCTGGGGCAGAGCTATATTTTCGAATTGAAGAACATGACCCAGTACCAACACCCGATTCACCTGCACGGCATGAGTTTCAAGGTGATCGCCTCGAACCGGCACAAGGTGATTCCGTACTTCACCGACACTTACCTGCTGGGCAAGAACGAGCGCGCGCAAGTGGCGCTGGTGGCCGATAACCCGGGGGTGTGGATGTTCCACTGCCATGTGATCGACCATATGGAAACCGGCCTGATGGCCGCGATCGAGGTGAAGTGATGCGCCAGATTCGTCCAGCGGCCATTATCGACCGCAGCCGCGACCAGCATTTCATGCGCGAGGCGCTCGCCCTGGCCGCGCAAGGTGCGGCCCTCGGTGAGGTGCCAGTGGGCGCGGTGCTGGTGCAGAACGGCGAAATCATCGGTCGCGGCTTTAATTGCCCGATCAGCGGCAGCGACCCCAGTGCCCACGCCGAGATGGTCGCGATTCGCGCCGCCGCCCAGGCTCTGAATAACTATCGTCTGCCCGGCAGCACGCTGTATGTGACGCTGGAACCCTGCAGCATGTGCGCCGGGCTGATCGTCCACTCGCGGATTGCCCGGGTGGTGTACGGCGCGCTGGAGCCCAAGGCGGGGATTGTGCAGAGCCAGGGACAGTTCTTCAGCCAGGGCTTCTTGAATCACCGGGTGCTGTATGAGGGTGGGGTGCTGGCCGAGGAGTGCGGGACGGTGTTGAGCGAGTTCTTCAAGGCTCGCAGAGCAAAAGCTTCAGACTAAGCACCGACCCCCTGTAGGAGCGAGCCTGCTCGCGATGGTGGACAACGATAACGCGGGCTTTCTGAATGAATGCGGCGCTTTCAAGTCCATCGCGAGCAGGCTCGCTCCTACAGGTTTCTGCATTATTTTCTGGCGACAATCACCGCCCGCATCGGCGCCGGCAGGCCTTCGATGGTCTTGCTGTGGTCCTCGGGGTCGAGGAAATCCCTCAGCGACTGATACTTCATCCACTCGGTGCCACGCTGTTCCTCGACCGTCGTAGTACTCACATCCACACAGCGCACATCGCTGAACCCGGCACGGCGCAGCCATAGCATCAGCGCCGGCACCGACGGCAGGAACCAGACGTTACGCATCTGCGCATAACGATCTTCCGGCACCAGTACCTGTTGCTCGTCGCCTTCGATTACCAGAGTTTCCAGCACCAGTTCGCCACCCTTGACCAGGCAGTCCTTGAGCGCCAGCAGATGCTCGATCGGCGAGCGGCGGTGATAGAACACACCCATGGAGAATACGGTGTCGAAGCCTTCCAGGTTAGGCGGCAGGTCTTCGAAGGGGAAGGGCAGGTGCCAGGCGTTGGGTTCGGACAGGTAGCGCTGAACCGCCTGGAACTGGCAGAAAAACAGCCAGTTCGGGTCGACGCCGATCACGCTGTCGGCCCCGGCTCCGAGCATGCGCCACATGTAATAGCCGTTGCCGCAGCCGACGTCGAGGATGCGCTTTCCTTTGAGATCCAGGTGAGGCGCGACCCGCGACCATTTCCAGTCCGAACGCCATTCGGTGTCGACATGCACGCCGAACAGGTCGAACGGGCCCTTGCGCCATGGTGACAGGCCCATCAGTGCGGTGCGCATCTGTGCCCGGGTTTCGGCGTCGCAATCGGTGTCGAGCTTCAGGCCATTGAGTAGATCGACTTCAGTGGGCTGGATCTTTGGCAGGGCATCCAGCGCGCTTTGCCAGCGCTCAAGGTCGCCGTGGCCTTTCTCCATCTTGACGTCGAGTTGCGCTTGCAGGGTCTTGGCCCATTCAGCCAGCGGTGTACCAGCCAGACGGCGGGCGAGGGGGGACAGATCAATCATGGCAAGGCAATCAACGAGGCAAAGTTAAGACACTGGAACCACGGCACGACTTTCGAGAATCCGGCGGCCAGCAGGCGTTCGCGGTGTTCTTCGAGGCTGTCGGGCTTCATGACGTTTTCGATGGCGCTGCGCTTCTGGGCAATTTCCAGTTCGCTGTAACCGTTGGCGCGCTTGAAGGCGATGTGCAGATCGGTGAGCAACTCGTGCTCCTGCAGGTCTTCAAAGCGCAGTTTTTCCGAAAGGATCAGGGCGCCGCCGGGCAGTAGCGACTGGCGGATCCGCGCGAGCAATTCAGTGCGCTGCGACGGCGCGATGAATTGCAGGGTGAAGTTCAGCGCCACCACCGAGGCCGGCTGGAAGTCCAGGGCGAGGATGTCGCCTTCGATCACCTCTACTGGCAACAACTCCTGGAACATCGAATCCTGACCATTCAGGTACTCGCGGCAGCGCTCGACCATGGCCGCCGAGTTATCCACCGCGATTACCCGGCAGCCGTCGGTGCGCACGTGACGGCGCAGGGCCTGGGTCACCGCGCCGAGGGACGAACCGAGGTCGTACAGCACGCTGTTGGGCTGGGCAAACTGCGCGGCGAGCACGCCGAGGTTCTCGACAATGGTCGGATAACCCGGCACCGAGCGCTTGATCATGTCCGGGAACACCCGCACCACATCCTCGTTAAAGGCGAAGTCAGGCACCTGGGCCAAAGGCTGGGCGAAAAGGCGATCGGGTTCTTTGCTCACGGCGGTTCCAGCGGTGATATGGAAAAGGCCGGCATTTTAGCCAAGTTGGCGAGGGGATGCGCGGCTTGTCTGATAAACCGCGCCGGGCCGTGCTATGGCTGCTCGCGTTCCGGGCGATGGCTTTGGGAAAAGGCTGACGCCGCGATGCCCCATTGCCCCAGCCAGTAACTGATGATGATCACATAAGGCGCGGCCGAAAACGGCACGGCAAAGCGGTCGATACCGATCACGCTGTCGGAAAACACAAAGGCCAGGGCACCCGCGGCGGCCAACAAGGCGGAGCGCTTGGGCACATCGCTGCCGAGGCGGGCCAGGGCGCGCCAGAGCATGGCGCTGATGGCGGTGCCGTAGACAATCACGGGGATCAGCAGCGGGCCGAGGCCGTGGGCAATCAGGATCCCCAGCAGCACGGCACCGACTACCAGAGCAATGATCAGCGCTGGCAGCGCCGGACGCCGGCAATCGCTCAAATAGGCTTTCAGATACGCCAGGTGCGCCACCAGGAACGCCCCGAGGCCGAACACGAACAGATCGCCCGGCCAGGCCAGCAGCACGTCGCCGAGCAGGGAAAAGATCAGTCCCAGGCTGATCCAGCGACGGTATTCGCTCGGCGGTGCATCGTGCAGCCAGCCGAGCAATGCCAGGACCGGCAGCGGCTTGACCAGCAGGCACAGCAACTCGGCGTGCACGCTTACCCCGTAGAGGAAGGTGACCGCCCCCATCAGCGCCAGAATCAACCAGCCCATCAGTTCACCGTGATCGCGCAGTCGAAGGTCTCGACCGGATCCACTTCCGGCGCCCAAGGCTGCTGCGAGGTCAGGCGCAGGCGGCCGTTACCGCTGCTGAACGCCTGAAAGCGCCAGGTAGAAACACCGGCGCTGCCCACCAGGCCGCTGTTTTCCGGGTTGGTATACACCTCGGGGCTGATCGCCCGCAGCACGCCACCGGCTGAATCCTGAATTGCCCAGCGATAGCCCGTGGTCGGGTTGCTCGGCAGGGTCAGGATCAGGTTTTGCCCGGTGTGCAGTTGCACCGGGCACTGGCTCTGCTTCTCAACCGTCAGGTTTTGCTTGGGTTGCGAGGCACAGGCTGCCAGCAGGGCAAGGCTCAGGGGCAATAACAGGCGGGTGGGGGACATCAAAATCAGGCGCTCCGGAATTTCGCGACGAACGGCGAGCATAACCGAAGATGAGACAAATTGTGACAGTGGGCCATGGATGTCTGGGAAATGGATTGGCAGGTCTGGCCTCTCGCGGACTTGCCCGCGAGAGGCCAGGACAGGCGCTACAGAAGGATCAGAACAACACCTTCGCCACATCCGCAAAGCGCTTGGCAAAGTGCACGGTAATCCCTTCCTTGAGGTAGTCCGGCAGTTCTTCGAAGCTGCCCCGGTTGGGTTCCGGCAGGATCAGTTCATGAATCTTCTGCCGCCGCGCGGCAATTACCTTTTCCCGCACCCCGCCAATCGGCAGTACATGCCCGGTCAGGGTCAGTTCGCCGGTCATTGCCACGCCTTTCTTCGGCGGCTGGTTGCGCGCCAACGAGAGCAGGGCGCTGGCCATGGTCACGCCGGCACTCGGGCCGTCCTTGGGCGTGGCACCTTCCGGCACGTGCAGGTGGATGAAGGCTTCGTCGAAGAACTTGGCATCGCCACCGAACTGCTTGAGGTGAGAACTGACGTAGCTGTAGGCGATCTCAGCCGATTCCTTCATCACCTCACCCAACTGCCCGGTGAGCTTGAAGCCGCGGTTGAGGGTGTGGATGCGCGTGGCTTCGATCGGCAGGGTGGCGCCGCCCATGCTGGTCCAGGCCAGGCCGGTGATCACCCCGGTGCCTGAAAGCACTTGCTCGTTGCGGAACACCGGGATACCCAGCGAGGTTTCCAGGTCCTTGGGGCCGATCTTGATCACTTGCTGCGGATCATCCATCAACTTGATCACCGCTTTGCGCGTCAGTTTGCCCAGTTGTTTTTCCAGCTGACGCACGCCGGCTTCGCGGGCGTAACCGTCGATCAGCGCCTTGAGCGCGCTGTCGCTGATGGACAGGCTGGTTTTCGCCACGCCGGCCTTTTCCAGCTGCTTGGGCCACAGGTGACGCTTGGCGATCGCGACTTTCTCTTCGGTGATGTAGCCCGACAGGCGAATCACTTCCATACGGTCGAGCAACGGGCCGGGGATCGAGTCGAGGGTGTTGGCGGTGCAGACGAACAGCACTTTCGACAGGTCCAGGCGCAGGTCCAGGTAGTGGTCGAGGAATTCGACGTTCTGTTCCGGGTCAAGGGTTTCCAGCAGCGCCGAGGCCGGGTCGCCCTGGAAGCTTTGGCCCATCTTGTCGATCTCGTCGAGCATGATCACCGGGTTCATCACTTCGACGTCCTTCAACGCCTGCACTAGCTTGCCCGGCAGCGCGCCAATATAGGTGCGGCGGTGACCCTTGATCTCGGCTTCATCGCGCATGCCGCCGACGCTGAAGCGATAGAACGGCCGCCCGAGGGATTCGGCGATGGACTTGCCGATACTGGTCTTGCCCACGCCCGGCGGGCCGACCAGCAACACGATGGAACCGGCGATCTCGCCCTTGTAGGCGCCCACGGCGAGGAATTCGAGAATGCGGTCCTTGATGTCATCGAGGCCCGCATGGTGTTTATCGAGCACTTTGCGCGCGAGCTTGAGGTCGAGCTTATCCTCGCCGTAGATGCCCCAGGGCACGGCGGTCGCCCACTCCAGGTAGTTGCGAGTCACGGCGTATTCCGGCGAGCCGGTTTCGAGGATCGACAGTTTATTGAGTTCTTCTTCGATGCGTTTTTGTGCCTGCGGCGGCAGGACTTTACCGGTCAGGCGTTGTTCAAACTGCTCGACATCGGCGCTGCGGTCGTCCTTGGTCAGGCCCAGTTCCTGTTGGATGACCTTGAGTTGTTCCTTGAGGAAAAATTCGCGCTGGTGTTCGCCGATCTTGCGGTTCACTTCGGCGGAGATTTCTTTCTGCAGGCGCGCGACTTCGACTTCCTTGCGCAGCATTGGCAGGACTTTTTCCATGCGCTTGAGCATGGGCACGCAGTCGAGGACTTCCTGCAGGTCATTGCCGGTGGCCGAAGTCAACGCGGCAGCGAAATCAGTCAGCGGCGAGGGATCGTTGGGGCTGAAGCGGTTGAGGTAATTCTTCAGTTCTTCGCTGTACAGCGGGTTGAGCGGCAGCAGCTCTTTGATCGCGTTGATCAGCGCCATGCCGTAGGCCTTGACCTCATCGGTCGGCTCGCTCGGCTGGTGCGGGTATTCAACTTCCACCAGGTACGGTGGGCGGTGGTGTTTGAGCCAGGTCTTGAGTCGGACACGGGTCAGGCCCTGGGCGACAAATTGCAGTTTGCCGTTCTCGCGGCTGGCGTGGTGGACCTTGACCAGGGTGCCGTAGAGCGGCAGTGCGCTGGTGTCGAAGTGTCGGGGATCTTCCTGTGGGGTGTCCATGTAGAACAGCGCCAGGGAGTGGTGCTCGGACTTGGCCACGAGGTCCAGGGTTTCGGCCCAGGGCTCTTCATTGACAATGACCGGCAGCACTTGCGCAGGGAAGAACGGCCGGTTGTGAATCGGGATGATGTAGACCTTGTCCGGCAGGTTCTGCCCGGGCAAGGCCAGGCCTTTGCCGGAGTGGGCGGGGTGTTCGGCGTTCTGCGGATCGGCGTATTCGCTGAGGTCTTCGGGGAATGCTTGCTGGTCGCTCATGGGGCACCTGCGCAATGGGGTATGGGTCTTAGATGGGGCAGGTGGCGGGTGGTTTCAATGGTGGGCGCGGTTTGTTTGGTAAGCGCTTTGTTACCTGGAGACTGATTGGCTCGCGCAGAAAAAAGGCGACTACCGGGAGGTTGTCGCCTTTTTCATACCGCCGGGAAAGCTTATTCCGGCAGTTTGTAGGCGATCACGTAGTCGCCCATTTTGGTACCCAGGGAGCCGTGACCACCGACCACCAGCAGCACGTACTGCTTGCCGTCCTTGCCGGTGTAGGTCATAGGCGTGGCCTGGCCGCCCGCTGGCAGGCGGGCTTTCCACAGTTCCTTGCCGGTGTTGACGTCATAGGCGCGCAGGTACTGGTCCAGGGTGCCGCTGAGGAAGCCGACGCCGCCGGCAGTGACGATCGAGCCGCCCATGCTTGGCACGCCGATCGGTAGGCCGATAGGCAGTGGCGAGCTGTCGCGGCTGGTGCCGTTCTTGCGCTTCCACGCCACTTTGCCAGTGGTCAGGTCGATCCCGGCCACATAGCCCCAGGCGGGGGCCTGGCACGGTACGCCGAACGGCGACATGAACGGGTGCATGATCACCGCGTAAGGCGCGCCGGTGTTCGGTTGCACCCCGGCGGTTTCGCTCTCGCGCTTGCTGCCGGCCGCCACTTGGGCGCGTGGCACCATTTTCGAGACGAAGGCCATGTAGTTCGGGCTGGTGAACAGCATCTGGCGCACCGGGTCGACCGACACGCCGCCCCAGTTGAACACACCGACGTTACCCGGGTAGATCAGGCTGCCCTGTTCCGACGGCGGGGTGTATTGGCCTTCGTAGCGCAGTTCCTTGAACTGGATGCGGCACAGCATCTGGTCGAACGGGCTGGCGCCCCACATGGCTTTTTCGGTGAGTTCCGGAGCCAGCAGGTTGAGGTCCGAACGGGCCTGGGTCGGTGCGGTGTGGTCACCTTTGACAGCGCCCTGTGGAACAGGGATCTCGCGGATCGGGATGATCGGCGTGCCGTCACGACGGTCGAGCACATACAGGCTGCCCTGTTTGGTCGGGGCGATCAGCGCCGGTTTCACGCCGTCGGCGGTTTTCATGTCCAACAGGGTTGGCTGGCTGCCAACGTCCATGTCCCACAGGTCGTGGTGGGTGAACTGGTAGTTCCAGCGCACCTTGCCGGTGGCCAGGTCCAGGGCCACCAGGCCAGCGCTGAATTTCTCGGCGCCCGGAGTGCGATCGGCGCCCCATTGGTCAGGTGTCTGGTTGCCCAGTGGCAGGTAGACCATGCCGAGTTTTTCGTCGACGCTGGCCAGCGACCACATGTTCGCCGAGTTGCGGCTGTAGTGTTCGCCTTCAGGCAGAGGCTCGGTGGCGTCCGGGTTGTTGCTGTCCCAGTTCCACACCAGGTGACCGTCGTGGACGTCGAAAGCGCGGATCACGCCGGACGGCTCGTTGGTCGACTCGTTGTCGGTCACGTGGCCGCCCATGATCACCAGGTCACGGGTGATCGCGGCTGGCGAGGTGGCGTAGTAGCCGCCCGGGGTGAACGGACCGATACCGGTGGTCAGGTCGACCACGCCCTGGTTGCCGAAGCCTTCGCAAACCTTGCCGGTGTCGGCATTGAGAGCGATCAGGCGCGCGTCGGCGGTGGGCAGGTACAGGCGGCGTGGGCAGGCCTGGGCCACGGCCTTGCCGGCCTCGGAAATCGCTGCGTTGGAAGCGACATCCGATTGGGCGTAGGCGTTTTCGTCATAGTAGGAAACGCCACGGCAGGTCATGTGGGCGAAGCCCTTGAAGCCCACGGGGCTCTTGATCTGCGGGTCGAAACGCCAGATTTCCTTGCCGGTGTCCGGGTCCAGCGCCAGCACCTTGCTGTGAGCGGTGCAGGCATACAGCATGCCGTTGACCTTGAGCGGGGTGTTTTCGTTGGTCAGCTCCACCGGGTCGCCCGCGGTGGGCAGGTCGCCGGTGCGGATGCGCCAGGCTTCCTGCAGCTTGCCGACGTTTTCCGGGGTGATCTGCTTGAGCGGCGAGTAGCGGTCGCCAAACTCGCTGCGACCATAGGCCTGCCAATCGCCATCCGGCATGGCCGGGGCGGTGCTGGTCATGTCGGTGCTGTCGCGACCCAGTTCGCCGAGCACTTCGCCCGGGTGGGTGAACTGGCTGCCCACGGCAGCGGCGCCGGCGATCACCACGGCCACGCTCAAGGCGGCGGTGCCCAGTGGTGCCGGGCCCTGGCGCAGCAACGGACGACGGAACCACGGCAGCAGCAGGACCACGCCGAGGGCGAACCACAGCGACAGCCGCGGCACCAGTTGCCACCAGTCCAGGCCGACTTCCCACAACGACCAGGCGGTACTGGCCAGCAGCACCAGTGCATACAGGCCCAAGGCTGCGCGACGGCCGGCCAGCAGCAGAATGCCGGTCAGCGCCAGGCCGATACCGGCCAGCAGGTAGTACAACGAGCCGCCAAGCATGCTCAGCTTGATCCCCCCGGCCAACAAGGCCAGGCCCATTAGCAGCAGCAGGATGCCGAGCAGGCTCGGCATCAGGCGGCTTGGACTTGAAGCACCTTCAGTGCTCATAGTGCGATTCTCCGTGACGTTTTAAGTAGCCTTGCGCAAGTTCACTGTAGATGAGGATCGTGCGCGGGCGTGGTTCAGATAAAAACGGTGATCCCTGTAGGAGCGAGCCTGCTCGCGATGGACGTAAACGATGACGTTGGGTGCCTGACACCCCGCGTAGCTTTCGGGTTCATCGCGAGCGGGCCGCAAGCGGGCACTCGCTCCTACAGGGTTTGTAGCGCGGGTCAGAACGACGACTGGATCTTGATCCCGCCGATCAGCGCGTCATCCACCTCGTTCACGCCACCGGGATGGCGGATGTACTGCAGGTTCGGGCGCACGGTCAGCCAGTTGGTCAGGTGCACGCCGTAATAGAGTTCGGCGCTGTACTCGGTGTCTTGCGGTGGCAGGTAGGCCGGGTTGTCGTAATCGAACACCGCGCGGGCCTGGTTGCTGGCCTCGGCATTCTTGCGATAGGCCGGGTTGACGTGGACGCGGGCCATGGCAAAGCCGATGTCATCCTTGGCGCGGGCATCGAACAGGCCTTTGTAGACCAGGCCGGCCTGCACGTAGTTGTCGATCGCGTTGGTCTTCTTGTCGTGCATCGTGCCGTTGGCAAACAGGCTCAGACCGCGCGAGTTATCGCTGGCGACGCTGGTCACCTGTTGCTGGACGCCCAGCCACACCCCGTGCTTGCTCGAAGCGCTGCGATAGGCTTCGCCGCTGAGTGCTGCAGGCTGGCCGTGGCTGTCCTTGTACACGTCGCTGGCCTTGGCGCTGCTGTAGTAGTAACCGGCGCGGTATTCGCCCGGCAGGCCGTTGAGTGTCGGTGTCCACACCAGTTCCACCGGCACCACGGTGCCCTGGGTGCCGCTGCCGCTGAGCTTGAAGCCGTTGTCCTTGTCGAGGTTGGACGGGTTCTGTTCGTAGGTGCCGATCTGCGCGTAGAGCTCAGGCGTCAGGTGATATTTAACCCGCAGCGCCCACTGGCTGACCGGCCAGTTGTACCAGATGGACCCAGCCCAGTTGCCGACCTGGGAGCCGCAGAACGCCAGGTTCTGGAAGTCGCAGGGGAAGCTGTTGAAGTCTTCGCCCTGGCCGAAGCGACCGGCCTTGATGTCGAGCTTCTGGTCGAGGAATTTCTGCTGATACCACATCTGCGTCAGGCGAGTGGTCTGGCCCCGGCCCCAGACTTCCTGGGCCGAAGTGAAGCCGCCGACGCGCGGGTCGTTGATCCGGTCGTTACTGATGTTGTTGCCGCTGCGCTTGGTGATCGTCAGTTGAAACTCGGCGTCATCCCAGCCAAGGATCTTCTGCAGGTCCAGGTGGGTGCCCAGGCCGAACTGGTCGCTGTAGCGCGCAGTGCGATCATGGTCGTAGCCGCCGTGCAGGTTGCTGCCCATTTCCCCGGTGTAGTCGAGCTTGAAGTCGTAGCCCTTGGCGGCGAGTTCACTGCGCGTGCCGTTCCAGTCGCCGAGCATCCAGGGCGAGTTGCTGTCGAAGGCCGGTGCCGCCTGGATACCGCTCGCCAGGCCAAGCGCGGTGGTGCCGGCGATCAGGCTCAGGGTCTTTCGGCGGGCTGTTGAGACAGCGCTGTCTCGGAAAATCTGCAAGTAAGGCATAAAGAAGAACTTCAGGGTCTTTTCTAATGGAATGAACTGCGCGGGCAGGGCATGCAGTGTCTGGCGGAAGCGTTTCAGCTTGAGGGTGCGAAGGATAATGATCTGTTACAAATAGAGAAAGGGCTTTTCTCGACAAGCTGACTTTCGAAATCGGTAACAGTCGTCGAGTGTCCGGCTGTGGCCTACATTGAGTGAATTGCGCACAGAATCCTTCCACCCGTGGAGTCGCTCGGCTAAGGTGCGCGCCTTTCATTCATTCTTCGTCCAAAGGCCCGGCATGACCGAACACAATACCGACCCGCTGCACGGCGTGACGCTGGAACAGATCCTCAACGCGCTGGTGCAGCACTACGAATGGTCGGGGCTGGCCGAACGCATCGACATCCGTTGCTTCAAGAGCGACCCGAGCATCAAGTCGAGCCTGACCTTCCTGCGCAAGACTCCCTGGGCGCGCGAGAAAGTCGAACGGCTCTACGTCAAATTGATGCGTACCAAGCGGCCGGTCTGAGGTGTGTTGACGCGACTTTCACTTATTGAGCACCGCTGCGTCCAACTCGCGGCGGCGCTCGGCTGGCTGGGCCTGAGCATTCAGCTGTACCTGGTGTTTTATGCGCGCTGGAGTGTCGACGCCAGCCTGTTGGGCGGGCTGGTGAGTTACTTCAGTTATTTCACGGTGCTGAGCAATACGCTGGTGGCGGCGGTGCTGACCTGCGCCGTGACCACCCGGCAATCGAAGGGGCGCAGTTGGTTGCTGCAACCGTGGGTCAGCAGTGGCGTTGCCGTGAGCATCGTCGTGGTCGGACTGGCCTACAACCTGCTGTTGCGCCACCTGTGGCACCCGCAAGGCTGGCAGTGGCTGGCGGATGTGTTGCTGCACGACGTCATGCCCGTGCTGTTCCTGCTCTATTGGTGGCGTTGCGTGCCCAAGGGCCAGCTGCGTCTGGGGCATGTCGGATTGTGGGTGATCTATCCGCTGGTGTACTTCGCTTACTCGCTGCTGCGCGGACATGTGCTGGCGGTGTATCCCTACCCGTTCATTGATGTGGAGAAGCTGGGCTATCTCCAGGTGTTCATCAATGCCGGGGGGATACTGCTGGGGTTTGTTGCTGTGGCGCTGCTGTTGATCGGGGTCGACCGGCGTCGCTGAGCGCGCTTACTCTTCCGGCGAATCATCCAGGCGCCAGTAACCCGCAGCTTTGACGAACTGCTCATCCAGCCCGTGCTCATCGAGGAGCACCCGGCGAATCTGCCGCGACAACTTGCTCTCGGTGGCGACCCAGGCGTACAGGCTGCCGCCGGGCAGTTGTATCTGGCGGACGGTGGAAAGCAGGTGGTCCTTGCCAGCTTCACGCAGGACCCAGATCACGTTGATCTCGGCCGCGCTCTCCAGCACTTGCTGCTCCTTGCCGTTCTCCACCTCGACAATCACCAGCGCCCGGCGATTGGCCGGCAGCTCTTGCAGGCGTCGGGCAATGGCGGGCAAGGCGGTTTCGTCGCCGATCAGCAGATAGCTGTCGAAGATATCCGGCACCACCATCGAACCGCGCGGCCCGGCAATGTGCAGGAATTGGCCGGGCTGCGCCTGTTCGGCCCAGGTCGAGGCGGGGCCGTCGCCGTGCAGGACAAAATCGATGTCCAGTTCCAGGGTGTTCAGGTCATAGCGGCGCGGGGTGTAGTCGCGCATCGCCGGTTTCGGTCCCTGATCCTTGTTGGCGCCCGGTGCGAAGTGCTCCAGGGCGGCCAGTTCCTCGGCGTTTTGCGGGAACAGCAATTTCACATGATCGTCGCTGCCCAGGCTGATAAAGCCGGCCAGGTCCGGCCCGCCGACGGTGATCCGGCGCATGCGCGGGGTCAGGTCGACCACTCGCAGCACCTGCAGGCGGCGGCGTTTGATCTCGTGCATGACGCGGTGAATGGTCTGGGTGTTCACTTCAGTCATTGCGGGTTCTCCTGGGCAGGGGACGACAGCGGGCCGTCGACGATGGCCTTGGCGGTGTTGTTGAGCAGGTCGCGCACTCGGAGGATTTCTTCCGGGCTCCAGCGACCGTGGTGCATCTGCAGGGCGTGACGCAGGTTATGCACCGCCTCATGGATCTCGGCCGGGCGGTCGTGGCCGCGCAGGGAGCGCTTGCTGACGTCAATGCGCATACGCACGCCGTCCAGGGCAATCGCCTGTTCGCCCAGCGACTGGCGCCCGGCGTCGGTGATGGCGTAGCGTTTTTTTCCGCCGTCGGCATCGCCCAGGATCAGTTCGCTTTCTTCCAGGAAGGTCAGGGTCGGGTAGATCACCCCGGGGCTGGGGCTATAGGCACCATCGAACATGCTTTCGATCTGGCGGATCAGGTCATAGCCGTGGCAGGGCTGTTCGGCGATCAACGCCAGCAACAGCAGTTTCAGGTCGCCAGGGGCGAATACCCGGGGCCCGCGGCCACCGCGTTCGCGGCCCGGGCCAGGGCGTTTTTCGAAGCCGTCGCGGCCGTCTGCGTGTTCGCGGTGGGAATGATGGTCTCTCATTTCAGTCTTCTCTCGTCGTGTTTAGACACAACTTAAGATATATCTTTTAGAAAATGCAAGCACCCCGGACCAACGGTGCAGGCGGCATGCAACCCCTCTGATCGACACGTCCAGCGAATCTGCCAGGCCCCCCTGTGCTCGCCTGGGTCGGGTTTGATCCTTCCCAGGGGGGCATTTGTTTATTGCGCTCGCCGGTGTTTTTAGTGCTAACGCTCTAATTAACTTGTTTGCCCCTTTCTTTATAAAGGTCTTGCTATTAGTCTTACGGAAGTTGCACTAATGGTTTCATCTGTGTGGTATTTTTCGATAATCTGTTTGTGGTTAATGCCTTACGGATGTTGATGTTAATGTTTGATTTTTATTGTTTTTTCTTTCAACTTTGATCGAACTATAGCTACGCCAAATACGGAACTTGCCTGCTTACTTTTAAAAATAAATGG
The DNA here is from genome assembly GCF_024519635.1 of Pseudomonas sp. Pse1. Lineage (NCBI taxonomy): Bacteria > Pseudomonadati > Pseudomonadota > Gammaproteobacteria > Pseudomonadales > Pseudomonadaceae > Pseudomonas > Pseudomonas sp. Pse1. The sequence goes on from NZ_JALJRO010000003.1 coordinate 234,879, forward strand.
TCGATGATTTGCTGGCTTTGAAAGTTGAGACAAAACGCCATCTCGGCGTCTGGCTGGTCACAGTCAGTTGTCGCTTTTACGGCATCGACCCTTTAAAAAAGACAGGTATTGAATGATGTTGAAGAAACTCGCGCTTACTGCTCCCCTGGCTGTTCTGGCCTTCAGTTCCTCCCTGGCATTTGCCGCCACCGAAGCCCGCCACTCCATCAGTCTGATTGCCCATGTCCCGGCCGATGATTTCTATGCTGTTCCGGTTGATTCGGATCTGGTCAACAAGGACCAGGACATGAGCTTCAACCCATCGACCGGTGCCATGCGTACCGTGGACGGTCACTTTGACGTTTTGCACACCGCAGGCAAGGTCAACGCCCGCCTGGAAGGTACGCCCATGCTGATCGGTGGCAGCAAGACCATTGCCCTGAAAGTCGAACTCAATGGCAAGCAACTGACCACCACTTCCCAGGAAGTGGTGGGTGCGGACGAGTCGAACATACGCTATCGCGCACCGTTCAAGATCTCGGCCGTCGGTGCCAAGCCAGAAGCAGGTGATTACACCGGCATCGTCACGATGGTGGTCGAGCCTTCTGTGTAAGCACAACCCTGGCTCTTAATCGCTTACTGCTCTCAGTAACGAACCGGCCGGCAAACATTTCTGTTTGTCGGTCGGGCATCGACTTCTTTGCAATCAGAGTATTTGTTCATGTTCCCGATGACGCCCATCGCGACGGCGCTTGCGCTGCTGCTTTGTAGCAGTGCATTTGCGGCGCCCGCTTCCGTTGATACCACGCCGCGAAGTTTGCTGGCCCAGGCCAAAGGCTTGCCGGCGGAATTCGAGGAGCATTTTTTTGATGTGCCATTGGCGGTGCGGGTTGAACTCGATCAACAACCGCTGGGCGAGGCGATGATTGTGTTGTCCCGCGATGACCGAGTGACCTTGCTCGATTTCACCGACACCAGCGAAAGCCGTTTTGGTGCCGGTGAGCGTGACACCTGGGCCGATATCCTGAAGTCCGGTGTGGCGCTGGGCGCCTGCACGGGCCAATGCCCGGAGCAGATGCTGGCGGTGCACTACAACCTGGAAAATTCTTTGCTGTCGATCGTCACCGAAAATGCCGAGCGCGATAGCCAAGTCAAACATTTCTACGATCAGCCCGAAGGCGGCAGCAGCGGGTTGATGGTACGTAACCAGCTCAATCTCAACGGCGGCCAGGATCAAGACCTGGGCGGACGTTTTGGGCTGGAGGCCAGCGCCAGCCTGGGCAACTGGAGCCAGGCATTCAACATGCAATTGGCGCGTCTGGGCGGCCCGGACGACAAGACCTACCACTCCGTGCATGAGCTTTACACCCAGCGCGAACTGCAGGGCAGTTTTGTCCGCCTGGGCTACTTCACTCCCAGTTCCGAAGGCCTGACACGGGAGCCGCGCTCCTTCGGTACCAGCCCCGACACCGCGGTGGGCGTGATGTTTGGCAGCTCCGACAGCCTGGCGATCGACAGCCCCAAGCCCAGCGTTTACCCGGTGTATGTCACGGCCAACCGCCAGGCATCCGTCGAGATCTATCGCGAGGGCCTGCTGATCAACACACAGTCGGTACCGGCCGGTTTGCAGACCCTCGACACTCGTCCGCTGCCAGGGGGCATCTACGAGGTGGAGGTGCGCTTGATCGAAGACGGGCAAATCACCTCGACCACCCAGGAACTGATCTACAAGCCCAACAACTGGCGCAACCACGAGGAGCGCTGGCGTTACAACGTGTTTGCCGGGCAGGAAAGCAAACTGCTGAGCAACTGGGATGAACAGGACAGCGGTGATCTCACCGCGGGCGCATCGATCAACTACCTGCTGCACCCGCGGTTGATTCTCGGGCTTTCGGCCCGTCAGGTGCAGGAAAAGCTGCAGTACGGCAGCTCCATCGATTGGAGCCTGGGCGATAGCACCAGTCTCTACGCCAACCTCTACCAGACCGAAGATCACGGCACCGGTGCTGACCTGCAAGGGCTGTACAACTACGGCTCTGGCAGCCTGGTGATCAGCCACAACCGTAGTTGGCTCGACACCACCAACACTTACGAAACCCTGCCCGACGGCACTCGCGTGCGCCAACGCAACGTGTTTACCGGCGAGGCCAGCAACTCATCGCTGGCGCTCAATCATCGGGTCAGTCGTAAAAACTCGCTCAATGCGCGCGTCTCCCACAGCGAGGGGAACGTTGAAGGCGTGGGGGTCGACCTGGGCTGGACGCAACGCACCCAACTGTTTGGCAGCGATGCCAACTGGCGGTTGTCGCTGTTCGATCGCCCCGGCAGCTATAGCAGCGGTGACGCGCGTAATCGTGGGGTCGACCTGAGTGTCAACATGGCGCTCGGTGGGCCGGGGCAGCAGATTTCCGGCAGCATCGGCAGCCGCACGGCCCGTGATGGCAACCGCGACAACAATGCGTCCTTCGGCTACCGCAAAGACCTGCAGGACCACGTGTTACAGAGCGTCTCGGTGACTGCGCTCACCGATACCTATGGCGTCGGCTTGTCGAGCCTGGCGAGCTTCAGCTCCGACGTCGTCAACGGCGACGGGTTTATCCAACGCTCATCGTTCAGCGAAAAATTCACCGGTGGCGTGAACCTCGACAGCACCCTGGTGGTGGGGGCGCAACGCATGGCCCTGACCAGCCAGCATCAAGGGCGGGGCGCCGGGATGATCGTCGACGTCGAGTCAGATATCGACGGGATCGCCCTGCGTGCCGATGACCTCAGCGGCGGCAGTGCGGCGCTGCGTCCCGGACGCAATTTCATTCCGCTGACCGCCTACAAAAACAGTTCGGTGAGCTTCGACTTCGAGGGCACGGATGTACCGGCGGCGAGTATCGAGCCGGCGCGCAGCCGTTATCACCTGAACAAGGGGGGCGTGGAGTACCGCAAGGTGCGGGTGATGAAAACCCTGACCGTGCTCGGACGTCTGCTCGATCCGCAGGGGCGACCGCTCAAGGGCCACCACGTGATCAACCACGCCAGCCGTGGCGTCAGCGAGGTCGATGGCTTCTTCTCGATGGAAATGAACGCCGGCTCACCGACCCTGGAGGTGCGGTATGCCGACCAGTTGCTCTGCCAGTTCCGCCTCGATATCGACAAACACCGCAGTGAAAACAACGTGCTGATGATCGGTGATTTGCGCTGTTCGCCGGACACCCTGGCGGATGCCACCCACAACGCCGAGACGGCGGGTTGATTGGCCCGTCGTTGTATCTGGTTATCGGAGGTTTGGCTTACATGAACGTCTCGCGTTCTTTCGTTTCACGTACTGGCCATTGGTGGGCGGCGGCCTTGCTCGCGTGTGCCGTCGCCAGCCCAGTCGAGGCTCACGTGGCTACGATCACGGCGTTGTTCAAGCCGGATTCGGCGCATCCGCACCTCAACAAATTCACCAATACCACGCCGCCCAGCGGGTACTGTCAAAGCCATGCGCAACAGTGTGAGAGCGACGATTTATTCAGTTTGCAGGTGCCGGTTCAATTCCATTCACGTGCGCCGATCCTGGCTAATCATCCATCCCAACGGCAAGGGGCGATGTTAAAGGCACCGGCGAATTGGCGAGACCTGACGGTGATAAACGAAGCGACCGGCGACCCGCAAAGGGTGCGCATACGCATCGCTGGCGTTGGCTCGCGCGCGGTCACCGATGATGTGATGGAACTGGTGGGCGGCGCTGAGAATTACCAGATTGCCCACAATCGTTTATGGGGCTCGAGCTGGGTGTATCCACCACAGCCTTGCGACTTCACCGGCAGTGGTTTTTACAGCACTGATTTCTACGAATTTTTCTGGAAGACGCCGAGGTTGGGGGCCTGTGCAAAACAGGCGAAATATGACGTCCCGTGGTTGCGCTTCGATTACCTGGATTTCGCCTATGAGCTTGAAACCCCGGACCCGTTGCAGATGTCCTCGGGGCACTACACCGGCTCGCTGACGTACACCATCGGCCCCAACGGCGATTTCGATTTCGGCGATGTGTTGATCCCGAGCGACTCGGCGTTGACCCTGAACTTCAACCTCGAGGTGCAACACACCCTCAAGGTCGACATCCCGCCCGGTGGCGAAAAGGTTCGGTTGGTTCCGGCCGGGGGCTGGCAGAGCTGGTTGCAGGCGGGGCGCAAACCAGTGCGCCTGTTCCGCGAGCAGACCTTCCATATCTCGGCCTCCTCGCGTTTCAAGATGTATTACGAATGTCAGGCCTGGGTCTCTTTCGATTGCACGATCAAGGATGCGCTCGGCAGACGACAGGTGGAGTTGCAGGTCTTCGTAAGCCTGCCCAATGGCTTGACCGACCCGTCCGGCCAACCGGTCAGACATAGACGACTCAAGGCCGGACCTGAAGGTGCGCAAATTTTCCAACCGGGTTTTTACGTGGACAGGGCGCCTGGCGTTCTGCACTTCGAGGTGCCAAAGGAGGAGGTGGAGTGGATGCTTCAGCAACCCAATGTGGCGAGCCCCTACACCGGCTCTGTCACCGTGATCTGGGATTCGGAAATCTGATGGGCCGCCTATCGATGGGCCGCGCCTGTGTTGTGTTCAATGTCATGAGGTTCAAGGGTATGAAGCGTTTGTGGTTGCTGTTGGGTTTGAGCGGGATCTCTCTGGCGGTTCAGGCCGGCCCGCAGATCAACGTCGGAACGGTGTACGACTATCTGGACAGCGACAAGAGCACTTACCTCAAGCGCGTTTACAACAGCGGCGACAGCACCGCGTTCGTCAAGGTCAACATCCTCGAAATCATCTACGACGCCGATGGCAGTCACCGCGAAGTACCGGTCGAGCCGCAAACCGATGGCAGCAGCCGCAATGGCTTGATGGCCAGTCCGGCGCGTCTGATCGTCCCTGCCAACGGCATGCAGGGCACCCGCCTGCTGCTCATGGGAGACCGTGACACCGAGCGCTATTTCCGTGTGCGCTTCGTGCCCGTGGTTCCGGAGAAGGAAGACGAGTTCGCCGTATCGAGTGAAGAGCGCGACGCCTACAAGGAGAACCTCTCGGCGGGGGTCAACGTGATGACCGGGTTTGGCACGGTGTTTTTTGTCCGCCCCAAAAACAGTCGGTTCGACAGCGTGATCGATGACAGCGCCGGGGTTTATCGAGTGCGCAATAACGGCAACACCGTGGTGGTGATCGATGAGTTTCGTAACTGCTCTCAGAAGAATGAAACCGAGTGCGAGCCGACCACCAAGCATCACGTCCTGGCGGGCAAGTCGTTCGAGTTCGAGAAGAAACCCGGTCGGGAATACCGCTTCAACCTGATCGAGGGCGCCGACAAAAAGGCGTTGCGCGTTGCCAGCCAGTAACACCGCCCAAGGCGAGTCGCGCTGCAGAACTCGCCGCTTTTTCTCACGCAACAGGTAACTGACATGATCAAGCAATCGGCCATCGCCCTCTGTGTGGGCGTGATGACGTGTGCCCAGGTTTTCGCGGCACGGGAGGAGCGCACGTTCGAGGTGTGGGTGGATATTCCGACCCTGGGCTTTTACGTGATACCGGCCGAGACGAACTGGATTCATCTGGAGCAGGCCCTGGCGTGGAATATCAACACGTCGAAGCTGGAAGGGTTGCGCAAGAATTTCGACGTCAAGCACGACACCGGTGCGATCGAAGCGCGGCTGGACGCCGAGCCCTATCTGTTCAACGGGCGTGAAGACCAGAACATCTACTTGCGCGTCAGCTTCAACGGCCAAGAGCTGAGCCACGAGCCCATGCCACGTGAAGTGGTGTCGGCGGCGCAGGCCATGGCAGGCGGGCGATTTCCTCTGGAAATCCAGCCGAAGGTGCCGGCCGGTGGCTATAAGGCGGGCACTTACTACGGAACGGTCCTGCTGATTTTCAGCGCCGCCGCGCCCTGATCGCAGTTCTGCAGGGATAAAAAAAACGTGAGTGCGAGTGAATATCGACCCACCCAGGGAACCGGGCGGGGTTATCGGAGATGGGTGCAGATGAGCGCTAAAGATTTTTTGTGTTCAACGAAGTTTTCCTGGTTTTGGCGTCTTTTGATGGTGTGGGGGCTGATTCCCCAGGCCTTGGCGCAGGACGTTTCCATCACGGCGTTGTTCAAGCCTGATTCGGCTCATCCACATCTCAACCAATTCAAGAACACCACGCCACTCAGTGGGTATTGCCAGCAATATCCGGGGCAATGTGTTGAAAACCAGACGTTCAGCCTGCAAGTGCCCATTCAGTTCAACTCCAGTCGAGCGATTGCGGCCAACCATGCGTCGCCGCGCCAGGGCGCAACCTTCAAGGTGCCGGCGCAATGGCGTGATCTGACGGTTCGTCATGAGTCTGGAGCGGTGGAGACGGTACAAATGCGCATTACCGGCGTGGGCTCCAGGTACGTGACAGAGGACGTGATGGAGTTGGTCGGAGGGGCCGACGATTACAGGCTTGCGCACAACCTCCTCTGGGGATCGAGCTGGGTAAACACCCCGACGCCATGTGTTTATAGTGGGGTGGGTTACTACGCTACCAACTACTACGGTTTTTTCTGGAAAACCCCGGTGGTGGCCGCGTGTAACAAACAGGCGAAATTCACTGTGCCGTGGCTGCGTTACGACTTTCTGGACTTTTCCTATGAGCTGGTCACGCCGAATCCGTTGGGCATGCTGGCCGGTCATTACACGGGCTCGTTGACCTATACCGTCGGCCCCAACGGCGACTTCGACTTTGGCGATGTCATGTTGCCGAGCAGTCCGGTGTTGGCCATGAACTTCAATCTCGAGGTGCAACATACGCTCAAGGTCGATATCCCGCCCGGAGGTGAAAAGGTCGAGTTGGTCCCGGCCGGTGGCTGGCAGAGCTGGTTGCAGGCGGGGCGCAAACCGGCGCGATTGTTCCGTGACCAGACCTTCAATATCTCGGCCTCCTCGCGTTTCAAGATGTACATGGAATGTGAGTGGTGGGGCACTGTATACGATTGCCTGCTCGATGACCGGGTCTCCAAGCGAGGTGTGGAACTACAACTCTATGTCACCCTGCCCAATGGTCTGACGGACATGAGCGGGCAACCCGTGAGGCACCGACGGCTGCGCGCGGGCGAGGCCAATGCGCTGTATTTGCAGCCGGGTTTCTACGTCGACCGGGCGCCGGGCACCCTGCATTTCGAAGTGCCGCAACGGCAGATGGAATTCATGTTGGCGCCGGGTGCCGGTCCCATCTACAAGGGCAAGGTCACCGTGATCTGGGATTCGGAAATCTGAGGTCCGCACATCCAGCACCCTAGGTGTCTGACGCTCACGGCTGTGCTTTTACTGGCCGGCGCGACTCATGGCTGTGCGGGTCAAGCGTCTCGACAGTTCCTTCTCGGCGTCGCCCAGGTCGACCAGTAATCGGTCGAAAACCGCATCGCTGAACGGCTCATCGGCAAAAACTACCGTGTCCGGTGCCGGCAGGTCGTTCATCAGTTCCCGAAGCTGGCTGCGCAATGCGCCGCGCTGGATTTCAGTGTTCGACTCGACCCATTGGCGCTGTGTATCGCGCAAGGTGTCGAGTTGATCCGACAGGCGCTGGTAGCGACTTTTATTGGTGTCCATTTGGCTGGCATAGCGCTGGTTCAAATGGGTTTGCCAGAAGTCCTGTTCGAGCATTCGATCGACCAGGCCATCACCTTCGCCCAGGCTGAGCACCGTGTCATAGGCCTGATCGATCATTGCGTCGGTGACACCGGACACCGGCCGAAACAGCATACCCTTCGATTGCCAGGGCAAGTCGAGACGCTCTGCCAATCCGGTTTGATAGGCCAGGTAGACCTCGACTTCGTCCGGGTTGCCGCCACGGCTGGCGACATCGGCACGGGCAATGTCGTTAACCTGTTCCAGCCGTGCGGCGCCTTTGGCCAGGGTCACCAGTTTCTGTTCGAGCTGCGCCGGGTCGGTGGTATACGCATGGGCCTCGTAGGCGAGCACGTGGATGCCCATGTGATTGAACAACTGCGCCCCGGCATCAGCGCAATCCACCGGCGCGATGGCCATGGTGAACAGCTTTTCGCGCAGCGACGTGTCGACGTAGACCGCATCGAGCATGCGCCAGACACGCTGCACCAGTTGATCTCGGGCCTGGCCACCGGCTTTGTAGTCGGCAGAGAGCCGGGTATCGAGCAGCACGTTCAGGAAACGCTCGGCCTGGGGCTCATCGACCAGCTCCGCCCACAGATTGGCCCGCTCGACGCCCCAGCCGGGTACATCGTTCCAGTGGCGCGCGCTGTAGTCGGAGTTGACCACCCAGTCGGCCAGGCTGTTGGAGGGCACGATGGGTTCCGGGGGCAGTTGCACCGAGCGACGGATCGCCTGATAGCGAACCTGGTTTAACTCCGACAGGTTGCCGACATCCAGCCGGGTACGCGCCACGACCCAGGCCTGCGCTGAGCCGGGAACCACATCGGGAATCAGGCTGATCGGGTTATCTCTAAGATCCAGCAGAAAACCGCGGGGCCTGGTTTTGCTCAGCGTACCTTCAGGCCAGGCGGTAGTGACCGTGTCCCGCAACCCTACGACCTTCAGCCGGGGCATGCGTGAGATGTCGACAACCCTGCCCAAGGGGTTCTCATCCAGGCGCAGGATTTCCAGGTAGGTCAGTTGTTTCAGTTGCTCGACGGCACGGGTGTCCAGCACGATCTCATTGTCACTCAAGCGTAGGCGTTCGAGCCGGTGCATGGCACCGAGGTGTTCCGGCAGGCTCGTCAGGTTGCATCGACTGGCACTGAGTTCGCGCAGGTTGGGGAAGTCTTTCAGCAAGCCGTTGGCTTTGGCGGAAAAACGGGTGTTGTCGAGTTTCAGAATCGTGACCTTGTTCAGAAAACTTTGTAGCTGCTGCCGTTCGGGCCATTCGGACTGCAGATTCAGAGGCAACAGAAACTCCTTGTGTGACAGATCGAGCGCATAGCCATGCGGATCGGTACGACTACCGAATTGGGTGTTCCTTCGGTTGAAACAGTCGCGCAAGCGATCGGCAATGTGTCCCCGGATCCCGTTTACTGGCGAACCCATTGCACCCTCCTCATCGTAAAACGTTGCATTCCAGCGAATGAGCACATCGTTCAGCTCGTTGAGAACACTTTCTTGCTCTTCCAGAAACTGCATTGGCTCACCCCTTTCAATCAGGGCACTGGCAAACGTATCGACCTCGGCATCACTAAAGTGCGGATAAAGATCATGAATGCGCTCATGCACGGTTTGGCCGTCCCTGCTAAGCCCACCGCCCCGCACCAACAGCATCGTTTCAAGTTCGGCCATCGGTCGAATCGGCGGGTCGGCAAGCACGGTCCGGCGTTCGCTGGGCGCTGCCGACTTGAGCATGACCCATTGCCTGAACTGTTCCGCGTCACCCGATTTGTAGCCCAGGGCAGTGCGTCCATTCTCTTGCGTGGCCTGCAGCACGGCTTCGAAAAAGTCATCCGCTTCATGGATCGGCTGATCCTCGCCATCACGCACCTGATACTGCCCGGCCTCGTCGCGAATCAGTACTCGCACCCGCGTGGCGTCATCGGGGCCGACGCTGTAACGCAGCTCGCCATCGAATGTTCCCTGACGAATTTCCAGGCGCAGGTCGCCGAAGGTATCGGTGTTGAAGCGCAAGGTGCCCAGCACCAGGCGCTCGGTGTCGGGCGTGATTGATGCACTCGGGTACAGACCCTGGGCCGCTCGTACTGCTTGCGTTTCGAATTGCAGCTCTCGTGCCTGGGTCCTCAGGCGCAGCGGCAGGCGGTTTTCTTGTGTGATCCGCTGACGTTCCGCGGCACTGGCACGCGCATGGATTTGCTCTGCAACGGTCGCCGGCAGCTCGGGGAACTCGCTGAACAATGGCGCAATCTCTGGGGATATCGCAGCGGGTGCAATGGGCGGTGACGACAGGCGTTGCAGGGTATCGGTCAGCAGCGGTGGCGGCGGGGCGTTTTCAACGTGCACCCTGCGCAGCACGGCTTCATCGGTGCCGCTGATCTGGCGAACTTGCTCCAGTTGTTCATCGTTGAAAGTATCGGTGCTGTGGCCGAGGCGGCGCATCAGGGTCGAGCCTTCCCACTCGCGCGGGTTCTCCGTTTCGCTGACCCAGGCGCCCTGGCCGTTGTGGCGCAGGGTTGGCGCGTAGGCATCGGTGCGTCGGGGGTGGCGGATGCGCTGTTGCCCAGTGACCGGGTCTTCCAGCACTTCGAAGTGTTGCTCGTTCAGGCGCAAGATGCGCCGGCCCTGATGCTGGTGAATGCCCTGGTCATCAGGCCGGGCGTCCGCGGGCAAATCCACGTCGGTGCGTTGATAAGGACTGAGGTCAGGGTTCCACAAGCGCGTCTCACCGTTGGCCAACTGCACCGGTTTCAGGCCTTCGAAGAATGGCGAGAGCTTCGCCCGTGCGACGTTGCCCAGCGTGGCACCGGCTGCGAATGCCCCAAGCTGTACAACGCTTTCCAACACACCAATGGCCTGCTCGCCAGCCTCGGCCAGGTGGCCTTCAGCCAGATCAACCACACCCTCGACCACGCCATCGGTCAGTTGATAGGCGGTGTAGGCCAGCATCAACTCGCCGAGAAACGGCACAAAGGGTGTGACCACCAACAACGCGACGTTGAGGATGTCCGAGAGGATTTTTTCCAGGTTGTCCCACCAGGCCCAACGCGCCATGCGGTCGACGTATGAGGTGGAAATGGCAATTTCCCGGGCATCGTTGAGGATTTTGTTGAGTGCCTGCTGGTAGCAGTAGCGCCACAGATCGCCATCGAATGCACCTCTGCGGTCATCTTCCAGGCGGGTTACGCTGAACTGCAGGTCCGGCTTGTCCACCGCCGTTTCACGCCAGCTGGGGAGATTGGAGCCCGGAGTGGCGGGGGGCCAGGTCACCTTGCTCAAGCGCTCATTCAGCCGGGAAAAAAAGTGCCCCCGTTGTTCGTGCGCCACGAACTGGCTGAAGAACTGTTGGTAGCTCTGGGTCAATGGCGAGCCGGTCGAGGCGGGTGTTTGTGGTGCCCGGCTTTCTCGCAGTTGGCGAGTCAGCTCGGTCATGAACTCGATCGACGAGGCGTACTCCTTGAGTGGGTGTTCCGGGTCGTGGGGTATGTAGGCAATCAAGCGCTCGGGCGCAGCGCTGGTCGATGTCCCACAAACCATCAGGATAATTCCGGTCAGGGAGGTATCCATCATTGCCAGGTTGCAATACCTGACGGGTCTGTCGTTCCACTTCAGGTTTTTGCGCTTGTCGAGGGCGCCTTGTACAACCTCATAAGCACTTTGGCTGATGTCTTTTTTCATCAGGGCCAAGTGAGCGGCGGCACTCAGCGCGCTCTTCTTACTGAGGATGATCTTGTGTTGCAGGGTGCTGCTGGCCACGCTGTCCGAGGGCAGTAACACGGCCTTCAAGTGTTGTTGATACTGGGCACCAATATCCAGTTCACGGCACAGTGACTTGAACTGTTCAATGCTGATCTTGTGTTTAAGGGGCTTTATCAGGAAGTGCCCGCGCGCATCGGGTTGGGTGATGAACTCGGAGTCAGAGGTGAAGTTTTCGCTGGTTGCGAAGTTATGCAGTGCCGCGTCCAGCAGGGAAATCGTGCGGCTGGTGACTGCCGATGCGAAATCATGGGTCCACCAGGAAGTGGTCGCCGGGGCATAGAGTCGCAACCAGGTTTGCTTGACGTTGACCTCGACACCGTAGCGATCCTTGAGGGCTTTTTGCAGCAGCGGTTCGGCAAAGGCGTAGACGTCCTGCAGACCGTTGAGTGCCTGGTCGACACCATTCTGGGTGGTCCAGTGGTCCTTGATTGCACCTTGCAAGCGCAGGTGCGCGGAAGCCGGGGCTGCCTTGTTCCATTGGGGGATACGCAGTGGAACACTTTTTAGTTCGTTGACTCGGGCAGGGGACGTCTCTTTCAACCAGGCCGGAATGGCCTTTTTAATAAAGTCGTGGTGCCTGCTGTTGTTATTCAAGGCGAGTGAAGTCAGGCCTGGCGCGAGTGGCGTCGGCGGAATAATGGGCATGTGTTTGTCCGATTGCTGAATGTTGAGGCAACAGACTAAGTAAAGGGATAGGTGAAAAAAAGTTCAAATACAGACTGGGTTTTTGCCAGTCTGTTAGTTGATACATTTAATATTAAAGAGTGAAAAACATATAGTTAACGACACTTGAGTGCCGTTCGATTTCTGGTTATCGCGCCGCGCTCGCCTCGGGAGCCTGGCACAAAGTGTGGGTGCCCGGTTGCAGGTAGGGCGTAAGAATGGGTGCCATGCCCTTGAGGACCTGGACCGGCAACGCCGAGGTGAATTTGAAGTTTTCCGCCGAGCGTCCGGGCACAAAGGCGGTCAGGGTGCCGAAGTGGTGTTCGCCAATGTAGAACACGAAGGTCGCCGTGCGGTTGAGTGATTTGGAACTGAGAATCCGTCCACCGGAACCGATGGCTTCGATGCGGTTGTCGCCGGTACCGGTCTTGCCGCCCATGGCCAGCGGGGTGCCGTCGGCCAGTTTGAAACTTCCGGCGACCCGTTTCGCGGTGCCGGCGTCCACCACTTGCGAGAGGGCTTCGCGCAGGGCGGTGGCGACCTCGGACGGCATCACCCGTTTGCCGACGTCGGGGTCGTTGGTCAGGTGGGTTTCGTACGGGGTGTCAGCGGCGAAGTGCAGGCTGTCTATGCGCAGTGTCGGCATGCGTACGCCGTCGTTGAGAATGGTCCCGATCAATTCTGCAAGCGCGGCAGGGCGGTCGCCGGAACTGCCGATGGCGGTCGCCAGGGAGGGCACCAGGTGATCGAACGGATAGCCGACTTTCTGCCAGCGCTGGTGAATGTCGAGGAAGGCTTCGATTTCCAGCATGGTGCGGATACGACTGTCGCGGGCGCTCTTGTGTCGACTCTTGAACAACCAGCTGTAGACCTCCTGACGCTCGAACACACTGGCTTTGACGATGTCGCTGAAGGTGGCGTCGGGGTGCTTGAGCAGGTAACCGATCAGCCACAGATCGAGGGGGTGGACCTTGGCGATAAAGCCCTGGTCGGGCAGATCATAGGCGCCCGGGCCATAGTTGGCGTACAGACGCTCGAGACGTTCGTCGGTGAGTTTGTCTTTGTCCTTGAGGGTCTTGAGGTGCGAACGCACGAACGCATTGAAGCTCTCCTGCGGCGCTTCAGGCAACAGGTAACGGTGCACGGCAGCGAGGCGCATGGCGGTCGGGTGCATGCTGTCGAGGAAGGTGTCGAGCCGGGCCTGGGTATCTTTTTTCTGGTACTTCTTCCAGAACTTCAGCAGGAATGAGGTGCCTTCACGGTCGGCGAATTGCGCCAGGTATTCCTGGCGACGCGGATTGATGTCGTCCTTGAGCAGTTGCCCGCTGTTGTCCGGACCGGAGTAGGTGGTGTAACGCACGAGGTCGCGCATCAGACGGATAAAGGGCAGGTTGATCGACTCGCGCAGCGAATCGCGCAGGGTCGGCAGGCGGCCGTTATCTTCCTTGCGGAAGTTGTGGAAGGTATGCAGGCCGCCGCCGGTGAAAAACGCCTCGCCGGGGCTGGCCGAGTATTTTCGATCCAGCGCCGCGCCGAGCATTTTGCTCAGGCTGCGGTCGTTGTTCTGGATCAGGTAGTCGACGGCCCAGCGGCTCAGGCGGTCCTGGTCGGCGATCTCGACTTTTTTCAGTTCGGCGGGGGGCAGGTTGCCGTATTTGTCGTGCAGTTCAGCAATGATTTGCAAGTAAGTTGTCAGCACCCGCAGCTTGGCAGTGGAGCCCAGTTCGAGCTTGCTGCCTTCATTGATGTCGAAGGGCTGGTCGGTGCTGTCGGTCTGCACCCGTACCCGCGAGCCATCGGCCGTCAGTTCGAGCAAGGTGAAGCTGTAGCGAACTTGTGCGGTGCTGGTGGGTGTCAGCAGGCGTTCTCCGATCAGCCCGATCTGGGAGGCGAAGGCCGGGTCGGCGAGGCGCTTGAGGTAGTCGCTGGCCTGGGTTTGCAGATCACCCTGCAAGGTGCTGGTGGCGGACAGGTCGAGGCGGTCGAGGTCGTAGAGTGGGCGATTGAGCATCGAGGCGAGGCGGCTGCGGGCGACGCTGATGCCTTTGTTGGTTTCAATCGGCTGGATGGTCGGTTGCTGCACCCAGTCGCGGTACGTGGCTTTGCTGGTCAATGCCGCAGCGGTCAGGGCCGGGCTGAGCACGGCATTCTGCGCCAGCAGGCGAATGTGGCTGTCAGTGAGGTCGGCCAGATCGTCACGGCCCTTGGTCAGGTAATAGGAAGGTCGCCGCTGGGCAATCATCAGCGACAACACCTGACGCAGGGCCAGGCCGCGTTGTGCCAGGCTTTGCGGATCGGTGGCCTCACTGGCCAGCGCCTGGTTGACCTGATTGAAGTCGGCGCCGTACCAGACGCGCAAGCCTTCGGCCATGCCGTGCACTTCACCGTGGCCCGGCACCGCCGACAGGGGCACGCTGTTGAGGTAATCGCGCACGATGTTTTGCCGGGCGCCGAGGGTTTGCGGTCCGTCCTGATAGGCGCGCACGCTGGCGGAAATCATCTGGCGGATTTTTTCGCCGCCCGACACGGTCAGGCCATCCGGGGAGTGCCGGTACTTCTCCAACTGCGTAGCCAGGGTGCTGCCGCCGGCGGTCTGCCCGGGCAGGTGCAGCATCTTCGCCACCTGCGACCAGGCCGCCTTGGCAAAGCGTGGCCAGTCTACGGCGGGGTTGGATTTCGGCTCTTTGGGGTCGAGCAGGTCGCGGTTCTCGATGAACAGCAAACTGTGGGTCACCAGTGGCGGGATCGAGGCGAAATCCGCGTACAGCTGTTGCGGATATTTGTATTGGTAGAGCGGGGCGGTGGTGCAGTCGGTAATCGACAGCCCGGCCTGGATCTTCTCAGCGTAGGGTACGAAAAATCCGTTCTCGCTGTACTCCAGCAGCTTGGGCGAGAAGCGGGTTTGCTCTGTGATGACGTAGTCGCGTTTGAGCAGGCGCGGAAGGAATTCACCCAAGGCACTGTAGCCCAGGCGTTTATCGAAAGGACCGGCACCCGGATAGAAAATCGAATCGCTGGGTCCAGGGTGCATCGAATAACTCAATGACGCGGCGAAGCGGCTGAACTCGCGGGCCTGGAAACGTGAGGTGCGGACTTCTTTTTCGATGGCGAATCCCAGCACGATCAGAATGATCACCAGCAATAGCCAGAATGACCGCCAGACAAAACGACCACGAGGCTTTTTTTTCGGTAGAGGCGCTTCGTCCACGCTTTCAGTTGGCACCACAGGTTTACTCGAATCGGTTTGCCACAGAGCGCCCATAGTCGATTGATCCATTCACGCAGATTGATCGGACTTGCCTGAAGCTTAGACGCTGGTGGCGCGGGGTGAAAAATTTGTAACGGCAGAATTTTCGACCGGCTCCTCGTCAAACCCTCATGGAAGCCCCATCCCAGAGCGGTCCAACGGGTAAATACGGCCTAGGTAGGGGCATGACGCTCGCACTGGGCTGTGCAATACTCCGCGCCGTTTGGCAGCTTGAAAAACGATGAAACACAGTAAATACCGCTCTGCAGGAGCGGAATTTTCCGAGAGTTCTTTCTGAATTTCGTCGTTTATAGAGTGAAAATAACTGCAACAAGCTTTTTATACTGCGCCCCCCGCTGATCTTGCAGGTTTTGTCCTACAGGACGGTTCTACCCACGAAGTGGATCCGGTTTTAGCAAGCCCAGGCTTATCGGTCTGGGCTTTGACACTCGGTGGTCATATCCAATAACAAGACGAGGTTGTACCCCTATGCCAGTCGGCAATCACCAGCCCCACGGCGAGACCGCTCAAGGCGGCCCGCTCAAACGCGAACTCGGCGAACGGCATATTCGCTTGATGGCGCTTGGCGCCTGTATCGGTGTCGGTCTGTTCCTCGGTTCGGCCAAGGCCATCGAAATGGCCGGCCCGGCAATCATGCTCTCCTACATCATCGGTGGCCTGGCGATCCTGGTGATCATGCGCGCCCTCGGCGAGATGGCGGTGCACAACCCGGTGGCGGGCTCGTTCAGCCGTTACGCGCAAGACTACCTGGGCCCATTGGCGGGGTTTTTAACCGGCTGGAACTACTGGTTCCTGTGGCTGGTGACCTGCGTGGCGGAAATTACCGCGGTGGCGGTGTACATGGGCATCTGGTTCCCCGATGTGCCGCGCTGGATCTGGGCGCTCGCTGCGCTGATCAGCATGGGCTCGATCAACCTGATCGCGGTCAAGGCGTTCGGTGAGTTCGAATTCTGGTTCGCCCTGATCAAGATTGTCACCATCGTCGCCATGGTCGTGGGCGGTATCGGGGTGATTGCCTTTGGCTTCGGCAACGACGGCGTGGCCCTGGGCATTTCCAACCTGTGGACCCATGGCGGCTTCATGCCCAATGGCGTGCAAGGCGTGCTGATGTCCCTGCAGATGGTGATGTTCGCCTACCTGGGCGTGGAGATGATCGGCCTGACTGCCGGTGAAGCGAAGAACCCGCAGAAGACCATCCCCGATGCGATCGGCTCGGTGTTCTGGCGGATTCTGCTGTTCTACGTGGGTGCGCTGTTCGTGATCCTGTCGATCTACCCATGGAACGAAATCGGCACCCAGGGCAGCCCGTTCGTGATGACCTTCGAGCGCCTGGGCATCAAGACCGCCGCCGGCATCATCAACTTCGTGGTGATCACGGCCGCGCTGTCGTCCTGCAACGGCGGCATCTTCAGCACCGGCCGCATGCTCTACAGCCTGGCGCAGAACGGTCAGGCCCCGGCCGGGTTTGCCAAGACTTCGAGCAACGGCGTGCCGCGTCGTGCTTTGCTGCTGTCGATCGGCGCGCTGCTGCTGGGCGTGCTGCTGAACTACCTGGTACCGGAAAAAGTCTTCGTCTGGGTCACTGCCATCGCCACCTTCGGCGCGATCTGGACCTGGGTCATGATCCTGTTGGCTCAACTGAAATTCCGCCAGGGCCTGAGCGCCTCTGAGCGTGCGGCGCTGAAGTACCGCATGTGGCTGTACCCGATCAGCTCCTACTTGGCGCTGGCGTTCCTGGTACTGGTGGTGGGCCTGATGGCGTACTTCCCTGAGACCCGCATCGCGCTGTACGTCGGCCCGGCGTTCCTGGTGCTGCTGACCGTGCTGTTCTATGCCTTCAAGCTGCATCCGACCAGTGTGTCCCAAGCTACAGTGCGTCAGACGGCGTAAGCCTGTCGCGCGGTAATAAAAAACCCCGGTCGAGATGATCGGGGTTTTTTATGCCTTTCAGGGGGCTGATACCGCTGGTCCGAAAGGCATTTGCACCTGTGATTTCTGACAGTAGACACGCTCAATATCTTTAGCGAGGGTGGGCCTTGTGCAAGCGGGGGTGTCGCCATGGGACAGGTGTGGAAAGGTTTTTCCAGCTACACGGTGATTGGCGTCGCCAACACCCTCATTCACTGGCAGGTTTTTTTCCTGCTCAGTGTCGCGCTCGATTGGCGCCAGGCACGCAGCAATCTCATCGCCTTCTGCGTTGCCGCCTCGTTTTCCTTCTACATGAATGCGCTGTACACCTTCGACCACAAGCTGTCGGTGGGCGGTTACCTGCTGTTCATGGCGGCGATGGGCGCATTGAGCTACGGCGTCGGCCATCTGGGTGATCTGTGGCGCTTGCATGGGTTGCTGACGGTGGCGCTGTTTTCGGCGCTGAGCCTGGTGCTGGGTTTCTTCATTTCCAAATACGTGGTGTTTCGCGAGCATGCCGCATGAAGATCTCGCTGGTGGTTCCGGTGTTCAACGAAGAACAGACCATCGCGCTGTTCTATCACGCTGTGCGTCGCGAGTTGCAGTTGGATGATGCCGAGGTGGAGATCGTCTTTATCAACGACGGCAGCGTCGACGGCACCGCGCAACAGATTGCGGCCCTGGCGCAGGTCGATGACCAGGTAGTGGCGATCAATTTCTCGCGCAACTTCGGCAAGGAGCCGGCGCTGTTCGCCGGCCTCGAGTACGCCACGGGCGACGCGGTGATCCCGATGGATGTCGACCTGCAGGACCCGATCAACGTCATCCCGCAGTTGGTCGAAGCGTGGCACAAAGGCGCGGACGTGGTGTTGGCCAAGCGTCGGGATCGAGCCAGTGACGGCTATCTGAAACGCCACAGTGCCAGCCTGTTCTATCAGCTGTTGAATCGGATTTCCTACACCCGCATCGAGGAAAACGTCGGCGACTTTCGGTTGATGGACCGCAAGGTAGTGGACGTGATTCGCACCTTGCCCGAGCACCAGCTATTCATGAAAGGCGTGCTGTCCTGGGCAGGGTTCAACACGGTGGTGGTGGAGTACCAGCGCGCCCCACGAGTGGCCGGCAGCAGCAAGTTCAACGGCTGGAAACTGTGGAACCTGGCGCTGGAAGGGGTGACCTCCTTCAGCACCGTCCCGCTGCGCCTGTGGAGCTACGTCGGCGGGGCGATCTCGATTTTTGCCGTGCTCTACGCGGTGTACATGGTGCTGGACAAGATTTTCTTCGGCAACAGCGTGCCCGGCTACCCGTCGTTGATGACCGCGATTCTGTTTCTCGGCGGGGTGCAGTTGATCGGCATCGGCATCCTCGGCGAGTACATCGGACGCATCTATATCGAGGCCAAGCATCGGCCGCGGTATGTGGTCAAGGACATCGTCAGGCGCAGCTCTGAAACGACTGAAAAGGCTGTGCTGCAACGGATTGTATGAACGCAGGGACAGGCGAGGCGGGTGTCGTGATGATCGAGCGCTGGACGCTGCATCGCATGGGGGTGATCGGGCTGGTTGGCCTGGCATTGCTCGCCAGGTTCCATGGGATTACCGAGCCGGTGATCTGGTATGACGAAGGCTTCAGCCTGCTGTTGAGCCAGCGTTCGCCCGCGCTGATCTGGACCACCACGGCGGGCGATGTGCATCCGCCGTTGTACTACGTGGTCTTGCACTACTGGACGGCGCTATTGGGCCGCAGCGTGCTGTCGGTACGCAGCCTGAGCGCGCTCGCCGATGTCGGAACGCTGCTGTTGTGCATCAAGCTGATGAGCTTGCTGGTCAGTCGGCGTGCCGCACTGATCGCAGGCGTGTTGTTCGCACTGCTGCCGCTTGCCGTGCGCTACAGCCAGGAAGTGCGCATGTACACGTTGCTCGGCCTGTGGCTGATGGCGGCCACGGTCGTGTTGGTGTGTTGGGGGCGACAGCCGTACTCCAGACGTTATCCATTGTTGTATGTGCTGCTGATGGCAGCGGCCTTTTACACCCACTACTTTGCCGCGCTGTGTGTGCTGGTGCATTGGCTGTATTGGTCTGGGCTGGGCAGTGGCGAACCGGTGTTGCTGCCGGTGCGCAGATGGTTGTTGGTCAATGTGGCGATTGTCTTGCTTTATATGCCTTGGTTGCCGAACTTTGTTGAGCAGGCGCGGACAATGAAGGGGCTGGAGTGGATCCCGCCGATGACGTGGCAGACGTTGCCAGATTTCATCAGCCAAAGCACGGTAATGACAACGCCCGCCGAAGGCGGATGGTGGGGCGGATTGATCGTATCGGCGTTGATGATTGTCTGCGCTGTCCGGGTATTGACTGATCGGCGTATTGATCGGCGTTCGGCGCTGCTGCTGGTCGCTTATTTTTTCGTGCCGGTTGTTGTGGTGTTCCTGCTGTCATGGGCGGTGCCGATTTTCATCCCCAGATACCTGGTGTTTGCCGCCGTCGGCCTGCCGATGCTGGTTGCCATCACTCTGGATCGAATCGCTGCACGCTGGCCTATCGCTGCGCTGTTGTGCCTGTGTCTATTCGCAGCCGCACAGTGGAGTGGACTGCAGCGCGTGTATGCGCAACAGGACGGACTGAACGGCACCCTACCGCGCAAAATGGTCAGGCTGGACAGTATTGCCGAGGGGATAAGGCGCGAGTTTCAGGCGGGAGATGAAATCGTCATAGATGACTTGTTCTGGTATTTGCCGTTCAGTTATTACAACGACACCGGGATTCAGCCACGGCTTTATGTGTCCAGGTTGCCCAGCGGAAAGCCCAGCGGGCCGCTCGCCTATGGCGGCTGGTTGGTCATTCCTCAGCGCCTGGACTGGATTTTTTTCAGCGATGTCTCGGCATTGGAGCCCGTTGCGAAAAGAGTCTGGTGGGTGGCCCACAAGAATCCAAGGATATATACCGTGACATTCCCCAAAGGCTGGAAACAGACGCAGACAATCGATGGCGGTGACATCGAGGCGCGGCTGTTTATTCCGAACGCTGAGCGCTGAATCCATCCATCAACACCACCACACCTTCTCGCGCCTGATGCCGATTGATCTGCGGCACCAACCGCCGGAAGTGCTCGGTCTGGCAATGTGCATCGAGCGCCGCCTGGTCCGGCCATTGTTCGATGAAGATGAAATGCCCCGGGTCGCGCTGGTCGACAAACAGATCGTAGGCGATGCACGCGGGTTCCTGGCGGGTTTTCTCCACCAGTTCGGCGTACCACGGGCGCACGGTCTCGATGTGTTCGGGTTGGATGAAGTCTTCGGCGATGACTTTGAGCATGGGTCTTCCTTGATGTTGAAGCCCGTCGCCGGCGACGACGGGGCGTTGATGACGCGTCAGGCGGCGATGTCGTTGGGCTCGAAGCTATCAGCCCGGGCCATCTGCCACATCCGTGAGTAAAACTCGCCACTCACTTCACCGGTCAGCAACTCACCGGGCTTGAGGAACACGTGCAGTTGCGAGAACAGCTTGATCTCGGTGGCTGACATGCGCCGTACCAGGTGCTTTGCGGACAGTTGCGAAGGGTGTTCGAGGCCGGCGGCGGCAAGCATTTCCGCCAGCGCATTGAGGGTGCTGCGATGGAAGTTGTAGACCCGCTGGGCCTTGTCCGGCACCACCAGGGCGCGCTGGCGCAGGGTGTCCTGGGTGGCGACGCCGGTCGGGCATTTGTTGGTGTGGCAGGACTGCGACTGGATGCAGCCGATGGCAAACATGAAGCCACGCGCCGAGTTGGCCCAGTCGGCACCGATGGCCAGCACGCTGGCGATGTCGAACGCACTGACGATCTTGCCGCTGGCGCCGAGTTTGATCTTGTCTCGCAGGTTCAGGCCGACCAGGGTGTTGTGCACGAACAGCAGGCCTTCGCGCAACGGCACGCCGATGTGGTCGGTGAACTCCACGGGCGCGGCGCCGGTGCCGCCTTCCTTGCCGTCGACCACAATAAAGTCCGGCAGAATCCCGGTCTCCAACATGGCTTTGGCGATGCCCATGAACTCCCACGGGTGACCCAGGCAGAACTTGAAGCCCACCGGTTTGCCACCCGACAACTCACGCAGTTGCTGGATGAAGTGCATCATTTCGATCGGCGTGGAAAAGGCGCTGTGCCGCGACGGCGACACGCAGTCCTCACCCATCGGCACACCACGGGTGTCGGCGATCTCGCGGGTCACCTTATGCTTGGGCAGGATGCCGCCGTGGCCGGGTTTGGCGCCCTGGCTCATCTTGATTTCGATCATCCGCACTTGCGGGGTCTGCGCCTGGGCGGCGAAACGCTCTGGGTCGAAACGGCCCTCGGCGGTGCGGCAACCGAAGTAGCCGCTGCCCAGTTCCCAGGTCAGGTCGCCGCCGTGCTCGCGGTGATAGGGGCTGATGCTGCCTTCGCCGGTGTCATGGGCGAAGTTGCCGAGTTTGGCGCCCTGGTTCAGCGCGCGAATGGCATTGGCACTCAGGGAGCCGAAGCTCATGGCCGAGATGTTGAACACTGACGCTGAATACGGCTGGTTGCACTGCGGACCGCCGACGATCACCCGGAAACTGTCCGGGTCGGTCAGCGGCGCCGGACGCATCGAATGGCCGATGAATTCGAAACCCGACTGGTAGACATCGATCAGGGTGCCGAAGGGTTTGTCAGCGCTTTCGTTTTTTGCCCGTGAGTAGACCAGCGAGCGCTGCGCCCGAGAGAAGGGCAGGGCATCGCTGTCGGACTCCAGCAGGTATTGGCGGATCTCCGGGCGAATACCTTCGACCAGATAGCGGATATTGCCCAGGATCGGATAATTGCGGCGCACCGCGTGGGGGCTTTGCAGCAGATCGAAAATGCCCAGCAGACTCAGCGCGCCGGTGACCAGGGTCAGCGGCCAGATCCAGTCGTACTCGAGAAAGGGCAGGCTGGCGAGGGTGAAGATTACACAGACAGCAAAGAAGGCGTAGCGGCTCAGGAGTGACAGGCTCATACGGGTTCCTTGGGTTCGGACTCGGTGGAGTGCAGCGCCAGTGAAGTGTCTGGGCACCCTGAGGATAGCGCTGCAAAGGGCATTCGGGCGTCGTGGGCCTGATGCCATCTAGCTCGACATACTGGCCCACCCGGTCCGCTGGGGCAATCCAGCGAAGGTGGCGCTGCTGTCACGCGCATGTGATCCTTGCGCTTTTTGCCTTGAGGCTCACTCCGCCATGACTGTTTCATCGCGCACTATCCGCATCGCCGCCGCACTGTTGATCGCTGGGGATGGCCGTACGCTGTTGGTGCGCAAGCGGGGCACTGAGGCGTTCATGCAGCCTGGTGGCAAGATCGAAGCCCATGAACAACCGCTGCAGGCGCTAGTGCGTGAACTGCAGGAGGAACTCGGGCTGATCGTTGATCCGGCCCAGGCCAGTTATTTGGGAGCGTTTGCCGCGCCGGCGGCGAACGAGCCCGGTTTCACCGTCGAGGCCGAGGTGTTCCTGTTGCCGATCGAGCAGGCGGTCAGCCCTGAAGCAGAGATCGAAGAGGTGCTGTGGCTCGACCCGCATCAAGAGACTCAGGTACCGCTGGCCCCCTTGACGCGTGACCTGATCCTGCCGTTTTATTGCAACTCGTTACAGACCCCAGCCTGACTGTTCATTCACAAGGATGACGTGATGATTCCTGTCCACGATTTGCTGATCTTCGCCGCTGCCTCGCTGTTGCTGGTCCTGACACCGGGGCCAAACATGATCTACCTGATCTCGCGCTCGATCTGCCAGGGTCGCAAGGCGGGCGTGACGTCGTTGATTGGCGTGGTCGCGGGCTTCTTCGTGCACCTGTTCGCCGCTGCCGCCGGTTTGACCGCGGTGTTCCTGGCGGTGCCGATGGCGTATGAGGTACTGAAGTGGGCAGGGGCGCTGTACCTGTTGTGGATGGCCTGGCAAGCAGTCAAACCCGGCGCGCGCTCGCCGTTCGAGGCCCAGCAATTGCCGCCGGACTCGTCGCGCAAGCTGATGCTGATGGGCTTTTTCACCAGCGCGCTAAACCCGAAAATTGCGGTGTTCTACCTTTCAGTGTTCCCGCAGTTCATTAATCCGGAATACGGCTCGATCTTCTTCCAGAGTATCGCCCTGGGCCTGACCCAGATCAGCGTGAGCTTCACCGTCAACCTGCTGATCGCCCTGTTCGCGGCGGGTATCGCCTCGTGGTTCGTCAACAACCCGACGTGGCTGGCGGTGCAGCGTTACTTCATGGGGGCGGTGTTGGCGGGGTTGGCGGTTCGCCTGCTCTCTGAGCAGAAGCGCTGAGAGCGGTTTCAAGCGGCAAGCTAAAGCCCTACGAGTCACGCTTTAGCTTGCCGCTGTCATCTTGCCCCTGCTCTTAACGCACCACACTAACCCCATCCAACGTCGAAAACGATGTGTCCTTGGCCGTCAGCAGGAAGTCGCGCATGTAAGGCGCATCGAGCATGTCGGTGCGGATTGCCGCGTACAGGGTGGCGAACAATCCTTTTTCGCCCAGGCGCTTGGCCTTTACATAGCCCCGTGAGCTGTATTCATGCAGCGCCCAGTGCGGCATGCCGCAGACGCCGCGGCCGCTGGCGACCAGTTGCATCATCATCACCGTCAGCTCGGAGGTGCGCACTTGCGCGGGTTCGATGTCGGCCGGTTCGAGGAAGCGGGTGAAGATGTCCAGGCGGTCGCGTTCCACCGGGTAGGTGATCAGGGTTTCGCTGAGCAGGTCTTCGGCGACGATGAAGGGCTTGCTGGCGAGGCGATGCTGGTTGGCCACGGCGAGCATCGCTTCGTAGGTAAACAGTGGCACGTAAGTGATCCCGGCCAGTTCCAGCGGGTCGGAGGTCACCACCAGGTCGAGGTCGCCACGGGCCAGGGCCGGCAGCGGGGCGAAGGAGAAGCCCGAGGCCAGGTCCAGTTCGACTTCCGGCCAGGCGTCGCGAAACTGGTCGATGGTCGGCATCAGCCATTGGAAGCAACTGTGGCATTCAATGGCCATGTGCAGGCGCCCGGCCGTGCCGCCGGCCAGTCGCGCGATGTCGCGTTCGGCGGCGCGCAGCAGCGGCAGGGTCGCATCGGCCAGTTGCAGCAGGCGCAGGCCGGCGCTGGTGAAGCGCACCGGCTTGGTCTTGCGCACGAACAGCGGCATGCCCATGCGCTCTTCCAGTTCTTTGAACTGATGGGACAGGGCGGACTGGGTCAGGTGCAGGCGTTCGGCGGCTTCGACAAGGCTGTCGGCTTCGCGCAGGGCGTGCAGGGTCTTCAGGTGACGGATTTCGAGCACCGTGGCCTCCATGAATAAATTTTATGTTCAACACGAAAACGTTGAGTTTGTCTCATGATGGGTCGGCTGTCGACAATAGGCCATCTTTTACAGGGAGCAATTCACCATGGCCTTGGCCCACACCCTCGGTTTTCCACGCATCGGCGCCGACCGCGAACTGAAAAAAGCCCTCGAAGCCTACTGGAAGGGCGACCTCGACCAGCAGGCCCTGCACAGCGTCGGCCGGCAACTGCGCGCCAGCCACTGGCAGTTACAGAAAGACGCCGGTATCGATTTGCTGCCAGTCGGCGACTTTGCCTGGTACGACCAGGTGCTGAGCCATTCGCTGGCTTTCGGGGTGATCCCCGAGCGTTTCGACAGCACCCGCGACGAGCGCGGCCTGCCGACCCTCGACACCCTGTTCGCCATGGCCCGTGGTGCTACCACCGGCTGCTGCGCCGAACACGGTACGGCGCAATACGCCCAGGAACTGACCAAGTGGTTCGACACCAACTACCACTACCTGGTCCCGGAGTTCAGCGCCGACCAGCAGTTCAGCCTGAGCTGGGAACAACTGTTCGATGAAGTCGAGGAAGCCAAGGCCCTGGGCCATACCGTCAAGCCGGTGATCATCGGTCCGTTGACTTACCTGTGGTTGGGCAAGGCCAAGGGCAACGCCTTCGACAAGCTCGACCTGCTGGAGCGCTTGCTGCCGCTGTATAACGAGATCCTTGGCCGCCTGGCCGCTCAGGGCGTGGAGTGGGTGCAGATCGACGAACCTATCCTCACCCTCGATTTGCCGCAGGCCTGGAAAAGCGCCTTCGAACGCGCTTATCACATCCTCCAGTACTCGCCGCTGAAAAAGCTTCTGGCGACCTATTTCAGCGGCCTGCAGGACAACCTCGGGTTGGCGGTCGGCCTGCCGGTGCAGGGCCTGCACATCGACGCCGTGCGTGCCCCCGACCAACTGCTGCATGTGCTCGATCGCCTGCCGACCTACAAGATTCTCTCGGTCGGCCTGGTCAACGGGCGCAACGTCTGGCGCTGCGAGCTGGAGCCGGTGCTGGCGCAACTGCAATTTGCCCAGGAGCGTTTCGGCGACAACCTGTGGGTCAGCAGTTCCTGCTCGCTGCTCCACAGCCCGGTGGATCTGGAGCGTGAAGACAAGCTCGATCCGGAATTGAAAAGCTGGTTGGCCTTCGCCGTGCAGAAGTGCGGCGAAATTGCGGTACTGCGCGATGCCTTGAACGATCCGCAAGCGCCCAAGGTGCAAATGGCGCTGGCCGAAAGCCGGGCGATTGCCGCCAGTCGCGCCGAGTCGCCACGGATTCACAAGGCCGAGGTGCAGGCGCGGGTCAGTGCGGTGACGGCTGCTGACAGTCAACGCCATTCAGCCTTTGCCCAACGTATTGAGCAACAGCGTGCCCGTCTGAAGTTACCGGCTTTTCCGACCACCACCATTGGTTCGTTCCCGCAGACGGGGTCGATTCGCCTGGCGCGTCAGGCATTCAAGCAAGGCAAGCTTTCGGCCAACGATTACACCGATGCCATGCGTCACGAAATCCGCCACGCCGTGCAGGTACAGGAGCGCCTTGGGCTGGACGTGCTGGTGCACGGTGAGGCCGAGCGCAATGACATGGTCGAGTACTTCGCCGAGCAACTCGATGGCTACCTGTTCACCCGGTTCGGCTGGGTCCAGAGCTACGGTTCACGCTGCGTGAAACCTGCCGTCATTTATGGCGACCTGAGCCGTCCGCAAGCCATGACTGTCGAGTGGATCAGCTACGCCCAACAGCAGACCGACAAGATCATGAAGGGCATGCTCACCGGCCCGGTCACCATGCTGATGTGGTCCTTCCCCCGTGAAGACGTGTCGCGCAAAGTCCAGGCGCAACAACTGGCCCTGGCGCTGCGTGACGAAGTGCAGGACCTGGAGGCGGCCGGGATCAAGATTGTGCAGATCGACGAAGCGGCGTTCCGCGAAGGTCTGCCGCTGCGCCGCGCACAATGGCAGGAGTACCTGGACTGGGCAGTGGAGGCTTTCCGCTTGAGCGCCAGTGGGGTGCGGGACGAAACCCAGATCCACACCCACATGTGCTACAGCGAATTCAACGATGTGATCGAAGCCATCGCCGCCATGGATGCGGATGTGATCACCATCGAAACCTCGCGTTCGGACATGGAGCTGCTGGAAGCGTTCAAGGCCTTCGACTACCCGAATGATATCGGCCCAGGCGTCTACGACATCCATTCGCCACGGGTGCCGGACACCGCCGAGATGGTCAAGCTGATGACCAAGGCCGTGCAGCGCATCCCGGCCGAGCGCTTGTGGGTCAACCCGGATTGCGGCCTGAAAACCCGCGCCTGGCCGGAGACCGAAGCGGCGCTGGTGAACATGGTGGCGGCGGCGAGGCAGTTGCGTACTCAGCTGGCGTAACAGGGTTATTGGTCATGGTCGACATCGCTGTCGGCCATGACCGTTCGGCGCCCTTCATCAAACTGTCACGCAACTGTGGCAGCGCGCTTGAACAAACATCATCAGACTCGCGCTCTACTGGGGTTCTGCGTTTCGGTGTTTTTTCATGGGTGCTGGTTTCTTTTCAAAAGTCTTTTTTCTAGCCGCGCTGTTGTTCGGCCTGCCAGCTCTGGCGGCCTCGCGTTGCGACGTCAACGTTCCTGTCGAGCGCGTCGATCTGGCCCAGCTCAGCCTGGCGTACCAGAGCATCGGACGGGCCTCGGATCCGGCATTGCTGCTGGTGATGGGCCTCGGTGGGCAGTTGATCCACTGGCCGGACGAGGTGGTGGTCGCGCTCTGTGAGCAGGGCTTTCGGGTGATCCGCTACGACAACCGCGACGTCGGTTTGTCGACCTGGCGCCAGGCTCCGGCCAGCGCCAACCTGACCTTCGAGGCGTTGCGCTACAAGCTCGGCCTGCCGGTTTCGGCGCCTTATACCCTGACCGACATGGCGGACGATGCCCTGGGCTTGATGGACGGCCTGCACATTGAACAGTTCCACGTGCTGGGCGCGAGCATGGGCGGGATGATTGCCCAGCATGTGGCTGCGATGGCGCCGCAACGGGTTGAAAGCCTGACATTGATCATGAGCAGTTCCGGTGCCGAAGGCTTGCCGGCACCCAACGCGGCGCTGGTGCAGTTGCTCTCGCGACGCAGCGCGCCGAACCGCGAGGTAGCGCTGGAGCAGCAGGCTGACTTGCTGGCGGCGCTGGGCAGTCCGCAAGTGACTGATGACCGCCAGGCGTTGCTGCAGCAGGCGGCGCAGTCCTATGACCGGGCGTTCAATCCCGAAGGTGTGAAGCGGCAGATCATGGCGATCCTGGCCGAGCCGAGCCGGGTCACGTTGCTCAATCAACTGCGAGTGCCGACCCTGGTGGTGCATGGCACCGCCGATCCATTGCTGCCGGTGATGCACGGCATTCATCTGGCGGCGCACATCCAGGGCAGCCAGTTGAAACTCATCCCGGGGCTCGCCCATCGCTTCCAGGAAGCCTTCAAGGCGCCGTTGCTGGCAGCGGTGTTGCCCTATCTGCGGCAGCACCGCGAGGACACTTCGCATTGGGCGCAGATCGAGCCAGTGCGCGGGATCAACCTGCTCTGACGTCTCAGGCGTGGACCCTGACCCAGACGCTGACCAGCACGGTCGCGGCCATCAACCAGGCCACGGCGGCCACCGCCAGCGATGCTTCCAGGCGCATCTTGTCGACCATCACGTACAGGGTCGCCAGGTAGACGAAGTAGGGGATGATCGACCACATGCCAAACACAATGGTGGTCTTCAGGTCGTCCAGCGAACGGCCCTTGCCGACAATGTAGTGGGCAATCAGGGCGAAGGTCGGAAATAACGGTACCAGCCCAGCGATGTAATAGTTCTTGGTCTTGGCCAGTGCGGCGAGAATCACCACCACGGCGGCACCCAGTGCCGCTTTCAATAACAGATCCATGGTTATGCTCGCTGCGGGTTAGTGGCTGAGGCCATATTTTTTGACTTTGTCGAACAGCGTGGTCTTGGCCATGCCCAATTCCAGGCTGGCCTGGGTCAGGTTGCCGCCGCTGCGCTGCAAGGCGTCGTTGAGCAGGTTGCGCTCGAAGGCTTCCACCGCCTCGGAAAACGCCAGGCCCTGAGCTGCGCCCGTGTTTCCAGACTTCTTGAACGCCGGCAGGCCCAAGGCGAAACGTTCGGCGACGTTGCGCAGTTCGCGCACGTTGCCCGGCCAGTCGTGGCTCATCAGGTTCGACAGGGTCTGGTTATCCAGCTCGGGCGCGGTACGGTCGAATCGCAGGGAAGACTGCTGTAGGAAGTGCTCGAACAATTGCAGGATGTCTTCGCGGCGCTCGCGCAGCGGCGGTAACTCCAGGGTCACCACGTTGAGGCGGTAATACAGGTCGCTGCGAAACTGGCCGGCGCGTCCCAGTTCGTCGAGGTCGGACTTGGTGGCGGCAATCACCCGGCAGTCGACCGCCACGCTCTGGTTCGAACCCAGGCGTTCGAGGGTGCGCTCCTGCAGGACCCGCAGCAGTTTGATCTGCAGCGGCAGCGGCATGCTTTCCACTTCATCGAGAAACAGGGTGCCGCCGTTGGCGTGTTCGATCTTGCCGATTCGCCGTTTGCCGGCCCCGGTGAAGGCGTTGGCTTCATGGCCAAAGATTTCGCTTTCGAACAGGTTCTCCGGCAGGCCACCGCAGTTCAGGGCGACGAAGGGTTGCGCCTGGCGTCGACTGAAGTCGTGCAGGCAACGGGCAACCAGTTCCTTGCCGGTCCCGGTTTCGCCTTCGATCAGCACGTTGGCCGAGGTATCGCCGACGTTGGCGATCAATTCGCGCAGGTGCTGCATGGCCGGCGAACGACCGATGATGCGTCCTTCCAGCGAGTCGCGTTCGGCCAGTTGCCGGCGCAGCGAGCTGACTTCCCGGGCCAGGCCGCGCTGTTCAAGGGCGCGGCGGGCGACGTCCACCAGGCGTTCGGGGGAGAAGGGTTTCTCCATGAAGTCGTAGGCGCCTTTCTGCATGGCGCCGACGGCCATCGAGATGTCGCCGTGACCGGTGATCAGCACCACCGGCAAGCTGCGGTCGCGGGCCTTGAGGCGGCCGAGCAGTTCCAGGCCGTCGATGCCGGGCAGGCGGATGTCGCTGATGACGATCCCGGCGAAGTTATCGCCGACCAGCGCCAGGGCCTCTTCGGCGCTGCCGACACCGGTGCAGGGGATGTCTTCCAGGGCCAGGGCCTGCTGGCATCCGAGCAGGACATGGGGATCGTCTTCGACGATCAGCACACTAAGGTCGTTGTTCATATCGGCTCGGCAGGGTGAGGGCTTACCAACGGTAAACCGAGGACGAAGGCGGTACCACCGCTGACTGGGTGTTCGACGCTCAGGCTACCGCCGGTGGCGGCGGCCAGGCTCGCCGACAGGGTCAGGCCGAGGCCCAGGCCCTGTTCGCCGGGTTTGGTGGTGAAAAAGGGTTCGAACAAATGCTTGCGCGCTTCGGCGTCGATACCGTGACCGTTGTCGCGCACGCGCAAGCGGTACTTGCCCTCGACAACTTCGCCTTCGAGCCACAGCTCGGGCTGCGGTTGGGCCTGCATGGCGTCGAGAGCGTTACCGATCAGGTTGACGAGGATTTGCTCCAGGCGTGTCTGGTCGATTTGCACCTGTTGGTCAGTGAATGCTCGATGGATTTGCAACGGAGTACCGTCGAGGCGCCCCGCGAGCAATTGCAGGGCGGCATCCACGGCCTTGCCCAGGCTGGCCTGGCCCTTGTCATCGCCGCGTCGGGCGAAGGAGCGCAGGCTGGCAGTAATGCGACCCATGCGGTCGATCAATTCGTTGATGGTCTTCAGGTTGGCACTGGCGGTGTCCAATTGCCCGCGTTCGAGGAAGCGCACGGTGTTGCCCGACAGGGTGCGCAAGGCCGCAAGCGGTTGGTTCAGTTCGTGGGCGATGCTGGTGGACATCTGGCCGATGGCGGCCAGTTTGCCGGCCTGGATCAGTTCATCCTGGGCGCGGCGCAGGGTTTCCTCGGCCTGGCGCCGCTCGCGAATCTGGCCCTTGAGGCGTTCGTTGCTGGCGCGCAGATCGCTGGTGCGTTCGGTAATCCGTCGCTCCAGTTGATTGTTGGCTTCCTGCAGGGCCTCACGTGCGGCGAGGCGGGTAGCGATGACTTTGCGCCGCTCATTCCAGGCGATCAGCAGGAACGCCACCAAGGCAAAAGCCACGGCCACCAGGATGCCCTGATTGATGGCTTCGCGCCGCAGGTCCTGCAGCGGCGTGAGCAGGGTGAAATTCCACGGCGTGTCACTCAGCGGGCGCGTCTGCGCCAGGTAGCTGATGTCTTCGCCGTCGGACACCAGCTCGGCGTTGGCCGGAAAGGTCAGCTTCTCCATCCCTTCGGCCAGGCGCTCGCGGGCCAGCGGTTCCAGTTCGTTGAGGGGGAACCAGTAGTACTGCAGGCTGCGGGCCAGGCGTTCCTTGGTGTCTTCGCTCAGCGGGCGTACGGCCTTGAGGCGGCGCGCCGGATCGCTGGAGAGAATGATGATGCCGTTCTCGTCGCTGACGAACGCCTCCAGGCGCGCACGCTGCCAACGTTCTTCGAGGGCCTCAAGGCGCACCTTGACCACCGCGACGCCAATGATCTTGCCCTGCTCTTCGAGGCCGTGGGCCAGGTAGTAACCCGGTTCGCCATTGGTGCTGCCGATGCCGTAGAAGCGTCCGGGTTGGCCGCGTACGGCATTCTGGAAGTAGGCACGGAAGGACAGGTCTTCGCCGAGGTAGCTGTCGACATCGCGCCAGTTGCTCGTGGCCACGACCCGGCCGGTGGTGTCCATCACATAGATAGCCCGACTGCGGCTGCGCCGGTTAAGGCCTTCAAGGTAGGTATTGACCGCCTGCCGATGTTCCGGCGTCGGCTCGGCCAGTAACTGTGAAACGCTTGATTCGAGTTCCAGCAGGCTGGGCAGGTAGGTGTATTTGCTGATTTCGCTTTCGACCGCACGGGCGTGCAGTTCGAGCTGGCGTTGACCGTTTTCGCCAAGGCTGCGAATACCGTAGTGCTCGCTGACCCAGAAGCCGAGGTAGCCCAGCGCGCTCATCATCAGGATGATCAGCGGTGGCAGGAACAAGTGGCGAATCAGACGAGGTTTCACGGCGAGTGATGGCGGTGCGGCGCGATAAAGATTGGGGTCGCATTTCATCACAGATGCCTTGGGTCAACCACAACACTTGTATAGCCGCCACGCCCTCGTGTGGGAGCGAGCTTGCTCGCGATGGCGGTCTGTCAGACACATTGCAGTTGAATGTGCTGCCGCCTTCGCGAGCAAGCCCGCTCCTACAGGGGGGGTGTGTATCGCTTAGTGCTGCAAAATTTTGTTGAGGAAGTGCTGGGTACGTTCGGCTCGGGAGTTGATGTCGCCGAAGAACTCTTCTTTAGGGCAGTCCTCGATGATTTTGCCGGCGTCCATGAAGATCACCCGATCGGCCACTTTGCGCGCAAAGCCCATTTCGTGGGTTACGCACATCATGGTCATGCCTTCGTGGGCCAACTGCACCATCACGTCCAATACTTCATTGACCATTTCCGGGTCGAGGGCCGAGGTCGGTTCGTCGAACAGCATGACGATCGGGTCCATGGCCAGGGCTCGGGCGATTGCCACACGCTGTTGCTGACCGCCTGAGAGCTGGCCCGGGTGCTTGTGGGCGTGTGCCGAAAGGCCGACGCGGTCGAGCAGTTGCAGGCCTTTCTTGGTGGCCTCTTCTTTGCTGCGACCCAGTACCTTGATCTGCGCGATGGTCAGGTTTTCGGTGATGGTCAGGTGCGGGAACAGCTCGAAATGCTGGAACACCATCCCCACCCGCGAACGCAGTTTCGGCAGGTTGGTTTTCGGATCGGCAATCGAGGTGCCATCGACCACGATGTCGCCTTTCTGGAACGGTTCCAGTGCGTTCACGCACTTGATCAGCGTCGATTTGCCGGAGCCGGAAGGCCCGCACACCACGATCACTTCGCCTTTCTTGACCTCGGTGCTGCAGTCAGTCAGCACCTGGAAGTCCCCATACCACTTGTTGATGTTCTTGATAGAGATCATACGGCGAACCTTTTTTGCAGACGCTTGACCAGCTGCGAGGCGGCAAAGCTGATGATGAAATACACGAGACCGGCGAAGACCAGGAACTCATTGGAGCGACCAATGATGTCGCCACTGGCGCGCGAGGCGTTGAGGAAGTCCACCAGGCCGACGGTGTAGACCAGCGAGGTGTCCTGGAACAGGATGATGCTCTGCTGCAGCAGCAGCGGGGTCATCTTGCGGAACGCCTGCGGCAGAATGATCAGGCGCATCATCTGGCCGTAGGTCATACCCAGGGCCTTGGCTGCACCCATCTGACCCTTGGGGATCGACTGCACGCCGGCCCGCACGATTTCACAGAAGTACGCCGCTTCGAACATCATGAAGGCCACGATGCAGGAGGCAAACGCGCCGATCGGCGTGTCTTCGCCGGTGATCCAGCGCAGCACGAACGGCACCGCCAGGTAGAACCAGGTGATCACCAGCAGCAGCGGGATCGAACGGAAGTAGTTGACGTAGGCGCCGGCAAAGTTCGACAGCAGTTTGTTGTGGGACAACCGCATCAAGGCCAGAACGGTACCGAGGATGAGGCCGCCGACGACGCCCAGCACCATCAGCTTGAGGGTCATCACCATGCCGTTCCACAAGCCGGGAATGGCCGGGATGATGCCACTGAAATCGAATTCCATTATTTACCCCCCACGGAGATCAGGCCGGGCACTGCGACTTTCTTCTCGACCAGGCGCATCAGCAACATCAGGCTCATGTT
Organism: Pseudomonas sp. Pse1; assembly: GCF_024519635.1. Lineage (NCBI taxonomy): Bacteria > Pseudomonadati > Pseudomonadota > Gammaproteobacteria > Pseudomonadales > Pseudomonadaceae > Pseudomonas > Pseudomonas sp. Pse1. Next base: position 268,161 of record NZ_JALJRO010000003.1, read on the forward strand.
CAGGGTGAAGTAGATCAGCGTCGCCAGGGTGAAGGCTTCGAACAGGTTGGCGGAGAACTCGGCGGTCTGCTTGGTCTGCGCGAGCAGTTCCATCAGGCCGATCAGCGAGGCCACGGACGAGTTCTTGAAGACGTTGAGAAATTCCGAGGTAAGCGGCGGAATGATGATCCGGTAGGCCTGCGGCAGCAGTACATTCCAGTAGATCTGCGGCAGGCTGAAACCCATGGCGCGGGCCGCCGATTCCTGGCCGCGTGGCAGTGCCTGGATACCGGTACGTACCTGTTCGCAGACCCGTGCGGCGGTGAACAGGCCCAGGCACACGACAACGCTCAGGTAGGCCGAGGTGGTCGGGTTGAGGTCCTGTTTGTACCAGTCCTGCAGGTCTTGTGGCAGCAGGTCGGGCACCAGGAAGTACCATATGAACAGCTGAACCAGCAGGGGTACGTTACGGAACAGTTCGACGTAGCAGGTCGCGATGCCTGACACGATGCGGTTCGGCACGGTGCGCATCACGCCCAGTACCGAGCCCAGCAGCAATGCAATGATCCAGGCCACGATGGCGATAGCGATGGTCCAGCCCAGCCCGGAAATGAACCAGTCGAGATAGGTCTCGCTGCCCACGCCGGTGGACTTGAAGAACACGCCCCAATCCCAGTTGTAATTCATTAGGGTCTCCCCTCAGATCAATCGATGTACAAGCACCTGCCTGGGGGAACTCCGTTCCCTCCTGGCGTAACGGCCAGGCACACGCGAGCGGCTCGACAGCCACCGGTTCGAGTGTTTCCAAAAATGCCAGCAGGTAGTGACAGTCTCCTGAAAGAGCGGCTGCCCTTTCAGGAGATAAGGTTAGTCAGAAATCAGGACTTCTTGTCGTCAGCCGCTTTGTCGGTCGGCGTGGCGATCAGGGCCTTGAGCTCGTCGCTCATCGGGAACTGCAGGTTCAGGCCTTTTGGCGGGATTGGTTGCTGGAACCATTTGTCATAGATCTTGGTGATATCGCCCGACTTGTAGGTAGCGACGATGGCGTCATCCACCGCTTTTTTGAACGAGGCATCGCCTTTACGGACCATGCAACCGTAGATTTCGTACGATTGTGGAGTACCGGTCACAGCCCAGTCGGCTGGCTTCTTGGCCTTGGCCATTTCACCGGCCAGCAATGCGTCGTCCATCATGAAGGCAACCGCGCGGCCCGATTCCAGCATCTGGAACGACTCGCCGTGGTCTTTGGCGGAGATGACGTTCATGCCCATCTGCTTGTCGGCGTTCATCGCTTTGAGAATGCGCTCGGACGTGGTGCCCGCGGTGGTCACGACGTTCTTGCCTTTCAGGTCAGCGAAATCCTTGTAGGTCGAGTCCTTTTTGGACAGCAGACGGGTACCGATTTCGAAGATGCCGACGGAGAAGTCAACTTGTTGCTGACGCTCTACGTTGTTGGTGGTGGAGCCGCACTCCAGGTCCACGGTGCCGTTCTGCACCAGCGGGATACGGGTCTGCGAAGTCACCAGGTTGTACTTGACCTGCAGGTTGGGCATGTCCAGGTCTTTTTTCAGCGCTTCGACGACGGCCAACTGGATGTCGTGGGAGTAGCCGACCGGTTTACCGGAAGCATCTGCAATGTAGGAAAACGGGATGGAAGCGTCGCGGTGGCCCAGGGTGATGGTGCCGGACTCTTTGATCTTCTTCAGTGTGCCGGTGAGCTCGGCGGCGAAAACTGGCGTGCTGATCAGTGCGGCAGCAATGGCTGCGCCCAGGATGTGGGGAACGATACGCATCAAATTTTCCTCGACATTGTTTTTTTTATGGGACCAGTTCTTCGGCCCTCTTGTGCAGCGGAATGCCTGTCGGGCTCCTGAAGAGATTGCGCATCAGGCATTCGTTCAGAGTGTAGAGCATGAGTCGTGCCAAGCCAGTGCAAACTGTTTAAATCATTGATTTATAAGGATATTAAATATTTATGGCGGTAAAAAACCAGACGTTTGATCCGGTTAACCGAATTGACCCACAGGTCGCGTTCGGAAAACCGAATGGATTTGTCCTGGATTAGGTTTGCGGAATGTAAAAAGCCCCTGAATCGTGAGAAACAGGGGCTTGGTCGGGATTGGCTGGTGAATCAGGCCGCTTCGATTTTGCGCCGATTGACGTGAACCTTGTCCAGGTACAACTGCACCTTGGCCTGTTCGTCTGCCGTGGTGAACAGTCCCAGTTTGCTGCGTCGCCAGAGAATGTCGTGAGCGGTGGTGGCCCATTCGTCACTGCATAGATAGTCGACTTCGCGGCTGTACAGCCCGCCACCCAGGTGTTCGCCCAAATCGTTGAGGTTTTCCACGCCTTCGAGCATGCGCCAGGTGCGGCTGCCGTAGGTGGTGGCCCAGCGTCGGGCGATTTCCGTCGGGATCCAGTCGAACTTGTCGCGAATCAATGCGCACAAGGCTTGTGGGGTGCTCATCTGTTCACCGCCTGGCAGGCTGGCCTGCGCGGTCCAACTCGGTTTCATCTGGGTGAAGTACGGTGCCAACTGCGCCATGGCCGATTCGGCCAGCTTGCGGTAGGTGGTCAGCTTGCCGCCGAACACTGAGAGCAAGGGCGCTTCTTCGCCACCACCAGACAGCGCCAGGGTGTAGTCGCGGGTGACGGCCGAGGGATTGTCGGATTCGTCGTTGCACAGCGGACGAACGCCGGAATAGGTGTGCAGGATGTCATCGCGGCTTATTTGTTTCTTGAAATGCGCATTCACCACCTTGATCAGGTAGTCGGTTTCGCCCTCGGTGATCGCGACGTTTGCCGGATCGCCGGTGTATTCACGGTCGGTGGTGCCGATCAGGGTGAAGCGATTGAGGTAGGGAATGGTGAAGACGATGCGCTGATCTTCGTTTTGCAGAATATGCGCGTGTTCGCCTTCGTAGAGTTTCGGCACGATCAGGTGACTGCCCTGGATCAGGCGAATGCCGTAGGGCGATTCCATCTTCAGATCGTCGCGGATGAATTTGGCTACCCAAGGACCGGCGGCGTTGACCAGGGCCTTGGCGCGAATCGACAACAGGCTGCCGTCGGCCCGCTCCAGGTGCAGGTGCCACAGTCCCTTGCTGCGACGGGCGCTGACGCACCGGGTACGGGTGTGGATATGGGCACCTTTTTCGCGGGCGGCCATGGCGTTGAGTACCACCAGGCGGGCGTCGTCGACCCAGCAGTCGGAGTACTCGAAACCCTTGGTGATTTCGCTTTTCAGAGCGCTGTCGGCGCCGAACTTGAGACTTTTCGAGCCCGCGAGCTGTTCGCGCTTGCCCAGGTTGTCATACAGGAACAGGCCGGCGCGGATCATCCAGGCCGGACGCAGGTGTGGGCGGTGCGGCAGCACGAAGCGCATCTGTTTGACGATATGCGGCGCCTTACGCAGCAGGACTTCCCGTTCGGCCAGGGCTTCGCGCACCAGGCGGAACTCGTAATGTTCGAGGTAGCGCAGCCCGCCGTGGATCAACTTGCTGCTGGCGGACGAGGTGTGACTGGCCAGATCGTCCTTTTCGCAAAGGAACACCGAAAGCCCGCGACCGGCGGCATCTGCTGCAATCCCGACGCCATTGATTCCGCCACCGATAACGGCGATGTCATAGATCTCGGCGAGTGGGGGCGTCAGGGGAGAAGTGGGCATCGGCAAGCCTCAGGCATTTTGATTATCTGTATTGGAATTCGAACATTAATGTTCATTTGTGAAAATGGTAGCCGATAAAGACGCCCGCAGCCAGTCGACTTCGATTGAAAAAACTCATCGAAGGGCGAGAAAGGAAAAATTACGAACATTGAACAGGCAGCATGCTCCTGTGGGGGAGCATGCAGAGGGAGTGGGTTAAACGACTTCCAGGCGGATCTTGTGTTGGTTCAGCAATTGCGCCAGTGCCGGCACCGGTTGCTGATCGGTTACCAGGCAGTCGACCAGGCTGATGGGACCCAGGCGAATCATCGCGTTGCGTCCGAATTTGCTCGAGTCGGCAGCGAGTATCACTTGACGGGCATTGGCGATGATCGCCTGGGAGACCCGTACTTCTTGATAGTCAAAGTCCAGCAGGCTGCCGTCTTCGTCAATCCCGCTGATGCCGACCAGGGCGTAGTCGACCTTGAACTGATTGATGAAGTCGACACTGGCCTGGCCGACCACGCCACCATCACGGCGCACAGTGCCACCCGTCAGCAGGACATCGAAGTCGTCCTTGGCGCTGAGCATCGAGGCCACGTGCAGGTTGTTGGTGATGATCTTCAGGTGACTGTGATTGAGCAGCGCCCGGGCAATGGACTCGGTGGTGGTGCCGATATTGATGAACAGCGAGGCATGATCGGGAATCTGCTTGGCGATGGCTTCGCCGATGCGCTGTTTCTCGTCGCGCATCTGGTCGGCGCGCATGGCGTAGGCGGTGTTTTCGACGCTGGAATCATAAGCGGCGCCACCATGATAGCGGCGCAGTAAATTGTCTTCGGCCAACTGATTGATATCGCGGCGAATGGTCTGCGGGGTGACAACGAACAGTTGGGCCATTTCCTCGATGCTGACGTAGCCGCGTTCGCGGACCAACTCGAGGATTTGCTGCTGACGGGGAGGCAGATTCATGGGCGTCCTTTGGGCTGCCGTGCAAAATTTGCCCATGATGCCGCAGGAATCTGCTTCCGACCAGTTACATGCCGATACGAGTTCGCTGGATGGCTTATTCAGCGCCTTCGTGGGGCTCCCATTCACGAGTACGGCTGACGGCTTTCTTCCAGCCTGCGTAGAGTTTTTCCTTCGCCGCTTCATCCAATTGCGGCTCGAATTCGCGCTCGATCACCGCCTTGCCGCGCAATTCGTCCAGGCTGCTCCAGAAACCACACGCCAGCCCAGCCAGGTAGGCCGCGCCGAGGGCTGTGGTCTCGCGCATTTGCGGGCGCTCGACCTGGGTACCGAGAATGTCGGCCTGGAATTGCATGAGGAAGTTATTGGCCACCGCGCCGCCATCCACGCGCAGGGCTTTGAGACGTTCGCCGGAATCCTGTTGCATGGCGTCGAGGACGTCGCGGGTTTGGTAGGCAATCGATTCCAGCGCTGCGCGAATGATGTGGTCGACACGTACGCCGCGAGTCAGGCCAAACAGTGCGCCGCGGGCGTAAGGATCCCAGTAGGGGGCGCCGAGACCGGTGAAGGCCGGTACCAGGTAGACGCCATTACTGTCCTTGACCTTGTTGGCGAAGTATTCGGTGTCGTGGGCGTCATTGATGATTTTCAGTTCGTCGCGCAACCACTGCACGGTGGAACCGCCATTGAATACCGCGCCTTCCAGGGCGTAAGCCACTTCGCCGCGAGGACCACAGGCGATGGTGGTGAGCATGCCGTGACTGGATTTGACCGCTTTGCTGCCGGTGTTCATCAACAGGAAGCAACCGGTGCCGTAGGTGTTCTTCGCCTGGCCGGGCTCGACGCACATCTGGCCAAACAGCGCAGCCTGCTGATCGCCGGCGATACCGCCGATGGCGATGCCGCTCTTGGTGTGGCCGTAGATTTCCGACGAGGATTTCACTTGCGGCAACATCTCACGAGGGATGTCCAGCAGCTCCAGCATCTTCGCATCCCACTCCAGGGTGTGGATGTTGAAGAGCAGGGTGCGCGAGGCGTTGGTGTAGTCGGTGACGTGGGTTTTGCCGCCGCTGAATTTCCAGATCAGCCAGCTGTCGACGGTGCCGAACAGCAGTTCGCCGTTGCGGGCGCGCTCACGGCTGCCTTCGACGTTGTCGAGAATCCACTTCAGCTTGGTGCCGGAGAAGTAGGGGTCGGTGACCAGACCGGTGGTTTCGCGGATGTATTGCTCGTGGCCGTCGCGTTTCAGTTGTTCGCAGATTTCGGTGCTGCGCCGGCACTGCCAAACGATGGCGTTGTAGATCGGTCGACCAGAGGTCTTATCCCAAACCACCGTGGTTTCCCGCTGGTTGGTGATACCGATGGCCGCGACCTGGTCATGGTGCAGGCCCGCTTGCGCCAGGGCCTCGACCATCACGGCGCTCTGGGTGGCGAAGATTTCCATCGGGTCGTGTTCGACCCAGCCGGCTTGCGGGTAATGCTGGGCGAATTCGCGTTGGGCGGTGCAGACCACGTTGGCGTCACGATCGAAGATGATCGCCCGCGAACTGGTTGTACCCTGATCAAGGGCAATGATGTAGTTCTTATTCTGTATGTCGGTCATGTCGATTGCCTTGGACGAAAATAAGGAAGTGGAGCGGGGCGCATGATCGGTTCTGGGCAGTATCACGCGCCGCCGTTATCAGGAAATTCGTGTTTTGCCATCTATGGCAGGTTGTGCATCTGTTGTAGCAGGTACAGCGCCTGGCAGGTGGCGTGCAATCAGCCCGCGATAGGCTGCTGCGCCAAGGCATGCACCGACGATCGGCGCGAAAATCGGAATCAGGAAGTACGGAATATCCCGGCCGCCAGTGAAGGAAATTTCACCCCAGCCAGCGAAGAAAGTCATCAGTTTAGGACCGAAGTCCCGCGCCGGGTTCATCGCAAAACCGGTCAGCGGGCCCATCGAGCTGCCGATCACGGCGATCAACAGACCAATTAACAGAGGCGCCAGCGGGCCTTTCGGCAGGCCGTTGTTGTCATCGGTCAACGACATGATCACGCCCATCAGGATCGCGGTGATGATCACTTCTACCAGGAATGCCTGACCGGTAGACAGAGCAGGGTTGGGAAAGGTTGAGAACACCGAAGCCAATTCGAGGCTGGCCTGACTGCCACGGACCATGTGATGGGTCTGTTCGAAATCGAAGAACAAATTGCTGTAAAGCGTGTAAACCAACAACGCTCCGCAGAAGGCTCCGGCGACCTGGGCGAAAATATAGAATGGCAGTTTGCGCTTTTCGAAGTCTGTGAAAACGCACAGGGCGATGCTCACAGCCGGATTCAAGTGGGCGCCGGAAACACCGGCCGTCAGGTAGATCGCCATGCTCACGCCGACGCCCCAGATGATGCTGATTTCCCACAGGCCAAAGCTGGCGCCCGCGACCTTGAGGGCTGCGACGCAACCGGTACCAAAAAATATGAGGAGGGCGGTGCCCAGGAACTCGGCCATGCATTGGCTCGAGAGCGAGGGTTGTTGTAAAGCAGTTGTCATCGAAAACCTCGTTTTTGTTGTTGTCTGGCGCTCGCTCGGCAGGAGTGAGCGCGATGTTCACCGAGGCAGGATCCCCATCCTGTTCCCGGTTTACTGCTGAGGGTGCTAGATGGGAATCTTCGCACATTATTCAGAAACGAAAAAATATAGACAAGAAACGCTGCTGTCAAAGGTCGAAAGTGAACTGTCGGTCACAATAGAACTATTCGTCGGGTGAATGGGCGAATGTCCTACAGTCTGAGAGGGCCACATTTGCCAGCGCCTTCGGCTCCAGGTCCCGGTTTCAAGGCTTTACATAGAGCCTTTCGGCAATCGATGACCTAGAATCCAGCCCAGCATTTCTTACATTTGCCCGGCTTGGAGTTGCCATGACCCCCGCATTGGACCTGTTGAAAAAAGTTCGTGCCGAACATCGAGTGCACAGTTACGAACATGATCCGAAATCGGCTTCGTATGGGCTGGAGGCGGCGGAAAAGCTTGGTCTGGATCCGGCACAGGTGTTCAAGACGCTGCTGGCCGCCAGTGAAAAAGCCGAGTTGCTGGTGGCAGTGGTGCCTGTCGCCGGCAGCCTCGATCTCAAGGCGCTGGCCCATGCCGCAGGGGTGAAGAAGGTCGAGATGGCCGACCCGGCGGCGGCGCAACGGGCGACTGGCTACCTGTTGGGTGGCATCAGCCCGTTGGGGCAGAAGAAACGCTTGCGTACCTTTATCGACAGCAGCGCCCAGGGCTTTGCGACGATTCATGTCAGTGCCGGACGTCGTGGGCTGGAGGTTGAATTGGCGGCTTCAGTGCTGGCCGAACATACCCAGGGCAAGTTCGCGGATATAGGCCGCGCATGACGTTCAGCCTGTATGGTGAAAAACGCCTTGCTCTGTCACTGTCTGGCGCCGTTTCAGTGCTGCATGCTTGCATCTGCCTACATAACAAGGAGAGCAATCATGGCGTTAGCCTTCCATCAGGTCGATGCATTCAGTGACCGTCCGTTCAGCGGCAACCCGGCGATGGTCTATCGGCTCGATGCCTGGCTCAGTGATGAGCTGATGCAACGCATTGCTGCCGAGCACAATCTTGCCGAGACCGCGTTTGTCGTACGTGAAGGGCAGGCCTGGCATATCCGCTGGTTTACCCCGACTACCGAGGTGCCGTTGTGCGGTCATGCGACCTTGGCCAGCGCTTATGTGTTGTTCAATATCTACAAGGAACCGGCCGAGCGTCTCGACTTTGTCTGCAAGTCCGGGCCATTGAGCGTGACGCGCGAAGACGGGCGCCTGTGGCTGGACTTCCCGGCGATCGCACCGCCCGCTGTGGCGGCCAATCCGCAGATCGCCGAGGCGCTTGGGGTGCAGCCGGTTGAAGTTCTGGGTACCAATCAATTGTTCGTGGTGCTGGACTCGGAGCAGGCGGTACGGGAGTGTCGACCGGACATGGCGGCGCTGGCGAAATTGCCATGGCTGGGCGCGATCGTCACCGCTCGCGGCGACCGGCATGATTTCGTCTCGCGCTTTTTTGCGCCGGCGATCGGCATCAATGAAGACCCGGTCACCGGTTCGACCCACTGCCTGTTGATTCCGTATTGGGCGCAGCAATTGGACAAGCTCAGCCTGACGGCCTACCAGTGTTCTGCGCGGGGTGGGGAGTTGTTTTGCCGGCTGGAAGGTGAGCGGGTGAAGATCGGTGGCGATGCGACGCTGGTGGCCAGCGGCACGTTGCATCTGGATTGAAGCGTGGGAGCGAGCCTGCTCACGAAGGCGGTGTGTCAGGCAAAGGTTACTGAGGCCTGACTGCCCCATCGCGAGCAGGCTCGCTCATACAAAAAATCAGCTAGCGGTGTTGTACCGCCGGACCCCGGACTCAACTGCCGGAATCTGCGCCGCCGTGCTGCCCGAGGCCTGGAACAGCACCAGGTGTTCGGCGGCTACGCGAATGCCGACATCGGCCCCGACCTGGTGGTCGGCATGGCTCGGGAAAATCGACTCCAGTTGGCTGCCGGTGGGCAGTTGCAGGCGATAAAGAGTCGAGGCGCCGAGAAAGGTCTTGCCGACAATCCGCGCCTTCAGTGCGCTGTCGGGCGCGTAGACGATATCGTCCGGACGCAGCAGCACATCCACCGCACCTCCGGCCGGCCAGGTGTAGGCGCGATTGCCGCGCAATTCTCCGAGCTCGGTCTGCACCGATTCAGGCGTGCGCAACTGACCACGGATGAAATAGCCCTGGCCGATAAAACTTGCGACAAAGGGCGTCGCCGGTTCGTGATAGAGGTTGTAGGGCGTATCCCATTGCTCCAGGCGGCCTTCCTTGAACACGCCGACCTGATCGCTGACGGCGAAGGCTTCTTCCTGGTCGTGAGTCACCAGGATCGCACTGGTGCCGCGGCTTTTCAGAATGTCGCGAACCTCATGGCTGAGTTTGCGGCGCAATTCTCCATCGAGGTTGGAGAAGGGCTCATCAAGCAGCAGCAGCTGCGGTTCCGGTGCCAGGGCCCGGGCCAGGGCCACTCGTTGCTGCTGGCCACCAGACAGCTCGTGGGGATAGCGCTTGCCGAGGTTCTTCAGGTTGACCAGCTCGAGCATTTCCTCGGTGACCCGGTCTTTCTGCGGATGCTTGCGAATGCCGAAGGCGATGTTGTCGGCCACGCTCAGGTGCGGGAACAGCGCGTAATCCTGAAACACCATGCCAATCCGGCGTTTCTCTGGCGCGAGGGTGTAGCCGGCGCTGGAAATGGTTTCACCCGCCAGCTGGATTTCACCTTCATGCACCGGTTCGAAGCCGGCGATCGCACGCAGGGTGGTGGTCTTGCCGCAGCCCGAGGAGCCCAGCAGGCAGCCGATATCACCCGCGTTGAGGTGCAGGTTGAGGTTCTGCACCACGCGTTGGTCCTGGTAGCCGCAAGCTAGGTTGCGCAGATTCAGCAGTAATGGATGACTCATGCGTGGTGGTACGCCGGTGGTACGAGGAATTCCAGCAGGGCCTTTTGTGCATGCAGGCGGTTTTCGGCCTGGTCCCAGGCAACCGAACGGGCATCGTCGAGCAGGTCCATGCTGATTTCTTCGCCGCGGTGCGCCGGCAGGCAATGCATGAACAGTACGTCATCGGCCGCGAGGTCGAGCAGGGCGCGATTGACCTGGTAGGGCGCGAACAGCTTGAGGCGTTTGGCGGTTTCTTCTTCCTGGCCCATGGAGGTCCAGACATCGGTGCTCACCAGGTGGGCGCCACGCACGGCATCCTGCGGGTCGCGAACGATGGTCACACGCTCACCGGCCGCCGCGACGAACTGTGGGTTAGGCTCGTAGTCTTCGGGGCAGGCGATGCGCAGCTGGAAGTCGAACTGAATGGCGGCTTCTATATAGCTGTTGCACATGTTATTGCCGTCGCCGATCCAGGCCACGGTCTTGCCCTGGATCGAGCCACGGTGCTCGAGGAAGGTCTGCATGTCAGCCAGCAACTGGCAGGGGTGCAGGTCGTCGGACAGGCCGTTGATCACCGGGACCCGCGAGTTGGCGGCGAATTCGGTCAGGGTGCTGTGGGCGAAGGTGCGGATCATCACTGCGTCGAGCATGCGCGACATGACGATGGCGCAGTCGCCGATCGGCTCGCCACGACCCAGTTGGGTGTCGCGAGGCGAGAGGAAAATAGCCTGGCCGCCGAGCTGGATCATGCCGGCTTCAAACGACAGGCGGGTGCGGGTCGAGGACTTCTCGAAGATCATCCCCAGGACGCGATTTTTCAGCGGCTCGAACAGTACGCCGCGGTTACGCAGGTCTTTGAGCTCAATGCCTCGACGGATCACGCTGACCAGCTCTTCGGGCGTGCAATCCATCAGGGAGAGAAAGTGCCTTGCGCTCATCATTGAATACCTTTTTGCAACGGACCGCAGATACTCAAAGCCTGGTTTATCTGAAAAACGGGCGAGACCTGCGGCGTAAGCCGCACGGGGCGACGAAATAGGGGAAGGCGCAATATTGACATTAAATGTCGCGTCTTGCCACGGGGCTACGGTTTTTAGGGGATTCGGAGGGGCTACGGGGTGACCGCAATAGCGCTTTTGAAGCCTGGTTCCTGACAGCAGCGGGTCCTTTGTACACTGCCGTCGCGCGCCTTGGCAATCGAGTCGGGCGTTCGCGCCAACGTACTGGTCGTTTTGCGGCCCGCCAGTCGCCAGCATCGGGGCCAGTATCGGCAGGCCTGATGGCGGCCGATTCACGAGGCGAACGTCGCTGGTGCGCCACTCGATCACGGCCCATAGTTTGATTCCCGCGACCGTCCTTTGGTTGCCTGCGAATAAAACAGAGAATGGCCATGACCAAGACGCTTCATCACCGTGCCTGCCACCTGTGTGAAGCCATTTGCGGCTTGACCATCGAAACCACAGCCAGTGACGACGCCGGCCTGCAGATCACCTCGATCAAGGGCGATGCGCAGGACACCTTCAGTCGCGGCCACATCTGCCCCAAGGCCGTGGCCCTGCAGGATATCCAGAACGATCCCGACCGCCTGCGCCAACCGATGCGTCGCGTGGGCGACGACTGGCAGGCGATTGGCTGGGACGAGGCGTTCACGCTGGTGGCCGAGCGTCTGGCGAGTATTCAGGCCGAGCACGGGCAGAATGCGGTCGCGGTGTACCAGGGCAATCCCAGCGTGCACAACTATGGGCTGATGACCCACAGCAATTACTTCCTCGGGCTGCTGAAAACCCGCAACCGGTTTTCCGCGACCTCGGTCGACCAGCTTCCGCAGCACTTGAGCAGCTACCTGATGTACGGCCACGGCTTTCTGTTGCCGATCCCGGACATCGACCACACCGATTTCATGCTGATTCTCGGCGGCAATCCACTGGCATCCAACGGCAGCATCATGACCGTTCCGGATGTCGAGAAGCGCCTGCGGGCGATCCAGGCCCGTGGCGGCAAGGTGGTGGTAGTTGACCCTCGGCGCAGCGAGACGGCGGCGATGGCTGACCAGCATCTGTTTGTGCGGCCCGGTGGCGATGCAGCATTGCTGTTTGGCCTGCTCAATACCCTGTTCAGCGAAGGCCTGACCCGTGACAGTCATTTGCCGGTCGACGGCCTGGATGAGGTGCGTGAGGCTGTCGCGGCGTTCAGCGCCGAAGCCATGAGCCCATTGTGCGCGGTGCCTGCCGAGCAAATCCGCCAGTTGGCCAGGGATTTCGCGGCGGCTCGTACGGCGGTCTGCTATGGCCGGATGGGGGTCTCCACCCAGGCATTCGGCACCTTGTGCCATTGGCTGGTACAAGTGATCAACCTGGTCACCGGCAACCTCGACCGGGTCGGTGGCGCGCTGTGCACCGAGCCGGCAGTAGACCTGGTCGCCAGTACTTCAGGTGGGCATTTCAATCAGTGGCAAAGCCGGGTGTCCGGGCGCCCGGAGTACGCGGGAGAGTTGCCGGTGTCGGCGCTGGCCGAGGAAATGCTCACCCCGGGGGCCGGACAGATCCGCGCGTTGGTAACGGTGGCTGGCAATCCGGTGCTGTCGACGCCCAATGGCCGGCAACTGGAGCAGGCGCTGGACGGCCTGGAGTTCATGGTCAGTATCGACCTGTACATCAACGAAACCACGCGCTACGCCGACCTGATCCTGCCCTCGACCTCGGCCCTGGAAAACGATCACTACGACACCACGTTCAACATGTTCGCGGTGCGCAACGTCAGCCGCTTCAATCGGGCAATCCTGCCCAAGCCCCAGGGCGCGTTGCATGATTGGGAGATTTTTGTCGGCCTGGCCCAGGCCTTCGCCGCCATGACCGGAAAGCAACTCAAGCCGACCATGGCGCCGGCGCAGATGATCGACTTCGGGTTGCGCGCTGGTCGCTACGGCGATGACTCGCCGCACAGGTTGTCGGTGGCCAGCCTGAATGACCATCCCCATGGTGTCGATCTGGGGCCACTCAGGGCCAATCTGGCACCGCGCCTGAAAACCGCCAATCAGCGCGTGCAGGCAGCGCCCCCGGCGATTCTTGCCGACCTGGCGCGCTTTGCCGCGCTACAGGTGCCGCCGGCCGATGAATTGCTGATGATTGGTCGCCGCCATGTACGCAGTAACAATTCCTGGATGCACAACTATCACCGTCTGGTGAAGGGCAAGCCGCGCCACCAGTTGCTGATGCACCCTGACGACCTGGCCGCTCGTGGGCTGGTGGACGGGCAGCGGGTGCGGGTCAGCTCGCGGGTCGGGGAGATTGAGGTCGAGGTGTTGGGCAGTGTCGAGATGATGCCTGGGGTGGTCAGTCTGCCTCACGGCTGGGGTCACGCCAGGCCCGGGGTGCAGATGGCGATCGCTACGGCGCAACCCGGTTCGAGTGCCAATGACCTGACCGATGAGCGCCACCTTGACGAGCTGTCGGGCAATGCCGCGCTCAATGGCGTGCCGGTGACAGTGGCGGCGGCGTAGCGAAGTCTGTCGGGCAGATCGCGCATCGCGCCGGGCTTTCCGTTACAATGCGCCACCGTGCCGACAACTGAGTCGGAAAGTTCAGCCGAGGTGCTTCATGGATATCATCGAAACTATTAAAGAGCAGATCGCCAACAACACCGTTCTGCTTTACATGAAAGGCTCGCCGAATGCCCCGCAGTGCGGCTTCTCGGCCAAAGCTGCCCAGGCCGTCATGGGCTGTGGCGAGAAGTTCGCTTACGTGGACATCCTGCAGAACCCGGAAATCCGCGCCAACCTGCCAAAGTACGCCAACTGGCCAACTTTCCCGCAGCTGTGGGTCGGTGGTGAGCTGGTCGGCGGTAGCGACATCATGATCGAGATGGCTGCAGACGGTTCCCTGCAGAGCACGATCAAGGCTGCTGTAGAAGCTGCCGCTGCGGGCAAGACCGAAGCGTGATCCGAATGCAGGGGCGAGTCCCCTGCAGCCAATAAAAAGCCCCGCTTCTCAGCTGAGAGCGGGGCTTTTTATTGGGAGGCGAGTTGTAACTTACTCGTCTTCGCCCATCTGCGATTGCAGGTAGTTCTCGATACCGATTTTGTCGATCAGGCCCAGTTGAGTTTCCAGCCAGTCGATATGCTCTTCTTCGGACTCGAGAATGTCTTCGAGCAGTTCACGGCTGCCGTAGTCGCCAACAGTTTCGCAATGGGCGATGGCGACTTTCAGATCGGCGTGGCCGGTCTTCTCGATACGCAGGTCACACTCGAGCATTTCCTTGGTGTGCTCGCCGATCTGCAGCTTGCCCAGGTCCTGCACGTTCGGCAGGCCCTCGAGGAACAGGATGCGCTTGATCAGCTTGTCCGCGTGTTTCATCTCGTCGATGGATTCGTGGTACTCGTGCTTGCCCAGTTTGTTCAGGCCCCAATCTTCGTACATGCGGGCATGCAGGAAGTACTGATTGATTGCGACCAGCTCATTGGCAAGGATCTTGTTGAGATGCTGGATGACTGTGATGTCGCCTTTCATGATGGGGTCCTGTCCTTAAGTTCGATATATAAGGCTGAGTTTGAGCCGACCGTAACTTAGTGTCAAACCTAAGTTATTGAATAATATATGAAAATTAATCGGAATAAGAATGTTTGTGTTCCGCATCCTGACGCTAAGCGATTGAATTACAGGCATAAAAAAACCGGACTTGAAGTCCGGTTCTTTGAAATACTGAATTTACGCGGCGGAAAATTCCACAGGATAGGGAATCGCTGCCTGGCTCAATTGCAGGTCGGCCAGGGTTTCGCGAACCACTTGCTTGGCAAGGCAGGCGCATTTGCCGCATTGGCTGGCTACGCCGGTCGCTTCGCGGACCTCGCGGTAGCTGCAGCAACCTTCGTAGATTGCTTCGCGGATTTTGCCGTCGGTGACGCCAGTGCAAATGCAGACATACATAAAGTGAGAACCCATCGCTGGTTTTGGCTCAATTGCGATGGATCTTAATGTTAACGAGAATGATTGTCAAAGTGGTTTCTGAGGGTATTGTTGCCACGTGTGGGTTGCCTGACGAACGGCTGCATGGCGACAGGTCAAAAACGCAGTGTATGATGGTCGGTCTTTGTAAAAGGTAGCCGCTTCATGATTTTGTCGTGCACTCGCGACAGACTGGGTCGGTACCGATCTTCACGCACTACACCAGGAGATATCCAATGAGCGTACTCGTAGGCAAACAAGCCCCTGATTTCACCGTACCAGCCGTACTGGGCAATGGCGAAATCGTTGATAGCTTCACCCTGTCCTCGGCCATCAAAGGCAAATACGGCCTGGTGTTCTTCTACCCGCTGGACTTCACCTTCGTTTGCCCGTCCGAGCTGATCGCTCTGGACCACCGCATGGCTGATTTCAAGGCGCGTAACGTTGAAGTGATCGCAGTGTCCATCGACTCGCACTTCACCCACAACGCCTGGCGCAACACCCCGATCAATGCCGGCGGCATCGGTCAGGTTCAATACATCATGGCTGCCGATATGAAGCACGACATCGCCAAGGCCTACGACGTTGAGTCCGAAGGCGGCGTAGCGTTCCGTGGCGCGTTCCTGATCGACGACAAAGGTGTTGTCCGCTCGCAGATCGTCAACGACCTGCCACTGGGCCGTAACATGGAAGAGCTGATCCGTCTGGTCGACGCTCTGCAATTCCACGAAGAGCACGGCGAAGTCTGCCCTGCCAACTGGAAAAAAGGCGACAAGGGCATGACCGCTTCGCCAGAAGGCGTTGCTGCTTACCTGACCGAGAACGCTGGCAAGCTGTAAGCCACGCGCAAGGTATGAAAAAACCGGCTTCGGCCGGTTTTTTCATGGATGCAAGAAAACGCCGTGCAATCAGTCGCCGAAGTCTTCCCAGCCGCCCATTTGTTTCCAGCGGTTAACGATGCCGCAGAACAGATCAGCGGTTTTCTCGGTGTCGTAGCGCGCCGAGTGGGCCTCACGACCGTCGAAGTCGATGTCCGCAGCCTGACAGGCTTTGGCCAGGACCGTCTGGCCATAGGCCAGGCCCGCCAGGGTCGCGGTGTCGAAGCTGGAGAACGGGTGAAACGGGTTGCGTTTCATGTCCAGACGCGCCACGGCCGCGTTGAGAAAGCCCAGGTCGAAGCTGCTGTTATGACCGACCAGGATCGCACGCTTGCAGCCATTGGCTTTCAAGGCCTTGCGCACGCCCCGGAAGATATCGGTCAGGGCGGTCTCTTCACTCACGGCCATGCGCAACGGGTGATCGAGCTTGATGCCGGTGAATTCCAGCGCCGCGGCTTCGATGTTGGCGCCTTCGAACGGTTCTACACGGAAGAAGTAGGTGTGGTCCGGGTACACGAAACCTTTTTCGTCCATGCTGATGGTCGTCGCGGCGATTTCCAGCAAGGCATCGGTAGCGCAGTTGAAACCACCGGTTTCAACGTCAACGACGACTGGCAGATATCCACGGAACCTGGCTGCCATGGGGTGACGCGAGCCACCGCCACCTTGACCTTCCTGATCGTCGTCGTAATTGTCATCACTCACGCGTTTTCCTCCAGCAGGCGCCAGCGCAGTTTTTCACCGGCGCGCAGCGGGATAACAGTCAGCTCGCCGAACGGCAGGCTGGCAGGGGCAGTCCATTCTTCACGGATCAGGGTAATACGGTCGGTATTGACTGGCAGGCCATAGAAGCGTGGACCGTTGAGGCTGGCGAAGGCTTCGAGCTTGTCCAGCGCATTACGCTGCTCGAACGCCTCGGCGTACAGCTCGATCGCGGCGTAGGCGGTGTAGCAGCCGGCGCAGCCGCAGGCCGCTTCCTTGGCGTGCTGGGCGTGGGGCGCCGAGTCGGTACCGAGGAAGAACTTCTCGCTGCCACTGGTCGCGGCATCCAGCAGGGCAACCTGATGGGTGTTGCGCTTGAGGATCGGCAGGCAATAGAAGTGCGGGCGAATACCGCCCACCAGCATGTGGTTGCGGTTGTACAGCAGGTGATGCGCGGTGATGGTCGCGCCAACGTTGGCCGACGCTTCGTTGACGAACTGCACGGCATCGGCGGTAGTGATGTGTTCGAACACCACCTTGAGCGTTGGGAAGCGCTCAACCACACGACGCATGTGCTCGTCGATGAAGATTTTCTCGCGATCGAACACATCGACATCGCCGCGGGTGACTTCACCGTGGATCAGCAAGGGCATCCCGACTTCGGCCATGGCCTCGATCGCCGGGAAGATCTTGTCAACGCTGGTGACCCCGGAGTCGGAGTTGGTCGTCGCGCCCGCCGGATAAAGCTTGGCGGCGTGTACGAAGCCACTGGCCTTGGCGGTGCGGATTTCGTCCGCAGTTGTGCGGTCGGTGAGGTAGAGCACCATCAACGGTTCAAAGCGGCTGCCGGCCGGGCGCGCAGCGAGGATACGCTGGCGATAGGCGTCGGCTTCAGCGGCATTGCGCACCGGTGGTACCAGGTTGGGCATGATGATGGCGCGACCAAAGGTGCGCGCGACATCCGCCACGGTATTGGGCAACGCAGCACCATCGCGAAGATGAATATGCCAGTCGTCGGGACGCAGCAGGGTCAGGCGGTCGGACATTGGGGGGATTCCAGGCGGGTCAAACTCATGGGAATGCTACCGGAAAAGACTCTTGCAGGCACTCGCTATCAAGTTTTGCTGCACCTGACCGATATCCCCAAGGTACGCCGTATATATGTCTGTCAGTCTTTTCGTTGCAAAAATCAATGGAGCCTCCCGTGCGCCAGCGCTATTTAGCCTTGCTCAGTGTGTTCGCCAGCCTTCCTGCCATGGCACTCACTTTCCAGACTCGCCTGGAGAGCATCGAGTGGAAGGTCGAAGGTGATAAATTCGAGTGCCGTCTGGCTCAGCCGATTGCCGATTTCGGCACCGGAGAGTTCGTGCGCCGGGCCGGCGAGCAGGCGACCTTTCGCTTGAAGGCTTACAACTCCATGCTGACGGGCGGCTCGGCGACCTTGCTGGCAGCGGCTGCGCCCTGGCAGCCGGGGCGCGGGGATATCAACCTGGGCTCGGTACGACTCGGCAGTGGTGAAGTGCTCTTCAATAGCTCGCAAATACAGGCCGGGCGGCTGATCGGCGGACTGATGGACGGTCGCAGTTCTGTGGTTCGCCATTACGCGGCGGATGGCCGGATGTCCGAGGTGCGGGTGCTACCGGTCAGTTTCAGCACAGCCTATGCTCAATATCAGGAGTGCGTCGCCAAACTGCTGCCGAACAATTATGACCAGATCAAGCAGTCCGCAGTGGGTTTCCCGGGTGGAGGCATCGAACTGGACGCATCGGCGAAAGTGCGCTTGCAGCAGATGCTGGCGTTCATGAAGGCGGACCCGACGGTCAATCACATCGAGCTCGACGGGCATTCGGATAACAGTGGCAACCGTCTGACCAATCGCGACCTGTCGCGTCGCCGCGCGCTGGCGGTGATGGATTACCTCAAAGCCAACGGCGTTCAGGAGTCGCAGATTACCCTGCGTTTCCACGGTGAGCAGTATCCGGTGGTACCCAACACCAGCCCTTCTAACCGGGCAAAGAATCGTCGGGTAATCGTTCAGCTCGAACGCCTTGCGCCCGCTGCTGAGCCTGTCCTTCAGGACAGCACGGCCAAAAACACCGCATCGACCTCCTGAACCCGCTGAAATCGTCGCTGACTCGACATAATCTGTCGCTTCGTCGTCATAAGCTGTCGCGCCTCTGTAATTTATCCTTGCGCAGCGGTAGACTGCGCGGCTTTCCGTAGAACCCCGTGGAGTGATGGCATGGCGGACGTAAACAAGGTCGTTCTGGCGTATTCCGGCGGCCTGGACACTTCGGTGATCCTCAAGTGGCTGCAGGATACTTATAACTGTGAAGTGGTGACTTTCACCGCTGACCTGGGTCAAGGCGAAGAAGTCGAACCGGCTCGCGCCAAGGCTCAAGCCATGGGCGTCAAAGAGATCTACATCGACGATCTGCGCGAAGAATTCGTGCGCGACTTCGTGTTCCCGATGTTCCGTGCCAACACCGTCTATGAAGGTGAGTACCTGCTGGGTACCTCGATCGCACGTCCGCTGATCGCCAAGCGCCTGATCGAAATTGCCAACGAAACCGGCGCTGACGCCATTTCCCACGGCGCCACCGGCAAAGGCAACGACCAGGTACGTTTTGAGCTCGGCGCCTACGCGCTCAAGCCAGGCGTGAAAGTGATTGCACCATGGCGCGAGTGGGACCTGCTGTCCCGCGAGAAGCTGATGGACTATGCCGAGAAGCACGCGATTCCGATCGAGCGCCACGGCAAGAAAAAATCCCCGTACTCGATGGATGCCAACCTGCTGCACATCTCCTATGAAGGCGGCGTGCTGGAAGACACCTGGACCGAGCACGAAGAAGACATGTGGCGTTGGACTGTCTCCCCGGAGAAAGCGCCTGACGCTCCGCAATACCTGGAACTGACCTATCGCAACGGCGACATCGTGGCGCTGGACGGCGTCGAGATGACCCCGGCGACAGTCCTGGCGACTCTGAACCGTATTGGTGGCGAGCACGGTATCGGCCGTCTGGATATCGTCGAGAACCGTTACGTCGGTATGAAGTCCCGTGGCTGCTACGAAACCCCGGGCGGCACCATCATGTTGCGTGCCCACCGTGCGATCGAATCGATCACGCTGGATCGTGAAGTGGCTCACCTCAAAGACGAGTTGATGCCCAAGTACGCCAGCCTGATCTACACCGGCTACTGGTGGAGCCCTGAGCGTCTGATGTTGCAACAGATGATCGATGCTTCCCAAGTCAACGTGAATGGCGTCGTGCGCCTGAAGCTGTACAAGGGCAATGTAATCGTGACCGGTCGCAAGTCTGACGATTCGTTGTTTGACGCCAACATCGCGACCTTCGAAGAAGATGGCGGCGCTTACAACCAGGCTGATGCTGCGGGCTTCATCAAGCTCAATGCCCTGCGTATGCGGATTGCCGCAAACAAAGGCCGCAAGTTGTTCTGATGATGTTACGTTGATCACCCGTTGTGATCCCGTCCTGGGCGGGGTCACAACAGGTTTGAATTCTCCGGGTTTCGACGTTCTGTTGAACCTTTTTTGCCTTGGCCATGTTCTTGGCTTTCTCAATCATCACTCCTGTCTTTTCTCTCTCCAGCCTCGGCATGTACGGCCTGGCCCTGAGTAGATGGCGAAGCGACGGCGTTGATCACCTGGGTGTTCAGGTTGTAGAAAATGCAACAGGAGTCGTTGGCGTGCATTGCCTTGATTGCCGACTTCTTCAGCGTCTCGCCAATCAACTGTTCTGACTCCGCGCAGGTCAGTAGCATCGTGAACGTTTGTTGCGTCAGCGGGGCCTGATTGATGGTTTTGGTCAGCCTGCCAGTGTCCTTCTTCTTGCGAACCCAGCGAGCATCGACAATGCGGATACAGTGCACTGAGGCGGGCAGGCAGATTTGCTGAGGTGTGCGCAGGCGGCTGATCAACTCGACGTGGGCTGGCGGATCCTGAGCGCTCTGCAGCAGGTAGTCGGGATGCCCCTTGATCTCCCCGCGGCTCTTGCGTTTCTGCGGTTGCGCGGCGATTTCCCGAGGGATCGATGGGCGGGGTAAATCATCGCACTCAACCGGGGGTGGGGGACTGACAGGTTTTTTTTCCGGACGAGACCCCTCGTCAAATACCTTGATGAAGTGTTTGCCTTTCTGAAAATCGGAGGGCGCGTACAAGGATTTATAGTTGAAGTTAAGGGTGATGAAGAACAGAAACATTAGATAAAAAGGAAAGCTGATCAAGAACCAGATATAGAGTTCCCGATCATCGTCATCGAGAAACGGCAACGACACCGCAGCGGAAGTTTCAGACAGTGCTGCAAATATCGCAATGATGGTCATGGGGTTTACTATCTTTGTTGGTTTTTTTTGCATAGTGGGTACTCGAGTGATTGTGTGTTGCGCGTCGCTAGCGTAATTAATGCTGATTGGAGAGCGCGCTAAAAACGATGTTTTAATCATCGTCGGTCGTGCTTTTAGAATAGGGCAGTGTTCAGCGTCTGTTAAGTGCGGTTGTGAATTAGTTTGATTAAGCTTGGTTGTTTAATAAGCGCAAGCGCTGGTGGAGCCTGCCGATCAGGGTTTCGTAAACTTTAAGAGACATTGTTTTTTCTGAAAACCTGTAGGAAAGATCTTATATATTTGTAGGGATCGTCTCTCGGTATGCTCGACCGGCCCGCTCAGCACCCCAAGGGCAAACCGCATACGCTATTGTGCAGGTTCTAAAAATTCGAACAGCGAAAATTGGACTTGCCCATGAATAAAGTGCTGATCGTGGATGATCATCCCGTCATTCGACTGGCTGTACGCATGCTAATGGAGCGTCATGGCTATGAAGTTATTGCTGAAACGGATAATGGTGTAGATGCTTTACAACTTGCCCGGGAACATATGCCGGACATTGTGATACTGGATATAGGCATACCCAAGCTTGATGGTCTTGAGGTTATCGCACGGTTGAATTCGATGAGTTTTACCATGAAAGTTCTAGTGCTGACTTCCCAAACGCCTGGACATTTTTCAATGCGTTGCATGCAGGCGGGTGCGTTTGGTTACGTCTGCAAGCAACAGGAATTGACCGAGTTACTCAGTGCAATCAAGGCGGTCTTGTCCGGGTACAGTTACTTTCCCAATCAGGCGTTGCACTCTGTGCGCTCGACGATGAGCAGTGCCAGTGAAGCGGACATGGTAGAACGCTTGTCGGGCAGAGAGATGATGGTGCTGCAGCAATTGGCGAGGGGCAAGACCAACAAGGAAATCGCCGATGGGATGTTTCTCAGTAACAAGACCGTCAGTACCTACAAGACCCGGCTTCTGCTCAAGCTGAATGCGCGCTCGCTTGTCGACTTGATCGAACTGGCCCAGCGCAACGGTCTGGTTTGATTCGCGGCCTCTTTGGGAGCGGGGCTTCTGGCGATCCTTGATCGCAAAAAAAAGCCTCTGCATTGAGAGGCTTTCAGGGTCTAAAGGTCATAATCATAATCGGCCAACTGCTTTTGCAGACGTCGTTCCTCCAGCATATTATCGATGGTGCGACGCTTGCTCAGGTTGGTCTTTGCCACCTCCACCTGAGGCTCGACATCATCGGTTTCAACCGGGGGGAAGTCGTCTTCTACGTCCAGTTGTACTTTGCCATCGCTCATACGTTTGACTCCAGGCTAAGAGTGCCATTGGCGCTTCTTATATCGATAATCTCCTGGCGGGTAAAAAAGATTTTTTCAATCGACAAATCAATAAAGTAAATAGCGGCTCAATCGTCAGAGGTTTTTTGCTTGTACTCGCACAGGTCCTCGATCCTGCAGCTGCCGCACCGGGGCTTTCGGGCAAGGCACACGTAGCGTCCATGCAGGATGAGCCAGTGGTGAGAATCAAGCAAAAAGGCTTTGGGAACAAACTTCAGCAGTTTTTGCTCCACTTCCACGACGTTCTTGCCCGGCGCCAGGCCCGTACGATTACTGACTCGAAAAATGTGTGTATCAACGGCCATTGTCAGCTGGCGAAAAGCCGTATTGAGCACTACGTTGGCGGTCTTTCGGCCGACGCCTGGCAAGGCTTCCAGTGCCTCTCTGGTTTGCGGAACTTCCCCACCATGTAACTCGACCAGCATTTTGCATGTCTGGATGACATTCTTCGCCTTGCTGTTGAACAGGCCAATGGTCTTGATGTAATCGGACAATCCCTCCACCCCGAGCGCGTAAATCGCAGCGGGTGTATTGGCCACCGGAAACAGTTTGGCGGTTGCTTTATTGACGCCGACATCGGTGGACTGGGCTGAAAGAATCACCGCGATCAACAGTTCGAAAGGCGATGTATAAGCCAGCTCGGTTTTCGGTTCCGGATTGTCTTCGTGCAGCCTGCGGAAAATTTCCAGGCGTTTTGCGGCATTCATGGGCGCAGCGTTTCCTTGGGGCGATCAATGGGGAGTGGAGCGGCCAAGCCACGCTTGTCTGGTGGCCAGGAGCAATCCCAGCAGGATAAACCCACCTGGGGCAATGATGGCGAATCTGAATGTGCCAGGGCTGTCCAACCAGACGAGCCACTCTGCGACGGAGCCATGACCCAGACCTTCGCGTAACAAACCGAGGATCATCATCAGGCTCGCAAACAGCCCGCACAGGCGCAACCGCTCAGGCAGTGTGCTGTCAGTGAAAAAACCGTTGCACTCCAAAATCACACATTGCAGGGCAATCAGGCCAATCCAGAGGGCCAAATGCTGGTGCAACTCAAGTACCCAGGCCTGAACGGCCAGCGACGCCAGGCTGGTGAGAGTGGCCGCGATTACCACTGAGAATGGCAATTGCAATGCAGAGGGAATCCTGTGGCGCAGCACACGCATCTTCACGCTGTAGAGTCCAATAACCAGCAGCGCAACCAGCGCAAGTATCGCGGCCGTCAGCACGCTGTCGCTGGCCCCTGCCAGCGACGCGAGCATCAATGAGTTTTGCAGTGATGCAGGCTTTTTCACGGGGCGCTCCCGATCCATTCGGATTGGTGTTGATCAAAATAGCGCAGGGCCTGGTGAACGGCGTTAATCACCGCGCGCGAAGTAATAGTCGCCCCGGCCAGTTGATCGAATTGACCGTGATCCTTTTTCAATGCCCAGCCGCTGGCGTTTGGCTCATTCAATGATTTTCCGCTGAATCCGGCCAGCCAGGGATTGGGGTGTGCGGCGATCACTGCGCCCAGCCCCGGTGTTTCCGCTTGCTTGAGGGTTTTGACGCCGATCAGTCTGCCGTGGCTGTCGATCGCGACCAGCAACTCGATCGCGGCTTCGTATCCGGTTACCCGACTGCGCAGCACAACCGCGCGGGGAATCCCTTTGAGGGTTGCCAGGTAACCCGCCAGCAAGGTGCTGCTTTCCAGCTCAACATCAGTGACAGCCAATGGTTGTTCCAGAGGCAGATTGTCATAGCTGCCTACCGGCAGCATATCCAGCAATCTTTGGCTTTCGCTCGCGCGCTGTTCCGTCGCGAACCGTGGCGCCAGCGCGTGCTGCAACAGATAAGTGGCACCAGCCCCCAGCCCGATTACGACCATCAGGAGCACGAGGCCGAGATTGCGCGTCATGGTGTAGGCAGCTCGGGTTGTCGGGCGACGAGGCGTTCCAGGGCCGGTACGCAGAGATTCATCAGCAGCACTGCAAAGGCCACGCCGTCGGGATAGCCGCCCCAGGTTCGAATCACGTAGGTCAGCAGCCCAACGCCTGCGCCGAACAACAAGCGTGCTCTGGGGCTTTTGGCTCCGGAGACCGGCTCAGTGACGATAAAGAACGCAGCGAGCATGCTGGCGCCGCTGAGCAAATGAAACAGCGGCGAACCGTTGGAGTCTGAACCCGAGCCGCTCCAGCACAACAGGCTGATCATGAACAAGCTGCCGAGCATGCCCACGGGGGCGTGCCAGCTGAATATCCGTTGTTGCAGGAGAAAAGCGCCACCAGCAAGAAAGGCCAGGTTCACCCATTCAACGCCTTTGCCGCCGAAATGGCCAAATGCCGGGTCGCTGGCGAACAGCTCGCCCATGGTCAGGCTTTTGTTGATGCGCAGGCTATCCAGGGCGGTCGCTCCGGCCCAGGCGTCAGGTTGTTCGATCCTGTTGAAGCTGAGGCCGAAGATTTGTTGCAGACCATCGGCCAGGCTGACTGTGTGAGCACTGGGCCAGTGAATAAGTTGTTGCGGAAAACACACCAGCACCAGGGCGAAGCCCAGCATCGCCGGATTGAACGGATTACTGCCCACGCCACCGTACAGGTGTTTGCCAAAGAGCATGGCGCCGGCTGCGGCGCTGACCGTTAACCACCAGGGGCAATAAGCAGGCAGCGCCAGTGCCAGCAAGGTGGCGCTGACCAGTGCGCTGCCATCGCTAAGGGCGGGCCTGAGTGGATGTCGACGTAAACGCAACACGGCGGCTTCAATTGCCAGGGCACTGCCGCAGGCCAGCAGCAGATTGACCAGCACCCCCCAACCCGACCACCAGACCAGCGCCAGCATCCCCGGTAGCGTCGCCAGTAGAACCCGTTTCATCGCCTGTTGCAGGCGATCATCCACCGACTCAAGGGTTGGCATGATCGTTCACCTGGCGCTCTGCTTCACTCAGCCTGGCACGGGCTGCCCTCAACAGTTCGGCTGGCGTCTGCGCCTGGCGCTCCAGTTTGCTTACCTCGGCGCGGGCGTAGGCCAGTGCTGTCTTGAGTTGTCGCAGTTGGCTATCGATCGGGCGCTTTTCCGTGCGTACCAGCACCGGTGCGGGCTTGTCACTGGCGTGTTCCGCCGCATGCAAGGCGTGTTCGGCCTGACTCAAGGCTGCGGCGAGCAAATCCAGCTGCTGTGCTGGTGCATCATCGGCCTGGGCTTTCTTCAATTCGGCGCGGCGCATTGCCAACTGGATTTTCGCCCGTTTGAGTTCAGCATCGTTGGCAGGCAAGGGCACTTGTACCGGGTTCGCCGGGGCATTTTTTTCGAGCTGCGCCAGTGCCTGCTCAGCGGCTTCGAACTGCCGCTGAAGGACAATCAGTTGCGACTGTTGCTCGAAGGTCGGCGGGTGGCCAAAGGCTTTCAGTGACTTGTGCAGTTGCGCCCGGCTCATCGCCACATCGATCTTGGCTTTTTTCAGGGCGGCATCCGCCGCTGCAGCTTTTTGCGCTTGCACCCGGGCAATGGCGTCCTGCAACGGGTTGCCGGCGCTTTCGCTCGGACGAGTGGCCTTGAGTGCACGGGCGGCGCGTTCGGCAGCCCGTTGCTCGTCTTCGCGGCGCAGGCGGGCATTGCGCTGTTCGAAACGTTGGCGGGCGTGATCGCGTT
This sequence comes from Pseudomonas sp. Pse1, assembly GCF_024519635.1. NCBI lineage: Bacteria > Pseudomonadati > Pseudomonadota > Gammaproteobacteria > Pseudomonadales > Pseudomonadaceae > Pseudomonas > Pseudomonas sp. Pse1. The sequence goes on from NZ_JALJRO010000003.1 coordinate 294,013, forward strand.
TGTCCTTGCGCGCCTGAAATACCTCGGGGTTCGATGCCAGGCCACCGACGATGGGAACTACAGCGTCAGAAGGCAGTGGACGCATCTCGATGCAGTCGACCGGGCAGGGCGCCACGCACAGGTCGCAGCCGGTGCACTCGTCGATGAGCACGGTATGCATCAGTTTGGCCGCGCCGACGATCGCATCGATCGGGCAGGCCTGGATGCATTTGGTACAGCCAATGCATTCGGCCTCGCGGATATAGGCGATTTGTGGCGGCGCGCTGCCTCGACTGAGGTCCAGTTCGATGACCGGTACCTCGAGCAGTTCGGCCAACGCCGCAATTGTCTCGTTACCGCCGGGCGGGCACTTATTGATCGCCTCGCCGCTGGCGATGCCTTCGGCGTAGGGCTTGCATCCGGGATGACCACACTTGCCGCATTGGGTCTGGGGCAGGAGTGCGTCGATGCATTGAATCAGACTCATGTTTTGATCAGTCCACTGAATCCGAGAAAGGCCACGGCAATCAATCCGGCGCCGATCAGGTCGATTGGCAAGCCACGAAAGGCCAAGGGCACATCGTTGTCGAGAGTACGCTGGCGTAAGTCGCTGAACAGGCTCAGTACCAACCAGAAGCCGAGTCCGGCGCCAAGACTCAGCGCCATATGTCCGCCCAGGCCGCTGGCGTCCTGCATGCCCAGCAAGCTAACGCCGAGTACACCGGCATTGCCCAGCAGCAATGGCCAGAGTCCGCTGAAAGGCAGCTCGGGCAAGGCTCGTGTCAGCCCGCTTAGCAGAGGTGTTATCAGCAACACGCTCAAGGGCAGAAACACAAACAGATGGAGGGCGGTCAGGCTCAGGGGCACCAGCAGCCAATGATACGCCACGTAACCCAGCAACCCGTTGAGCAGCATCAGGCTGGTGGTGGCAATGCCCAGGGCATGCACCTGACGTCGGTCCGCCAGCGGGTCGTGGCTGCCTTGCAGCAGTGGGTCGACGCCCAGCGGCCAGTGCAACAGGAAATTGTTGATCAGGGCCGTGCTGATGAGCGTAAGCAGGGTATCGGTCATGGCGTGCCGGTGTGTGCGAAAGGCCTGTAATTGAAGATTAGGCAGGATCCGGCGGGGCAGATATGAAAATCCCACCGTCGCGATCGAGCGCGACGGTGGGATCGGTCCAGCCAGGCGATTACTTGATGCGCTGGCCTGGCTTGGCGCCGCTGTCCGGGCTCAGCAGGTAGATTTCTTCGCCGCCAGGGCCGGCCGCCATCACCATGCCTTCGGAGATGCCGAACTTCATTTTCCGCGGCTTGAGGTTGGCGATCATCATGGTCAGGCGACCGTCGAGCTTGGACGGATCCGGGTAGGCGCTCTTGATGCCCGAGAACACGTTGCGTTGCTCGTCGCCAATGTCCAGGGTCAGGCGCAGCAGCTTGTCCGCGCCCTCAACGGCTTCGGCCTTGACGATCAGCGCGACGCGCAGGTCGACTGCGGCAAAGGTGTCGAACTCGATCTCCGGCGACAGCGGGTCCTTGGCCAGTTCGCCATTGCCTTGTGGGGCGGCGGAACCGGTGTCGGTCTGGCTGGCGACGAGGTCTTCCTTCGATGCATCGGTCATGGCCTGGACCTTCACCGGGTCGATACGGGTCATCAGCGGCTTGAACTCGTTCAGCTGATGGTTGGCCAACAGGCTGGCGTGATCGTTCCAAGTCAGCGGCGGCACATTGAGGAACGCTTCGGCGTCGGCGGCCAGCAACGGCAGCACCGGCTTGAGGAAAATCACCAACTGGCGGAACAGGTTGACGCCGGTGGCGCAGATGGCCTGGACTTCCTCCTGCTTGCCTTCCTGCTTGTTCAGCGACCACGGCGCCTTGTCGGCGATCCAGGCATTGGCACGGTCGGCCAGGGCCATGATTTCGCGCATGGCGCGGGCAAAGTCGCGGGCCTCATAGGCATCGGCGATGCTTGGCGCGGCGGCCAGGAAGGCTTCGGTCAGTTCGGGTGCAGCATTTTCAGCGACCAGCACCCCGGCGTTACCTTTGTGGATAAACCCGGCGCAACGGCTGGCGATGTTGACGACTTTGCCCACCAGGTCGGAGTTGACCTTCTGTACAAAGTCTTCCAGGTTGAGGTCGAGGTCGTCGACGCCACGGCCCAGCTTGGAGGCGTAGTAGTAGCGCAGGTACTCCGGCGACAGGTGGTCCAGGTAGGTGCGGGCCTTGATGAAAGTGCCGCGCGACTTGGACATTTTCTGGCCATTGACGGTCAGGTAGCCGTGCACGTTGATGCCGGTCGGCTTGCGGTAGCCCGCGCCCTCGAGCATGGCTGGCCAGAACAGGGCGTGGAAGTTGACGATGTCCTTGCCGATGAAGTGATACAGCTCGGCGCTGGAATCCTTGGCCCAGTAGGCGTCGAAGTCCAGATCCGGACGGCGTGCGCAGAGGTTCTTGAAGCTCGCCATGTAGCCGATCGGTGCATCCAGCCAGACATAGAAGTATTTGCCTGGCTCGTCCGGGATCTCGAAACCGAAATACGGCGCATCGCGGGAGATGTCCCACTGTTGCAGGCCGACATCCAGCCATTCGGCGATTTTGTTCGCGACCGCGTCTTGCAGGGTGCCGCTGCGGGTCCACTGCTGGAGCATGGCCTGGAAGTCCGGCAGCTTGAAGAAGAAGTGCTGGGAATCCTTGAGCACCGGGGTGGCGCCGGAGATCGCCGACTTCGGATCCTTCAGGTCGGTCGGTGCGTAGGTTGCACCGCATTTCTCACAGTTGTCGCCATACTGGTCTTCAGTGCCGCACTTCGGGCAGGTGCCCTTGATGAAGCGGTCGGCCAGGAACATCTGCTTTTCCGGGTCGAAGTACTGGGTGATCGAGCGCGTGGCAATGTGCCCGGCGTCACGCAGCTTCAGGTAGATCTGACTCGACAGCTCACGGTTTTCTTCGGCGTGAGTGGAGTGGAAGTTGTCGAAGTCCACCAGGAACTCGGCAAAGTCGGCGCTGTGTTCAGCCTGGACGTTGGCGATCAGTTGTTCCGGGGAGATGCCTTCCTTTTCCGCGCGCAGCATGATGGCCGAACCGTGGGCGTCGTCCGCGCAGACATAGGTGCATTGGTGACCGCGATGCTTCTGGAAGCGCACCCACATGTCGGTCTGGATGTACTCAAGCATATGGCCCAGGTGGATTGAACCATTGGCATAGGGCAGGGCGCTGGTGACGAGGATCTTGCGTGGCTCGGACATGGGGCTCGGCTACTTGATGAAACGGAGGTCGGCCACTATAAAGCGCTGGCGATTATTTTTCACCCTCGGGGCCTGTTTCCGGATTTGTGGCAAGGCTGGCCTGCCCAAGGCCGGCGTAATCGGGTCGCCACGAAAGAGCGTCCGGCGTAGGATAGCCGCCTGATTTTCCAGTCTTGTTATCGGAGTTGCCCATGAGCGCCGTCAATCGTGCAGCGGTGGAAGCCGTCCTGCGCCAGTACACCGATCCTTACCTGAACCAGGACCCGGTCAGCGCCGGCTGCCTGCGTGGCATCGATATCCAGGGTGATCGCGTCAGCGTGCAGCTGGAGCTGGGCTATGCCGCCGGACTGTTCAAGAGTGGCTGGGCGCAGATGCTGCAGATGGCCATCGAAGGCCTCGACGGCGTTGCGTCGGCCAGGGTCGAGATCACCACGGTGATCGCTGCGCACAAGGCACAAGCGCAGATTCCCGGCCTGGCCAACGTCAAGAACGTGGTGGCCGTGGCCTCGGGCAAGGGCGGTGTGGGCAAGTCCACCACCGCCGCCAACCTCGCGTTGGCGCTGGCCCGTGAAGGCGCCAGGGTGGGGATTCTCGACGCTGATATCTATGGTCCGAGCCAGGGCATCATGTTTGGCATCGCCGAAGGTACCCGGCCCAAGGTCAAGGATCAGAAATGGTTCGTGCCGGTCGAGTCCCATGGCGTGGAAGTGATGTCGATGGCTTTCCTCACCGATGACAACACGCCGATGGTCTGGCGCGGCCCGATGGTCTCCGGTGCGTTGCTGCAATTGGTAACCCAGACCGCTTGGGGCGATTTGGACTACCTGGTGATCGACATGCCGCCAGGCACCGGTGATATCCAGTTGACCCTGGCGCAGAAAGTCCCGGTGGCCGGTGCCGTGATCGTCACCACGCCTCAGGACCTGGCCCTGCTCGATGCACGCAAGGGCGTGGAGATGTTCCGCAAGGTCAACATCCCGGTGTTGGGCGTGGTGGAAAACATGGCGGTGCACATTTGCTCCAACTGCGGTCACGCCGAGCACTTGTTCGGTGAAGGCGGCGGCGAGAAGTTGGCCAGTCAGTACGGTGTCGAACTGCTGGCGTCGTTGCCGCTGTCGATGGTGATTCGTGAACAGGCCGATGGCGGCAAGCCAACGGTGATCGCCGAACCGGACAGCCAGATTGCCATGGTTTACCAGGAACTGGCGCGCCACGTCGGCGCGCGGATCGTATTGCAGGAAGCGCTGTCGCCGGCGATGCCGAATATCAGTGTCAGCGACGATTGAAAATCTGAAATGCTGCTCTTGTAGGAGCGAGCTTGCTCGCGAAGGTGCATCAGTTGACACCGCGGTGCCTGACCCACCTTTGCGAGCAGCGGAGTGCCGCCGGAGCTGCTCCTACAGTTGATCTTCTTCGTGTCTTAAATCCGCAACCCGCCATCCATCTCCAGAATCCGCCCGGTGTAGTAGTCGTTCTCGAAGATATACGCCGCCGAATGGGCGATTTCTTCCGGCTTGCCCATGCGCTTGAGCGGAATGCCTGAGGTCATTTTTTCCAGTGCTTCGGGCTTCATGCCCAGGGTCATTTCGGTCTCGATGAAGCCCGGCGCAATGCCCGCCACGCGGATTCCGTAACGCGCCAACTCCTTGGCCCAGGTCACGGTTGCCGCCGCCACGCCGGCCTTGGCGGCGGAGTAGTTGGTCTGGCCAACGTTGCCGGCACGGGAGATCGAGGAGATATTGATGATCGCGCCGGTCGATTTCAGCTCGATCATCTTCGCTGCCACTTCACGGGTGCACAGGAATACGCCGGTCAGGTTGACGTCGATGACGGCCTGCCACTGGGCCAGGCTCATCTTGGTCATCTCGCCGTCCTTGACCTTGACCAGCAAGCCGTCGCGCAGGATCCCGGCGTTGTTGATCAGGCCATGGATCGCGCCGAAGTCGTCGCCAACCTGGGCGACCATATGCGTCACCTGTTCTTCATCGGCGACGTTGCACAGGTAAGCGCGAGCCTCGACGCCGGCGGCCTGGCAGGCGGCAACGGCCTGGTCGAGTTTCTCCTGGTTGAGGTCGACCAGTGCCAGCTTGGCGCCCTTGCTGGCGAAATACTCCGCCATGGAACGGCCCAAACCCTGGCAACCGCCGGTGATAATGATTACTTTGTCAGTGAGTTGCATTCGCATGCCCCAATTGCAGGTCGAAGTGGTTTTCTTGTTGTAGGCCTCTCGATCTGCGCCTGACGTGGCCTGGCTGCACATGAGAATTGCCCTGAGGGCATCGCCGGGACGTTGATCCCGCTGCCCGTCCGTTTTTTCGACGGATTCTATTTGAGGAGTCACAAATTGAGCGTTGAAGCTGCCAAGCATGCACGAGAATTACTGCTCAAGGAATACCGTGGAGTGCTCTCGACGCTCTCCAAGGCGATGCCCGGCTTTCCCTTCGGCTCCGTGGTGCCATATTGCCTGGACGAGCAGGGCCGACCGCTGATTTTGATCAGCCGAATCGCCCAGCACACCCACAATCTGCAAAAAGATCCCAAATGCTCGCTGCTGGTGGGCGAGCGCGAAGCCGAAGATGTCCAGGCCGTCGGGCGCCTGACCTATCTGGCTGAGGCGCAAAGGATCGACGACGAAGCAGCGATTGAAGCCGCAGCGGGGCGCTACTATCGGTACTTCCCGGAGTCGGCGAACTACCACAAGGCCCACGATTTCGACTTCTGGGTACTCAACCCGGTGCGTCATCGCTACATCGGCGGGTTTGGCGCGATTCACTGGGTCGATCAATTGACCCTGGCCAACCCATTCGCCGGTAAGGCCGAGGTGAGCATGGTCGAGCACATGAATGCCGATCACGCCAAGGCCATCGCCCATTACGTCGACCTCAGCGGTTTGCCCAAACATGCGCCCGCCGAAATGGTCGGTCTGGACAGCGAAGGCATGCACCTGCGCATTGGCCAGGCGCTGCACTGGTTGCCGTTTCCACAAGTCTGCAACACGCCGACACAGGTGCGCGAAGCCTTGGTTTTACTGGCGCGCGCCGAGGTTTGGCCGACAAAAGCGACCAGCGAAGCTTGAAATCACGAAACGGCGACATCATCTAAGACTAACTGGCAAGGCATTCTTGCGTTGAGGAACCATTTGATGCGCCCTTTTTTGTTGCTCTTTCTGCTGTTTCCGGTGCTGGAGCTGTTCGTATTCGTCAAGGTCAGCGCGGCGATCGGGTTTTTCCCGGCGCTGCTGCTGATCATTCTCGGCTCGATGCTCGGTGTGTTCGTGCTGCGTATCGCCGGGCTGGCTACCGCCCTGCGTGCCCGTGAAAGCCTGAACCGCGGCGAGTTGCCGGCCCAGACCATGATCGAAGGCCTGATGCTGGCCCTGGGTGGCGGTCTGTTGATCGTCCCGGGTTTTGTCAGCAGCGTGCTGGGCCTGATCATGATGCTGCCACTGACCCGTCGCCTGCTGGCCAACAAGATGCGCCAGCGGGCCGAGGAACAGGCGATTCGCCAGCGCGCCTTTGCCGACGACCTGCAACCTCGCGGCGGTCCAGCCCCGCGCGAGCCGTTGGGCCGAGAGCCGAACGTGATCGAAGGCGAATTCGAACACCGCGACTCCAAATAACTGCAGCATTCACACGGCACCTTCGGGTGCCGTGTTCGTTCCAGCGCCCTGCGAAGTAAAAAATTTCACCGTGCTGCCCTTGTAATAAGCTTATGCGCCCTTATGTATCGGTCACCGCAAGGTTTCTGGTGCAAATCGCCAGACAGACTTCCGCGTCTCGCTCGACGAGCCGCAACCGGCACCGCCGGAAATCAACCACCGCCGGGACCACACCGGCCGCTGAAACTACAAGTAGGAGAGATCGACAATGAAGCTTCGTCCTCTGCATGACCGCGTCGTCATCCGTCGCAGCGAAGAAGAAAAGAAAACCGCTGGCGGTATCGTTCTGCCAGGTTCGGCTGCTGAAAAAGCCAACCACGGCGAAGTTCTCGCTGTAGGCGCCGGCCGTGTGCTGGAAAACGGTGAAGTGCGTGCTCTGGCCGTGAAAGTGGGTGACAAGGTCGTGTTCGGCCCGTACTCGGGTAGCAACACCGTCAAAGTCGACGGCGAAGACCTGCTGGTAATGGCTGAGAACGAGATTCTCGCTGTTATCGAAGGCTAATACCTCAGTTCAATTTCCCGCGACTACTCAAGTATTTAAGGAATATCGATCATGGCTGCTAAAGAAGTTAAATTCGGCGATTCCGCCCGCAAGAAGATGCTCGCCGGTGTCAACGTCCTGGCTGACGCAGTAAAAGCGACCCTGGGCCCGAAAGGCCGTAACGTGATCATCGAGAAGAGCTTCGGCGCTCCGACCATCACCAAGGACGGCGTTTCCGTTGCCAAAGAAATCGAACTGAAAGATCGTTTCGAAAACATGGGCGCGCAACTGGTAAAAGACGTTGCTTCCCGTGCCAACGATGACGCAGGCGACGGCACCACCACCGCTACCGTTCTGGCTCAATCGATCGTCAACGAAGGCCTGAAAGCCGTCGCTGCCGGCATGAACCCGATGGACCTGAAGCGCGGTATCGACAAAGCGACCATTGCTATCGTCAAAGAGCTGAAGTCCCTGTCCAAGCCATGCGCTGACACCAAGGCGATCGCTCAGGTCGGCACCATCTCGGCCAACTCCGACAACTCCATCGGCGACATCATTGCCGAAGCCATGGGCAAAGTCGGTAAAGAAGGCGTGATCACCGTTGAAGAAGGCTCGGGCCTGGAAAACGAACTGTCGGTTGTAGAAGGCATGCAGTTCGACCGTGGCTACCTGTCGCCGTACTTCGTCAACAAGCCAGAGACCATGACTGCCGAGCTGGACGGTCCGCTGATCCTGCTGGTCGACAAGAAAATCTCCAACATCCGCGAAATGCTGCCAGTACTGGAAGCCGTTGCCAAAGCCGGCCGTCCACTGCTGATCGTGGCTGAAGACGTTGAAGGCGAAGCCCTGGCGACGCTGGTTGTGAACAACATGCGTGGCATCGTCAAAGTCGCAGCCGTCAAGGCTCCAGGCTTCGGCGACCGTCGCAAGGCCATGCTGCAGGACATCGCCGTCCTGACTGGCGGTACCGTTATCTCCGAAGAGATCGGCCTGAGCCTGGAAAGCACTACCCTGGAGCACCTGGGCAACGCCAAGCGCGTGACCCTGTCCAAGGAAAACACCATCATCGTTGACGGTGCTGGCGTTCAAGGCGACATCGAAGCACGCATCAACCAGATCCGTGCCCAGGTTGCCGAGACTTCCTCCGACTACGACCGTGAAAAACTGCAAGAGCGTCTGGCCAAGCTGTCCGGCGGCGTTGCAGTGATCAAGGTTGGCGCTGGCTCCGAAGTTGAAATGAAAGAGAAGAAAGCCCGCGTTGAAGACGCCCTGCACGCTACTCGTGCAGCCGTTGAAGAAGGCGTGGTACCTGGCGGTGGCGTGGCACTGGTTCGCGCTCTGCAGGCCATCAGCGAACTGACCGGCGACAACGCTGATCAGAACGTCGGTATCGCCCTGCTGCGTCGCGCTGTTGAAGCGCCACTGCGCCAGATCGTTGCCAACTCCGGTGACGAGCCAAGCGTTGTCGTCGACAAGGTCAAGCAAGGCGAAGGTAACTTCGGTTACAACGCAGCGACCGGCGAATACGGCGACATGATCGAAATGGGTATCCTGGACCCGGCCAAAGTGACTCGTTCGGCTCTGCAAGCGGCTTCGTCGATTGCCAGCCTGATGATCACCACCGAAGCCATGATCGCCGAGATCAAGGAAGACGCTCCAGCTGGCGGCGGCATGCCAGACATGGGCGGTATGGGCGGCATGGGCGGCATGATGTAAGCCAGCCTTACCCCGTACGAAAAAACCCCGCGCTGCGAAGGCAGGCGGGGTTTTTTATTGCGCCTGGTTTGCTTTATGAGGCGGCGGGCTTGGCCTTGGCAGCAAGCTCGGTCGCGACAGCCGGTCGATACAGGACGTAGTAATAAGAGCCCAGGCAGATTAGCCAGCAGAACACGGCGGTCCACACATTGTGCGAAAAGAAGTGCGCACCTTGCATCATGCGGCTGATGGAAAACACCGTGCCCAGGCCAAACGCGAAGACGAAGGCCATGCGTGCCAGTTTCGGCCGACGGTCACGCAGGACGAAGAACAGGCCGAACAAGGCGAAACCGGTGGCGGCATGACCGCCAGGCCAGCAGCGGCCCGGTTTATCGGTCGCTGGCCGCGGGCTGAGCAGTTCGCTGTAGGTTTCCTTGCCGCCGAATTCTTTCAGGCTCCAGGGACACTGCACTGCCGTGACCGCCTTGACCGGGGTGACAAAGGCCGTGGCCAAGCCGAGGGACAGCACCAGGCAGCCCAGTTCGCGTTTGAATGGCGTTAGCCGCGCTACGAAGAACGAAGCGATAAAACCCAGCACCGCCAGCACCGAGAACACAATCACTACCTGCTTGGCCCGGTCATGCAGGATGTTTTCCAGGAAGTAGCTGTGCCGGCCGATGAAGCCGCCAGCCTGCGGATCGTAGAACAACTGCGCCAGGCTCATGTCCAGTGAGGTCAGTTCAAGCAACAGCAGGGTGATTGCGGTCACGGCGGGAATGCCCAGGCAAATCCACAGATTCAACGGGCGAGAGGCGGGACGCGAAAGGGTTGTGGGCATCGGGCGATCCTGAGCATGGATAAAGGTGCAGCGGGAACCAGCGCGCCAGTCTGAACCCTGTCGCGTAGGCTCGGTGTGAACAGCGGGTGAAAAATTTGTGAGCCGTTTTGCCGTGAAATTGACTGCACGTGGGCGGGGCAGACAACTCTGGCCCTTCGCCGCACTTGGCCTTAAGCTGCGCGAGCCAAGACGGCCGTTTCTGTGTACGGAGCAAGATCCCATGCGAATTCTATTGGTTGAAGACAACCGCGATATCCTCGCCAATCTGGCGGATTACCTGGGGCTCAAAGGCTATACCGTGGATTGCGCACAGGACGGCTTGTCGGGTTTGCACCTGGCGGCCACCGAGCATTACGACCTGATCGTGCTCGACATCATGCTGCCCGGCATCGATGGCTACACCCTGTGCAAACGCCTGCGTGAAGACGCTCGGCGCGACACTCCGGTGATCATGCTCACCGCCCGTGACCAACTGGATGACCGATTGCAGGGCTTCAAGTCCGGCGCGGACGACTACCTGATCAAGCCGTTCGCCTTGTCCGAACTGGCCGCGCGTATCGAGGCGGTGATGCGCCGAACCCAGGGCGGTGGCCGGCGAGCGCTGCAGGTCGGCGACCTGAGCTACGACCTCGATACCCTGGAGGTGACCCGCGAAGGGCGCCTGCTGAAGCTCAACCCGGTCGGTCTGAAGCTGCTGGCGGTATTGATGCAGAAAAGTCCCCACGTGTTGCGCCGGGAAATCCTCGAGGAAGCCTTGTGGGGCGATGATTGCCCGGACAGCGACAGCCTGCGCAGTCATGTCCACCAGTTGCGCCAGGTTATCGACAAGCCGTTTGCCAAGCCCTTGCTGCAAACCGTGCACGGCGTCGGTTATCGCTTGGCCGAGGGGCGTGATGGAGTTTAAGCAGAGCCTTGCCCAGCGGATCATCATTGCCTTTGCACTGATGAGTGCGCTGGTTGCGGGGGCGTTCGCCATGGGCATCGTGGCGACCGTTCACCTGGTGGAAGAAAAACTGATTTCCGCGGGCCTTGGCGGTGACCTGCAACGCCTGCTGCTGATGGACAACATGTCTGACTGGAGCCATCGGCCGGAACCCGATCAGTTGTTCTACTTCACCGGCGGCCCTGGCGATTTTGACCTGCCCAAGGATTTGCGTCATCTGGATGCGGGGTTTCACGAAGTATTCCGCGAACAATTGTCGTACCACGCGATGGTCGAGATCGTCGATGGTCGGCATTACGTCCTGTTGCAGGATCAGAGTGATTTCGAGGAGCGCGAGCGAATCCTGTTTGCCGTGGTCCTGGTCGGCTTCGTCCTGAGCCTGGCATTGGCGGTATTCCTCGGTTGGGTGTTGGCACGCAAGGTCATGGCCCCGGTGGTGCGTCTGGCCCGGCAGGTCCGTCATCGCGACCAATTGCTGGGGCTGGCCCCGCCTTTGGCGCCGGACTATGCCGCCGATGAAGTCGGGGAGTTGGCGGTGGCCTTTGATGCCACCCTGGGTCGCTTGCGTCAGGCATTGAACCGCGAGCGGCTATTTACCAGCGATGTCAGTCACGAGTTGCGCACGCCCTTGATGGTGCTCGCGACGTCCTGTGAGTTATTGCTGGAAAATCCGGCGCTCGACCACCGTGGCCGCGCCCAGGTTGAACGCATCGCCCGGGCCTGTGAGGAAATGCGCGAGCTGGTGCAGACTTTCCTCATGTTGGCGCGGGCCCAGCGCGAAGCGGCAGGGATGGCGCCGCAGATGACGCTGCGTCAAGTGGCGGAGGATCTGCTCGGGTCATGGCGCGAGCCCATCGAGGCCAAGGGACTGGAGTTGGTCCATGAACCTGGCAATCCACTCGATACCCCGTACAACGCGACTTTGCTGCATGCGGTCATGGGCAATCTGTTGCGCAATGCCTTGCACTACACCGATCGCGGCTTTATCCGCCTGACCCTGTTGCCGACCGGCTTCCTGGTGGAAGACAGCGGTGTGGGCATTCCCGAAGAGAAACGCGAGGCCATGTTCGAACCCTTTGTGCGGGGCAACGAACAACGGGGTGAAGGCCTGGGGCTCGGTCTGTCGTTGGTGCAACGGATTTGTGAAAACCAGGGCTGGACGGTCAGTCTCAGTCATATGGAACCGAATGGCTGCAGATTTCATGTGGAATTGACCCTGTCTCATCCCTAACGTCTTGTTTTTGTGAGACTTGTAGGTTGGTTCCTACGGTATTGGGTAAGTAACCGTGCCGTTAAGGTGTAAAACTCTGTAATACTTCAGGGCTTTTTCCAACGAAATTTTCACATTTGACTCACCTGAAACTCACGCCGCGCTCCCTAAGGTTACCGTCATCAATTGAGGAGACATTGATGATGGACGACCCGATCAAACTCGAATTTTCCGAGAAATATGACGACGCGCACGCCCAGCGTTACCTACGCAAGCACAAGGACGGTCTGGGCCGCCAGTTGTCGCACAAGCGTGATTTGCAGCTGGGACGGACCGCGCTGAAGCGGGTGGGAGAACCAGGCCTGGTACTGGATTTGCCCTGTGGCGCCGGCCGTTTCTGGCCAATGCTGGCGGAAAAATCCAATCGGGTGATTATCGGTGCGGATAACTCGGCCTCAATGGTCAAGATCGCCACTCAGTCGCAACCCGCCCATGTGGTCGAACGGGTACGACCTTTGCAGACATCTGCATTCGACATCGCGCTTCCCGACAACTCCGTGGACAGCATTTTCTGCATGCGCCTGCTTCACCACATCGGCGAGGCCGAGCATCGGCTGGCCATCCTTCGGGAATTCCAGCGTGTCACCCGCGACAGCGTGATTCTTTCACTGTGGGTCGATGGCAATTTCAAGGCCTGGAAACGCAAGCGCGCCGAAAAATCCCGGGCGCAGGAAGGTTACCAGAATCGCTTTGTGTTACCGGCTGCTACGGTTGAAGCCGAATTTGAGCAGGCTGGCTTCCGGGTACAGGAACATTTGGACTTCATTCCGCTCTACGCCATGTGGCGCGTTTATATTTTGCGAAAGAGGTAAGGGCATGGCAGTTGAACAGGTATCGCTCGCGCAGATCGCGCCTGAAGATCGTTTTGATTACTTCTGGAGCCAGCGTGGCGAATGGGTGGAAGAGCCGAATGTTCGTCGCGGTGGAGAAAGTGGCGTACAGCGTATTCACGCACCTGGTGGCCAACTGCTTTATGCCAAGCGGCAAACCGGCCATATCTACCGTAGCTGGTTGCACCCGTTCGGCCGTCCCACCGTGCTGCGTGAACTGGACGCATTGACCGGGCTGCACAAGCTCAATGTGCGCGTGCCGGAAATCGTCTTCTGTGGCGCCCAGCGCGATCCTGTTCATCAATGGCGCGCGCTGTTGGTTACCAAGTCCCTTGATGGCTTCGTCGAAATCGAGGACTGGTACGCCAGTGGTGGTCGCGAGCGTCACGGCGAGGCTGTGCATGATCGCCTCCTCAAGGACCTGGCGGACAATCTTGCGCGGATGCACAAAGGCCGCTGGCAACACAGCTGCCTGTACATCAAGCATGTTTTTGTCCGGGTGACTGGCGAAGGCGAAAATGCCAAGGCAGAGGTGGCACTGCTTGACTTGGAGAAGTGCCGGCAACGCCTTTTGAGCACTCAGGCGGCAGCACATGACATGAAACAACTGCGTCGCCATTCGTCGTTCAAAGCGGCAGATTGGGACCGACTCGTCTATTTTTATAAGACGGCGTTTGGCAGCGCTATCAAAGGTTTATAGCGATGAAACTAGAAATTGCTCGAGGTTTGTTTTTAGTGGGAGCCTTGGCAGTTGCTTCATTGGCGGTGGCTGCCTGGGAGGAGCCCCGCACGCAAGTTCTCAGCGCTGTGCATGGTGAGGCGCATTGTCCCTTGCCCCGGGTAGTGAAGGCCTCGGAAAATGTTCGGCCTGACAATGACTTGCTGCTGTTCATTTTTGGCATGGCCCAGGGAATGAGGCCGCAAAGTTGAAAGCAATGAAGCCCACCTGAAAAGGCCTCGCAGTTGCGAGGCCTTTTCGTTGGTGCAGCTTTTCCAGAGGGTGCCTTCAGGCTTTGTCGGGTTTAGCCAGGAAGGTGTAGACGCAGGGCAGCACGAACAGGGTGAACAGGGTGCCGATGGACATCCCTGTCGCGATCACCATGCCGATGTCGAAGCGACTGACTGCACCAGCGCCCGTGGCGAGGATCAGCGGCACCATGCCGAACACCATGGCGGCGGTAGTCATCAGTACCGGGCGCAGGCGGATCGCCGCCGCTTCTTCCACCGCCTCGCGGGGCGTCAGGCCCTTGTCCTTGCGCAACTGGTTGGCGAACTCGACGATCAGGATCCCGTGTTTGCTGATCAGGCCGATCAGCGTCACCAGGCCCACCTGGGTGTAGATGTTCATGCTCGACCAGCCGAGGAACAGCGGGATCAAGGCGCCGCAAATCGACAGCGGGACCGTCACCAGGATCACCAGCGGATCGCGGAAACTCTCGAACTGCGCCGCCAGTACCAGGAAAATGATCGCCAAAGCCAGGGCGAAGGTCACCCACAGCGCAGCGCCTTCCTGAACGAACTGGCGTGAGGCACCGGCGTAGTCGAAGGCGAAGCCGGGCGGGGCTTCTTCCTGGGCTATCTGGCGCACGGTTTCAATCGCCTCCCCCATGCTCACCACTGGGAAACCCGAGAGGATCGCCGAATTGAGCTGCTGGAACTGGTTGAGTTGGCGCGGTCGTGCGCGGTCGGTGACGGTGATCAGGGTCGACAGCGGCAGTAACTCGTCCTTGGCGTTTTTCACGTAGTAGTTGTTCAGCCAATCCGGATTGTCCCGGTAGGTGCGCTCGACTTGGGCGATGACCTTGTAGCTGCGGCCTTCAATAGTGAATCGGTTGATCTCGGCTTCAGCCAGCAAGGTCGCCAGGGTGGTGCCGAGGTCGAGCATCGAGACGCCCATCTGCGCCGCCTTGGCCCGGTCGATATCGACCACTACTTCCGGTTTGTCGAAGGCCAGGTCGATGTCGACAAAAGCAAATTTCCCCGACTCCATTGCACGCTTCTTGATCCGGTCAACCACCGCCAGCAACGCCTCGTAGTCGTTGGCGGTATTGACCACGAACTGGAACGGCAGGCCTTCGCCCGTGCCCGGCAGCGAGGGCAGGTTGAAGCCGAAGATTTGCAGGCCGGCGATTTGCGACAGCTTGCTTTGCACCTCCGGCAGGATTGCCATCTGGGTACGGCTGCGCTCGTTCCAAGGCTTGAGCAGGAAGCCGCCGATACCCGATTGCACGCCGTTGAAACCGTTGATCTGGAAGGAGGAGTAATACTCGGGGAACTCCTTGAAGATCGCGATGAATTCGTCGGTGTAGGTGTTCAGGTAATCGAGGTTGGTCGGCTGTGGGGCGTTGGCGATCATGAAAATAATGCCCTGGTCCTCATCTGGCGCCAGCTCCGACTTGGTGAACTTGAGCAGCACTGGAATCAGGCACAGCACGATCACTGCGAACACCAGCACCACCGGCCGGGTATTCAAGGTGCCGTGGAGCATGCGCTGGTAGCGGCGCTTGAGTCCTTCGAAGATCAGGTCCAGACGATGGGCCAGGCCCGACGGGTTCTGATCATGACGCAGCAGGTAGGCACACATCATCGGCGACAAGGTCAGGGCGACGATCCCGGAAATCACTACGGCGCCGGCCAGGGTCAGGGCGAACTCCTTGAACAAGGCCCCGGTCAGGCCGGTGAGGAAGCCGATAGGGGCATACACCGCCGCCAGGGTGATGGTCATCGAGACCACCGGCAGGGCGATTTCCCGCGCGCCCTCCAGCGCCGCGTCAAACGGCGTCTTGCCTTCCTCGATATGCCGGTGGATGTTCTCCACCACCACGATGGCATCGTCCACCACTAGGCCGATCGCCAGCACCATGGCCAGCAGGGTCAGGAGGTTGATCGAGTAGCCCATCAGTTGCATGAAGAACATCACGCCGATCATCGACAGTGGAATGGTCACCACCGGGATCACCACCGAACGCAGCGCGCCGAGAAACAGGAACACCACGACGATCACGATCAGCACGGCTTCGAACAGGGTTTTCACTACCTCGTTGATGGAGGCCTGGATGAACAGGGTCGCGTCGTAGGCAATTTTTGCCTTGAGGTTGGGCGGCAGCTGGGACTCCAGTTCCGGCATCAGCTTGCGCACTTCCTTGATCACGTCCAACGGGTTGGCCGCCGGCGTGGCCTTGATCCCGATGTACACCGACGGGGTGCCGCCGAAGGAGCTGATGGTGTCGTAGTTTTCCGCGCCCATTTCCACTCGCGCCACGTCGCTGAGCAGCACCCGGCTGTCGCCGTCGACTTTCAGCGGGATGGCGGCGAAGGCTTCGGCGGTTTTCAGCTCGGTATTGGCGTTGACGCTGGTGACCACATACTCGCCCTTGACCTCACCGGCGGCCGAGAGAAAGTTGTAGCGGCGCACCGCGTTGCTCACGTCGCTGGCGCTCAGGCCAAAGCCTGCCAGTTTCACCGGGTCTAGCCACAGGCGCATGGCGAACACCTGGTTGCCGAGGATTTCGGCTTCGGCCATGCCCGGCAAGGTCGCCAGCTTGGGCTGGATGACCCGCGACAGATAGTCGGTGATCTGCGGGTTGCTCAAGTCCTTGCTGAAGAAGCTGATGTACATCAGCGCCGAGGCGTCCGCCGCCTCCTTACTCAGCACCGGGTCTTCGGCATCCTGAGGCAGCTTGTTCTTGACCTCGTTGGCCTTGGCCAGCAATTCGGTGAACAGCCGGTCGCTGTTGGCGCCGATCCGCGCATAGATCGAAATCACCGAGAAGTTCTGTCGACTGACCGAAGTCATGTAGTCGATGCCTTCGGCACTGGCCAGGCTTTGCTGCAGGGGTTGGGTGATGTAGCCCTGAATGGTTTCGGCGTTGGCCCCGGGATACGCCGTGGTCACGGTGATCAGGGCGTTTTCCATCTGCGGGTACTGGCGCAGCGGCAGCTTGCTCCAGGCCTGGAATCCCAGCAATACGATCAGCAGGCTGACCACGGTGGCGAGCACCGGGCGACGAATGAACGGGTCGGTAAATGCCATGGTAATTCCTTGATCAGTCCGCGCTTGGCTGACTGTTCTGATCGGCCGGCAGATTTTTGTCCGGGCTGACGACGATGTGCATGCCGTTGTCGATTTTGATCTGGCCGGCGCTGATAACCTGCTCGCCGCTCTGCACACCCTTGTTGATCAGCACCAGGCCCTCGCGGCGTTCGCCGGTTTCGATGAAGCGGCGCTCGGCGATCAGGATTGGCTGACCCTTGTCGTCTTTCTCGGGCTTGCCCTCGGCGTCTTTTTTCTGTGCGACCACGTACAGCGAGTTGCCGTACAGGGTGTAGGTCACGGCACTTTCCGGAATCACGATCTTGTTCTGCGGATCGGGCAGCAGCACTTGCAGGCTGGCGAACATACCGGGCAGTAGTTTGCCGTCGGGGTTGCTCAGGGTCGCGCGCACCAGCACGTTGCGCGTGGTTTCCTCGACTTTCGGGTTGATGGCGCTGATGGTGCCCGGGAAATTCTGCTCGGGGTAGGCGGCAATGCTGATGTTGACCGGCTGGCCCAGGGCAATCTTCGGCACCGACTGTTCCGGGATGAAGAAGTCGACGTACAGGCTGCTGAGATCTTGCAAAGTGGCGATCACCGTGCCGCTGGCCAGGTAGTCGCCGACATCGACCTGGCGAATACCGATGGTGCCGCTGAAGGGTGCGGTGATGTGTTTTTTCGCCAGCGAAGCCTTGAGTTGATTGACGATGGCCTTGTTGCGCGCCAGTTGCGCATTGAGCCGGTCGTACTCGCCCTTGGAGATGGCGCTGCTGCCCACCAGTTGGCTGCCGCGACCGAAGTCCAGCTGCGCCAGGCCGAGGTCGGCCTTGGCGGTTTCCAATAGAGCGCTTTCCACGGCGTTGTCGAGTTGCACCAGCGACTGGCCTTGCCTGACCTGCTGCCCGGATTTGAATTGCACGTCGGTCACGGTGCCGGTGGCTTCCAGGCTCAGGTCGACCCCTTGCAGCGCCTTGAGGGTGCCCACCGAGGGCAGGCGCACTTGCCACGGGCGTTCGCTGGCCGTGACCACCGCCACACTCTCCGGCGGTTTCGGGACCGAGAAGGTCTGGATCATCTGATAGATGGAAAAGGCTTTATAGCCCCCCAGGATCAGCACGATCAGCAGCACAACCCCCAACATGATCAGCATGCGGCGACGCAGCATATTCCACTTCCTTGGAAAAAATCAGGCGAGACAGGCGGCACATTACTACCAGTGTGCCAGCGATTCCAGTGACTGGCCCGGGCGATCCGGGCCATGCCCATTCAAATCAGATGCAGATGGTTGTCCCAGAGCCCTGCGGGCAAATCCAACGGCTTGGCCATGAGCGGTGCCTGGCGGCAATCGTAGAAACGGCAGCGGCCTTGACCGGATGTCACGACAAAACCGTCGGTCACCGCGCCGACCCCGGCGCAATCGGGCAACGGTGCATCGAGCTTGACCTCGCCACTGTCCAGGTCCCAGATGAAAAACCGGTTGCCCCGGGGCGCCGTCAACGCCACCAGGCGCAGTTCACTATGGACCGCGACGCTGGCGGTGTAGTGCCCCATGGCCTGCAACTGATGCTCGTCGACCGGGAACGCGACGAAGGGTTGGCCCGGGCGCTTGATCGCCAGTAACTCGGAGGATTCGTGGGACGGGCCCATGAACTGCTGGCCGGTGACGATGGTGCCGTCGCTGGCAATGCCCATATGCCGCACACTGTTCATCTGTTGGCCGAGGGTTTCCTTGCTCAGCAGGGTGCCATCGCGCTGCATCAGCACCAGGCTCGGTTCCATGGCGTCAAGGTTCATCTCGATCCGGCTTTCGGCTTCGGTACGAATGCCACCGTTGGCCACCACCAGGGTTTCGCCGTCGGGCATCCATGACACCTGATGCGGACCAATGCCGTGGGTGGAGATTTCGCCGCTGTGAACCAGGCGCTCACCTTCGAAGCGGTACACGCCCAGCAGGCCGCGACCGGGGTCGGTGGTGTCGTTTTCCGTGGCGTACAGAAACTCACCGTCCTTGTGAATCACCGCATGGCCATAGAAATGCCGGTTGGGGCGCGAGACCAACGTCTGCAGTAGCGTGCCATCGCGCAGGTCCACCAGATAGCTTTCGGTCCCCGGGCGCCGGGCGACGAACAGGGCGATGGGCAGTTCAGGGTGATTAATGATGTCGTGACAGCGCTGACCGACTTCGGTGGCAAACACCCGGGTGCCGTCCAGGCGGTAGCCCGCGGCGTAATGCTTGCCGTCGCTGTCGTCCCGCGCCGACAACAGCAACGGACCCTGGTCCTTGTGATTGAGCAGCTTCCAGCCACCCAGCGTCACCGCACCGAGCAACACACTGCCGAAAGTCAGAGCCTGGCGTCGCAACATCGCGCTAACCCTCATCAGTCACCGTCGTTGGCATTGAAGCCCAGTTGAATGCCCAGCGCCTTGGCCAACTCGCCTTCGTGCAGGCGGTGGACGACGTTGAGGCTGTCATAGATATCGTTGAGCTGCTGGCGGCCGGCATCATCGTTGAGCATTTCGGTCAACGAGCGCTGGCTGCTGTCGAACAGTTTCAGCGAGGCAGCGTACGCGGCATCGATCTTGTCCGCCAAGGGCTTCTGCTCAGCCGGCAACAGGCCGCGCAGGCCTTTGTTGTCGACCCCGACCCAAACCGTTTGTGCCGCCGCCAGACTGGCCTGCAGGCTTTGCAGCGACGACTGGCTGCGCCATGCGTCAGCCTGGAACGGTTGCGGGATGCCCTTGCTTTGGCGGCCCATCGGCGTACCGAGCTTTTTCTTCAGGGTGTCCAGGGCGGTGACCTGGGCCCGCAGCAGATCGGCGATGGCTTCGTGGGAGTCGGCGTAACGCTGGTTAGGGAACTTGGTCATCTGCGCCAGCATGCCGTCGGTGCTGTTCCAACTGGCGAGGATTTCTTCGGCCAGCAGCTTCTGACGCTCGCCAATGGCGGTCAGCAGTGGGCAGTAACGGGCTTTCTGCGCGGCATCGGCCACGTTGCTCTTTTCATCGAACAGAATGTACTCGTAGGCCGACAGGCCTTGAACCACGACGCTGGATTTGGCCAGCGCGGCGGCATCGATCTGCGGTTGTGCGGTGAGCAGTTGCTCGACCTGACGGCCCACCAGGTTTTTCTTGTCCGGCCAGAACTGCACCTGCCAGGAACGATTGCCCTCGGCCAGCGGGCCGACCAGCAGCGGTTGCAGCTCCGCCCAGGCTTTTTGCGCGTGGAGGAAGTCGGCGCGGGCGGTCGCCAGGTCAGACTTGCCTTCGCAATAGGCCAGGGCACTCACAGCCAATTGCCGGTCGGCGTCGACCCAGCGGCTGTAGGTCGGCAGGATCACTTGTTTGGCGATCGCCGCCGAGGTCACGGCTTGCGGGTCTTGCGGCGCGCAGGCGCCGAGGGCGAGGGCGGCGAGGCTGGTGAATAACAACTTGGGACGAAACATGTCGGGCTCCCTATGAAAATGGGGTCAAGCGTATGGGAAAGATGTCTAGAGCGAATTCAGAAATGCCAACAACGCAGCGCGCTGCTCGGCATTGAAAGCCAAAACCTGTTGCTGCGCCGCCTGGGCTTCGCCGCCATGCCAGAGCACGGCTTCGAGCAAATTGCGGGCGCGGCCATCATGCAAGAACTGGGTGTGGCCGCTGACCGTTTGTGTCAGGCCAATGCCCCACAGCGGTGGCGTGCGCCAGTCACGTCCGGTAGCCAGGTACTCGCTGCGGTTGTCCGCCAGGCCTTCACCCATGTCGTGCAGCAGCAAATCGGTGTAGGGGCGAATTTCCTGATCGGCCAGTTCAGGTTCGACGGCCTCGGCAGAGGTGGTGAATTTCGGGGTGTGGCAGGACTGGCAACCGGCCTGGAAAAACAGGGTCTTGCCAGCCAGGACCTGGGGCGCGTCGACATCGCGGCGGGCCGGTACGGCCAGGTTGCGAGCGTAGATCAGCATCAGGCGCAGGATGTTGTCGCTGACTTCCGGTTCGCCTTTCGGGCCATTGCCGTTAGGCGCCTGGCGGCAGTCGACCTGGGCCTCGGTGCAGTCATCGAAAGGCCGCAGGCTGGTGGTCAGGCCCATGTCGCCGGAAAACGCGTGGACGTTTTGCTGATTGAGGTTCGGTTGCCCGGCTTTCCAGCCAAAGCGTCCGAGCACAGTCTTTTGTTGCGCGTCATCCCAGACCATGTTGGGCCGGCCCTTGATGCCATTCCGGTCCTTGTCCTGCGGGTCGGCGTTAGCGAGGATGTCCGCCTCGCTGATGGACTCCAGCAGGCCGAGGCCGATCATCGGTGGGGCGATACGCGCGGAGAAGCGCGTGTCCGGGTGCATCGGGCCATAACCCAGTTGGGTCAACACCAGGGTGGGTTTGCGCAACTCGACTTCGGTGCCGTCCTTGAAGCGCACGATCTGCGGCTCATAGTCGACGCGTACCTTGCCCTCCGGGGTGACGCCGGGCACGGCCATGTCCTGCAGCTGTCCGCCGTAGACCGGTTCCGGGACCACACCCTGCTGCTCGATGACCTTGGCGTAGGCCGGGTCATTGGGGATCGACAGGCGCACCAGCATCGACACGGCACTATAGGCATCGGGTGCCGGCGGGTGACCGCGGCCATCCCTGATGTGGCAGTTCTGGCACGCGTTGGTATTGAACAGCGGGCCCAGGCCGTCGCGCGCCGTGGTCGTCGCCGGGGCGATCACCCAGGGATTGTGGAAAAAGCTGTTGCCGACGCTGAAATCCAGGCGGCGGATTGGCGACAGGTTGGCCGACGGCAGGGAAAACGCGTTCTGATCGAACTTGTACACCGTCGCCGCCCCCGCAGAGCGGGCCTCGCCAATTTCAGCCTTGGTGAAGCGTGAGGCGTCATCGCAGGCACTCAGGCCCAGCGCCAGCAGCGGTGCGGACAAGCGAAGAAGCAACGAGGGCATCAGAGATCCTGAGAAACGAGCAAAACAAGGGCGCAAAGTCTAACAGGGCGTGGGACTTTGAATAAGAGGAATTAGCGTTTGCTTGACCGTTAGCGGGTTTGGGGGGAGGTGCGTTGCATTCGTCCCTACATATCTACCCCACATGGCGCTCGCCCTGACGTGAGGATGCGGCTCGAGCCATCATTATCGAGTATCGCCATGTTTACTGAGTTCCTACCGCCTTCACACCTGCGCGAGCAGATCGATAAGCGGGACAATCCGGCGCAGGCAGCCCTGCGCAAAACACTCTCGGCATTGGACACTGAGGTGACTGAGCAGTTAGCGCTACAGCCGACGTTCCACGCCTTCGTGCAACAGCGTTGCGACGAGGCGTTTGCCGACCTGGCGCCGGGTTTGCAGCTGCTGCATTGCTTTGTCCAATCCGGCGAGCAACCCCAGGCCATATCCGTCTCGTCCCTGCTGCCGAGTCTGATGGATGCCGCCGTGCGGCGGATCGTCAGCTCCGAGCCCGCCAACTATGCCGAGCGCGTGACGGTGTTTTACAGGGTGCCTGCCGGCGGCTCCGCACTCGAGCGTTATACCGACCTTGATGCGGCGCAATTCGACGCTTTTCTCGATCGGCTGGCCCACGACTTTTCGCTGCACTACGGCTTGTACCTGCAGCGCTATTGGAGCAATCCACTCAGTTCGAGCGACACCCGACCCCGCCAGCAATGGCTGGAGGAGCTCCGGCGTGAGCAGATGAAGACCGAGTGTGCGCTACTCAAGCTCGATGGCCTGCTCGACAGCGATGCACAAACACTGCTCGAGACTGTGCTGCAATACCCGGATGCCGTGGCCCGACAGCGGCTCAGACGCTTGCGGCCCTGCGTCTATGGCCTGGGGCTTGGGGCGGACGACGCCTCTGTGATCCCCTTGCAGGGCGCTGTTGTGCTCACCGCCCGTGATCCGCAGGACGCCCAGGAGGGCTGGGAGACCGGCCCGGTTGCCCCCATGGTTCGCCCCATTGAACCGAACGCCAACGCAGGGCGGGTACTGCTGTTTATTCCTGATCGGGGCCTGGAAGCATTTGACTCGCTGGCCAGTCTTGATCGCGAGTTGCATCGACGGCTCGGCGATCCCCTAGAGTGCCTGGGTTTGCTGCAATGGGTGGCCGACAAGGACCAGAACGCTGTATCGACCCTGGCTCGCAGCGCGTCGTCGAGCGGCAAGGTGCGCTATCTGGAGCGCCTCGATTCGCCTTTCTCCTTCACGATCGAATCACAGTGCCTGTTGATTCGCGATAACGCGGCATCGGCTATTGCCCGCTACCAGGCGCGGGGCGTTCACGCCGACATGACGGACTTGCCACGCGCGCTGGATCGGGTCAGCGACCTGCAGCGCGTATTCAACGTCGGCAGTGTTCTTCAGGCGCGGCAGCAAAAGCGCACGTTGGCGGCCCTGCAGACGTTCCTTGGCAGCGCCTCTGATGGCGACAAAACAGCCTGGGTCAGTGCATTCACCGACTATGCTGAGGCATTGGCTCATCTGCCTGATCCCGAAGGCCTTCCGTCGCTCAGCCAGTTCAGTGATCGGCGCTCCTTGTTGATCTACAGCAATCGCCAGCTGCGCGCCGTGCTCGAGTCCGAGTATGGGGTGACGGTGGACCCGGATAACATTCTGGTCACCACGTCGGAACCCGATATTGCTGCGGTGACCTATGCGCCCGGAGCCCACGGCTCAACTATCACCGAGCCTCGGGGGGCGCCGCGCAAGTATCGTTCACGGACATTGACTGAACTGGCCCTGGAAAATGTCGCTGGGCTGGATTTCAATTTCAGCAACTTCTCCACGTTGACCCTGAAAGCCGAAAGCCGCTCAAGGCCCGCCGGTATCCCACTGTCGCCGAACCTCAATCCGGTTGCAGGCAGGCCTGTTTACCAGGACCTGAGCGTGGAGCAGGTCAAGGACCTCGTGCGTCGAGTCAATGTCGGTCAAACCTATCGGGATTTTTTGTCCGAACACTTGACCACCTCAGAAGCGGCGACCCTGCGCAAGCATACGTTTGCCCGACTCATGGCCTTGCAACTACGCCTTGATCTCATCGAAGCGAAGATCGCCGGTGACTTTGCACCGGATCGATTAGCGCGCGGCTACCACTGGGTCAAGGCCGTGCTGGACCATCCCGTCGACAATCATCAGCGGGTAGCGGTCGAAGGTCACCGGATCATCGTGCAGTGCCTGCACATACGCGGACAGCGGGTCCGTGGCGTATTGCTGTTTTCCACCGCGACCCAGGGTGGTGGCAGCGTCGTGGTGTACACCCCGCAGGCGCCCGATGGCCGGGTGTTCCACGAGTACGCCAGGGAGGACTTGATGCAGGCGCTCGTGCACAACAGTCGCTGGCGCGACTATCTGGTCGCTCGGGTGGCGCTGGCGTTTCAACCTCAGGTCCGGGCTTCGATGCAGGGGCGGGGGGACGTCTCGGTGGTCAATCTTGTCAGGATCGAACAAAACCTTTTCGAAGAGGGCTACGAGACCGAGGCCAATTTTGCGATCAATGACGCGGCAGCCCAAACCACCACGACCGGTCAGACCGATATCGAAACCGGCCTGACCATCGGCGATATCGTCCTGGACGTGGTGACCCTGGTCCTGCCGATTCGCGTGACCTTGCCCATCGGTCTGGCCCGCAGTCTGTTTGCCGTATTCAACGCCATCGAAGCCGGGAAAGTCGGCGATCGCTCCGCTACCGCCCACTACGTCGTGCGTGCATTGGGTGAATTTACCGGGGCGCTGGTCGATGGTGCGGTCGGCAAGGGCATTGTTGGGGCGAAACCCCTCGCAGCGGTGAAGGTGGCGTCAGCGGCACGCCGGCTGAACCCGGAAATGGCCCTGGGCAAACGACCCCAGGGAGTGACTCCCTTGCCAGGCTGGGAGGACAAAGGTATCCATTATCGAACGGCGAAAGTGGAGGGGGGCCGGCAGTACTTTCTCAAGGACGCCGATCATTGGTACTCGATCCTTGATGAAGGCTTTGAAGAAGCCTGGCGTGTGCGTGACGCGCGCAAGCCTGTCCAGTATCACTATTCACCGATCCGTCGAAACGCGGCCGGTCGCTGGGAGATCGGCACGCACCCGGATGCGCCGGCACGGGGTGGTCTTTCTCCTGAGCGCGCCCTCAGGGATCTTTACCCTTCGCTGGACGAGTTTCAGGCCCGACGCGTGTTTGAGTCCTTTATGTTTCCCCGGGGACGCGAAATGGAGTTCGGCCTGAGCCTGGTCCATTATTTGCGCGCCCGTCGGACCCTGGAGATGTTCGACAGCTATCTGATGGTCAGCCCCGAGCGCCTGCAATTGCGCCTCAGGGGCCTGGACCTGGCGCCAGACTTCAGTGGCGGGGGTGTGGTTCGCGAAAATCTTCCCGCCACGCCCCTCGAGCCGGTCCCCGGCCCCAGCCGGCCAGCCCCGGTGCCTACGCGTCCAGCCCGTCCTGCCAACGAGCAATTTGTCGATTGGGGACAGGCGATGGATCCAGCCCAACTGCGTTTGCTCAATCCTGAGCAAGGGATTTATCGGCGTATTGTCGGGGATCAGCAACTGATCGGCCGCGAATACGTCAAAATCGATCAGCGCTATTTCCCGATCCTGCCCGCGGGGGCAGACATCAATAGCGGGGTAATACTGATGCATGAGCCGGGCATGCCCCTCGATAGCTTCGTGGCGTTCGAGCAGATGCTCGGTGCCGATCTCTTCCGCCAGCCAAGACTGGCAACGTTCAACACGCCGCTGTCGCGCTGGGTGCACGCAATGGAGCTGTCCTTCGAGAAGACCCTGGCCAGCTATGTGGCAGACGCATTTCCGACCTTTAGCCATAGCACGCAGGTGCAGATTGCCAACGTGCTGTTCAACCTGGGTAACCCTTCGGGCTTGACGGTCTGGGGCATCGCCGCGATCCAGCGCACCCTGCAGAGTTGGCGTTCGTTGTCTGTGCCAACGATCCCCGTGCTCGGCGACCCCCTGTCCCTGCTGCCGCTGACACGTACGAATGCCGCCGGGATCTGGCAACTGGAGAGTGTGCCCTCTCTTTACCACTGCCTGAGTTTTCGTACCGATGGCGTGCAGGCGTTGCTGCATGGCGTCATGGCGTCGCCAATCGATAACGGGCTGAAGGCGCTGATGGTCGAGCGACTGGTGGTCAACCACTACCAAATGGTCGCGGGTTTCAGTCAGCCCGGTGAATTGCTGTTCAGGCGTCCGGGTAGCGACAAGTTGTTCTGGTTGTCTCTGCGCAAGGCATACAACGGATGGGTTGAAGGGCCCTATCAGGTAGCACCCAGGCTCGAGTTGATGGATGCCTGGACGCAAACACTGATCACGCGGGCGCAAGCCAGCGACAATTTTGTGCAGCTTGTCGGCGGCGCTCATCTTCCCGCGCCAGATGCGCGAGCGAGCATCTTCATGTTCCGGATCTAACGTATTGCGCACAAAAAAATGCCCCGAACCAGTCGGGGCATTTTTATTCAGCGGGTGAAACCGGTGTGATCAGAACTCGTGATCGGCGTTGTCCGGGTTCAGGTCGCTGATCCCCAGTTTGCCGGCCGCCTGTTCGATCGAAGCCGTCTGCTTGACCAGGGAGGCGATGGCGTCACGTACGATCTGGTTGCCGGCGGTGTTGCCCGCGGCGATCAGTTGGTCGTAGTGCTCGCCTTTGTTGGCGTGGTCGACCATGACCTGCAGCTTGGCTTCGGTAGCGGCCAGGTCTGCCTTGAGGGCAGTGTCGGCAGCCGGATCGGCCTTGGCCACCAGCGACGACAGGCTGGCGCCGGTCATCTTGGTGCCGTCGACGCGGGTGTATTCGCCCAGGTAGACGTTACGCACGCCCTTGGCGTCGTAGAAGTGCGAGTTGTGGGTGTTGTCGCTGAAGCAGTCCTGCTCGTCTTCAGGCGAATTGGCTTCCAGGGAAACCTTCATGCGCTCGCCAGCCAGTTCGCCAAGCGACAGGCTGCCCATGCCGAAGAGCATTTTGCGCAGGCCGGTTTCGGCTGGCTCGGCTTCCAGGGTGGCGCGGTAGTTGTCGGCTACGTCTGGCTTCCAGTTGCCGACCATTTCTTCCAGGTCGTTGACCAGCAGTTGGGTCACCGCTTTCAGGTAGGCGCGACGGCGCTCGTTGTGGCCGCCGGTGGCACCGGCACCTTCCAGGTAGTCCGAAGCCGGACGGGCGCCAGCACCCGGGCCGGTGCCGTTGAGGTCCTGGCCCCACAACAGGAATTCGATGGCGTGGTAGCCAGTGGCAACGTTCGCCTCGGAACCGCCCAGCTCGTTCAGGCTGGCGAGTTTCTCAGGGGTAATGTCCTTGACGTCGACCTTGTCTTCGCCAACCTGCACTTCGGTGTTGGCGATGATGTTGGCGCTGGCAGCCGGGTTGCCCAGGGCGTGCTCGTAGGTCTTGTCGACGTAGTCGATCAGGCCTTCGTCCAGTGGCCAGGCGTTAACCTGACCTTCCCAATCGTCGATGATGGTGTTGCCGAAGCGGAACACTTCGCTCTGCAGGTACGGAACGCGTGCGGCAACCCAGGCGGCCTTGGCGGCTTTCAGGGTTTCGTCGTTCGGCTTGGCGAGGAAAGCGTCGATTGCGGTTTGCAGGGTTTTCGCGGTGGATTCGGCATCGCTGTAGACGGCGAAGACCATGTCGGCGTAATGCGCGACAACGGCTTTGCCAGCGGCTTCGTCGACTTTACCAGCCGCAGCCGGGGCCGCCGGGGCAGTGGTAGTGGCGGCCGGAGTCGGCGCTTGTGGAGCAGCAGCCTTGTCTTTGCCTTCGCCGCAACCGGCGAGGGAAATAGCGATGGCCAGCAAACTGGCGGTAGCCAGAGGCATACGAATCATGGCGAACATCCTGCTTCGGGAGATGATGGACAGGCGCGAGGGCGCGCAAAACTGCGACATAATGCAAATCTTTCGCATTATGTGTAAAGGGTTGTACCTGTAAATATTTCCTATTCAGCGTGAGGATGAACCGGCGACCGAGCTCGTCGTTTCACAGGATGGCGGCGTTGCTGCGTTGCGCCTGTTTCAGGTAGACGCTCAATTCTCGTGCTGGCAGCGGCTTGCTGTAGTGATAGCCCTGACCTTCATGACAGCCTTCGGCAATGATGTAGGCCTCTTGCTCGGCGGTTTCCACGCCCTCGGCAATCACTTGCATGCCCAGGCTCTTGCCCAACTGGATGATGGCTCGAACGATGGTGGCGTCGTCATCGTCATCCAGCAGGTCCTGGACGAAGCTCTTGTCGATCTTGATCTTGTCCAGTGGCAGGCTTTTCAGGTAACTGAGGGACGAGTAGCCGGTGCCGAAGTCGTCGATGGCGATCAGGGCGCCGGAGCGGCGCAGGCTGAGCAGGTGCTGGGCGGCGGTGCTGATATCCTCCATCAGGCCGGTTTCAGTGACCTCCAGCTCCAGGCTGCGCGGCGGCAGGCGGTACATCTGCATCAGGTTGTTGACCACTCGCGGCAGTTCGGCGTGGTGCAGTTGCACCGTGGACAGGTTGACGGCCATGCGCAGGTCGCTGAAACCCTGGTCGTGCCAGTCACGCAACTGTCGGCATGCCTGGTCCAGGACCCACTCGCCAATGGCAATGATGGTGCCGTTCTGCTCCGCCAGCGGAATGAACAGGTCGGGTGGCACCATGCCGTGTTCGGGGTGCTGCCAGCGGATCAGGGCCTCGACGCCGACCACACGGTGGTCGCGATAGCTGATCTGTGGTTGATAGACCAGATACAGCTGCTCGCGTCTGAGCGCATCGCGCAGGTCTTTTTCCAGCTCACGACGGCGGCGCATTTCACTGTCGACGCTGGCGATATAGAACTGATAGCGGTTGCGTGAGCGGATCTTCGCCAGGGTCATGGTCTGTTCGGCTTTCTGCAACAGCTTCTCGGTGCTGTCGCCATCCTCCGGGAACAGGGTGATGCCAATGGTCGCGCGCAGGCGAATTTCCTGGTGGTCAAGGGCGAAGGGGGTTTCCAGGTCGTCGAGAATACCCTGTGCCAGTTCGGCAGCTTCGTAGGGTTGCTCGATATCGGCCTGGACCAGCAGAAACTGATCGCCGCCCAGGCGTGCCAGGGCGCCGAGGCGGCCGCTGTGGGCACGCAGGCGATCGGCCAGGGCCAGCAACAGTTGGTCGCCGGTCTGGTAGTTGAATTGTTCGTTGATGCCCTTGAAGTCATCCAGACCGACGCAAATGATCGCCACCCGGCGTTGCAGGCGCCCGGCATCCACCAGGATCTTGTCCAGTTGCTGCTGCAATTGCTGGCGATTGGGAAGGCCGGTGAGAAAGTCGTACTGGGCCATGCGCAGCAGGCTGTTTTCCGCCTCGTGGCGCAAATGGGTGTTGCGCTCGATGGACTCCAGCAACTGGTTGGCGGTATTGATCCACAGCCCCAGTTCGTTTTTCTCGTGACCCTTGAGCTGAGGAATCTTGTGTTCGCTGGGACGGTCCGGGTTGATGTTGGTCAGGTGCTCGATGATCCGCGACAGGGGTTTGGTCAGCAGCCAGTGATAGACCAGGTACAGCACCAAGCCCATGGCCATCGCCCGCAGCACGCCGGAAATGAAGATGATGACCGAGCTGACGATGAATCCCTGACCGTAGGTGGCGGTGTCGAGGGTGATACTCAGGTCGCCGTAGTATTCGCTGTAAGGCCCGCGACCCACCAGCTGGGTGGTGAAGGTGCGCTCCTTGCCCAGTATCAGGTCAGTCAGCCAGCGGCTGTCGGAATGCTGCAGTTCGCGGGATTTCTCCGCGAGCATGGTTTCATTGGGGTGGCCGATGGAGGCCATTCGTACAGCGTCGTCCTGGAACAGGCCCTCGATGACTTGCATGCCCATTTCCCGATCGAGGCTGTAGACGGCCTGGGTCGAGGGGTCGCGGAACATGTCGAGGATGCGCTCGGCATCATTGGCTACCGCCTGGCGGGTTTTATAGGCATCGAAAACGATCTGTGCGCAGCTCAGGACCACACCGACGATCAATGCCGACAGAAGCACTACCCGTAGCAACTTCACCGACAAGCTGTTTTTGAGTTCCAGCTTCAAAGGGTAATTCCTTGTTCCATGCGGGTAACGTCAAGTTGCCATGAGTATTGGCAATCCCGTGATGGCAGTCAAAGGGGCAATCAAGCCATGCAGGTTTTAGCCCGGGCCTGGTCGTATTGTCGCGCTGACCGGTCATTGAAGCCTATTAGTAGTGTGTCGGTCGGCACCTCCTGCAACTTGAGGGGGAGGGGAGAATATTTGTGTGAAGTTGATGGTAGACGGCTGTGGCGCCGGAGCAAGCGCAGAGCTGATTTCAGGTTGTTTCGACACAGGGATTGGCGGGACCGCCACAGGCATAAAAAAACCCGGCAATGCCGGGTTCTTTCACTGCAAGCCAGGCTTACGCGGTGAAGGTTTTGCCTTCGAACTGCTCTGCCACGAACTTCCAGTTGACCAGGTTCCAGAACGCTTCCACATACTTTGGACGCACGTTGCGGTAGTCGATGTAGTAGGCGTGTTCCCAGACGTCGCAGGTCAGCAGCGGGGTGTCGCCGTTGGTCAGCGGGTTGCCGGCGCCGATGGTGCTGGCCAGGGCCAGGGAACCGTCAGCCTTTTTCACCAGCCAGCCCCAGCCGGAACCGAAGGTGCCGATCGAAGTCTTGCTGAATTCTTCCTTGAACTTGTCGAACGAACCGAACGCTGCGTTGATGGCTTCAGCCAGCGCGCCGGTTGGTTGGCCGCCGGCGTTAGGCGCCAGGCAGTTCCAGTAGAAGGTGTGGTTCCATACTTGAGCGGCGTTGTTGAAGATGCCACCCGAGGAAGTCTTGACGATTTCTTCCAGAGTCTTGCCTTCGAACTCGGTGCCTGGCACCAGGTTGTTCAGGTTCACGACGTAGGTGTTGTGGTGCTTGTCGTGGTGAAATTCCAGAGTTTCCTTGGAAATGTGCGGCTGCAGTGCATCGTGTGCGTAAGGCAGTGGCGGCAATTCGAAAGCCATGGTGATTCTCCTAATCAGGTCAGTTGCGGTGGGCGCAAGGCCGATCACGGGCGGCCAGACAAGCGCCGGGGAGTTTGTACTCTTTGCGGCGCAAGTCTCGGATCATAGCACCGGGGGTGCGGCATAACCACGCAACAACTGTGTGGGATAGAGGTTCCAGAGCCTTTTGCGATTATCCGACGGGGCTTATTGCGAGGTGATCAGGCCAAAGGCCACGGCAAACATCATGACCGCCACCAGCAGATCGAGAATCCGCCAGGTGCTCGGCCGCGCCAACCACGGTGCCAGCCATGCCGCACCGAGGGCCAGGGTGAAGAACCACAGCAGCGATGCACTGGCCGCGCCGACCACATAGGCGCCTGGCTCGGTCTGTTGCGCACCGAGGGAGCCGATCAGCAGCACCGTGTCCAGATACACGTGCGGATTGAGCAGGGTCACCGCGAGGGCGCTTAGCAGTACCGCGCGCAATGAGCGAGCGGTCTGTTGCGCGCCCTGTTGCAAGCTCTGTTTCGAGCAAGCCCGGCGTAGCGCCTGGCTGCCATACCAGAGCAGGAAAGCCGCGCCGCCCCAACGGGCGATAGCGAGCAAGGTCGGGTTCTGCGCCAGTACCGTGGCCAGGCCGAAAACCCCTGCGGCCACCAGCAGCGCGTCACACAGTACGCACAACGCGGCGACCGGTAGATGGTGCTCGCGGCGCAGGCTCTGGGCGAGGACGAAGGCGTTTTGTGTGCCGATCGCCATGATTAGCCCCGCCGCGACCAATAGGCCATTTACATAGCTTTGCCACATAGTGATTACTCCGCGTTCGCTGCCAATTGCCGCAGGACCGACAGAGCCCGCTCGGCGTCGGCCAGGCCGACAAACAAGTGGTCGTGGTAGTAGCCGGCAATCACGTTGCAACTGATCCCGGCCTGACCCAGCGCCGTGGCGAAGGCGGCGGTCAGGCCAACCGCCTGTAATGCCGAATGCACGTTGAGGGTGATCCACGCCGCCAGGTAATCGAAGCTCAGGCCGGCCTGCTCGGCCTGGCGGCGTTCGAGGATCAGAGTCAGGCCTTCGCGCTCACGAAAGCTGCCAATGATCTCGCAGCCCTGGGGCACCTGCCCGTCCTTGACGGTGCAGAACACGTACTCGCCGTCATTGAGTTGCGGACTCATGCTGCGCAGCAGGATGGTCAGAGAGGTTTCACCAGCCATGACGCTGATCCTTATAAAGAGTTGATGCTGGCTATTCTCCGATCTCAGGCTGTATAAGAAAAACCAATAGTGCTGATTGCTCATTAGGAAAACTGATGTTCGACTATAAATTGCTCTCGGCCCTGGCGGCGGTGATCGAGCAGGCCGGTTTCGAACGGGCCGCCCAGGTGTTGGGCTTGTCGCAGTCGGCGATATCCCAGCGGATCAAATTGCTCGAAGCGCGGGTCGGGCACCCGGTACTGGTGCGCGCGACGCCACCGGCCCCGACCGAAATCGGCCGACGCCTGCTCAACCATGTCCAGCAGGTGCGCCTGCTGGAGCGCGACCTGCAAAGCCTGGTGCCGGCCCTGGATGAAGAGGGCTTGCCGGAGCGCCTGCGCATTGCCTTGAACGCCGACAGCCTGGCCACCTGGTGGGCCGAGGCGGTGGGGGATTTCTGCGCCGAACAACACCTGCTGCTGGACCTCGTGGTGGAGGACCAGACCGTCGGCCTCAAGCGCATGCGCGCCGGCGAAGTGGCGGCCTGTCTGTGCGCCAGTGAGCGCCCGGTGGCCGGCGCCCGCAGCGTGTTGCTGGGGGCCATGCGCTACCGCGCCCTGGCCAGCCCGGCCTTTATCGCCCGGCATTTTCCCGATGGGGTCAAGGCCGACCAACTGGCTCGCACACCGGCGCTGGTATTCGGGCCTGATGACTTCTTGCAGCACCGTTACCTGGCGTCCCTGGGTGTCGAGGGTGGTTTCGAGCACCATTTGTGCCCGTCCTCCGAAGGCTTTATCCGCCTGACGGAGGCCGGCCTCGGCTGGGGCCTGGTGCCTGAATTGCAGGTTCGCCAACAAGTGCAGCGCGGCGAATTGCGCGAGTTATTGCCAGATAAACCCATCGATGTGCCGCTGTACTGGCATCATTGGCGCAATGGTGGCCAGTTGCTTGGCCAGCTCACCGATCAGTTGGTGCGCTCATCGCGCCAATGGTTGGTGCCTTTGGGGCAGCCTTGAGCGTCAAGCTGCAAGCGGCAAGGTAGCGCTTGCGTCGTTTTTTTCTTGCAGCTTGAAGCTAAAGGCTCGCCGCTGATTTCCTAGGAGCAATACATGAAAATTCTGGTCACCGGCGCGAGCGGCTTTATTGGTGGACGCTTTGCCCGGTTTGCCCTGGAGCAAGGCCTGGACGTGCGGGTCAACGGGCGCCGGGCCGAGAGCGTCGAGCACCTGGTGCGCCGTGGCGCGCAATTCGTGCCCGGCGACCTGACCGATGGCCAACTGGTGCGCGATTTGTGTGTCGATGTCGATGCCGTGGTCCATTGCGCCGGCGCGGTGGGTGTCTGGGGGCGTTATCAGGACTTTCACCTGGGCAACGTGCTGGTCACCGAAAACGTGGTCGAGGCCTGTCTCAAGCAGAATGTCCGGCGCCTGGTGCACCTGTCGTCGCCGTCGGTGTACTTCGACGGCCGCGATCACCTCGGGCTGACTGAAGAACAGGTACCCAAGCGCTTCAAGCATCCCTATGCCGCCACCAAGTACCTGGCCGAGCAAAAAGTCTTCGGCGCTCAGGAGTTCGGTCTGGAGGTACTGGCCTTGCGCCCGCGCTTCGTCACCGGTGCTGGCGATATGAGCATCTTCCCGCGGCTGCTGAAAATGCAGCGCAAGGGCCGCCTGGCGATTGTCGGCAATGGCCTGAACAAGGTCGATTTCACCAGCGTGCAGAACCTTAACGAAGCCATGCTCAGTTGCCTGCTGGCCACCGGCTCGGCCCTTGGCAAGGTCTATAACATCAGCAATGGTGCGCCGGTGCCGCTGTGGGACGTGGTCAACTATGTGATGCGCCAGATGCAGGTGCCGCAGGTTACCCGGTATCGCGGTTATGGCCTGGCCTACAGTGTGGCGGCGTTGAACGAGGGCTTCTGCAAGCTGTGGCCGGGGCGTCCCGAGCCGACCTTGTCGCGCCTGGGCATGCAGGTCATGAACAAAAACTTCACCCTGGACATCAGTCGCGCGCGGCATTATCTGGACTACGATCCGAAAGTCAGTTTGTGGACGGCACTGGATGAATTCTGCGGCTGGTGGAAAGCGCAGGACATCGGTGGACAGACTGGACACTGAACCGAGTCGTCGGTTCGGGGTCGATCAGTGCGGCGAATTCAGGGTTTATACTCGTCGCATTTAGCCATCACTGTGGTTTGGAAAGGTTGACTCATGTCCATGCGTAACGATACCAACGACGATTTTGACAATGTTCCGAGCCTGCGCGCGGACAGCTTCGATCACGACGATTTCCCCAGCACCGCCGGGCGTGACCGCACCAGTGTGCATGCGCGCAGTGTGCCAGTGGTCAACGTCAAGGGTCCGAGTACCGGCCCGTTGTGGGCGCTGGTCGGTGCGCTGTTCTTTGCGTTCATCGGCTTGGCCTGGTGGAGCTTCCAGCAGATCTCGCTGATGGAGCAGCAATTGGTCGCGACTCAGGAAAGTTTCGCCCGCATCAGTGAGGAAGCGGCCGGGCGCCTGCAGGATATTTCCGGCAAGGTTGTCGCCAGTCAGTCCAACGTGAGCAGCGACAGTGAAGCGCTGAAGTTGCAGATCAAGCGCCTTGAGGGCCAGTTGCTGGAGCAGAGCCAGCAACAGCAGGGTGTTGTCGGCCAAGCCACTGATCTCGATAAGCGCCTGGCGCAGATCGGCGCGCAAAGTACCGAACAACGGGCCCTCAATAGCCAACTGCAGGCCGAACTCAAGACGCTGGCCGCCGAAGTGGCCACCCTCAAGAGCACGCCGGCCGATACCAGCAAGGTCGAGGCCGAGCTCAAGGGCCTGAGCGCTGACGTTGCCGCATTGAAAAAACAGGGCAATCCAGCGGCCGCCATCGAGCGCCTGGAACAGGACCTGATAGTGATCAAGAGCGAGCAGGACAACCGCCCAGCGCCGTCGTCAGGCGGCGCGAGTGTCGCTGAGTTCGATGCTTTCCGTGGCCAGGTCACGCGCAACATCACCACCCTGCAGACCCAGATCCGCAACCTGCAGCAGCAACTCAGCGCCCGGCCCTGAGTTGTTTGCGGAATTATTTGCGCAGCCGTCTACGCTCTTGAAACACCTAAAAGAGCGAGGGACGGACAATGAGGTTTTTGCAAAAAACGGTCTGGCTGGGCTGCTTGCTGTTGCTGTGCCTGGGGCAGGCGCAGGCCGCTGCCAAGCCTGCGGATGACGACAAGGCGGCGCTGGCCTTGCTGGAAAAGGCCCTGGCCTATTACCACGACCACGGCGATAAGGCCTTTGCCGCCTTCAGCCGCCAGGGCGAATTCGTCGAGAAGGATAAATACGTGTTCGTGGTCGACACCAAGGGCACCATGCTCGCCAGCGGCGGGCCTTCTGCGGCACTGATCGGCCGGGACGTCTCCGATGTGCTCGGCGATGACCTGCGCAAGGCGTTCAAGGACGCACTGAAGGTGCCGGAAGGTAACGGCATTCAGGTCGCCGAATACCGTTGGCAGAACTGGGCCGATGGCAAGGTCGAGCGTAAGCGCGTGTACTACCAGCGTATTGGTCAGCGCATTCTCGCGGTCGGCTACTACCTGCCACGAGCCTCAGCCGAACAGGCCAGGGCGTTGCTGGACAAGGCCGCGGCCAACCTGTCCAAGGACGAGAAAGGCACGCTCAAAGCGATCAACTCGCTGCAAGGCGGCTTCTTGCAGGACGATCTCTACGTGTTCGCGGTTGATCTCGACACCAAGCGCTATGTCGCCCATGGTACCAACCTAAGGTTGGTCAACACCGACTTCTCCAGGATCAAGGACCCGGAAGGCAAGCCGGTGGGGGAGCCGATCCTGTCGATGATGGCCAAGCAGGATCAGGGGGATTACGAGTACCGCTGGAAAAATCCGGTGACCGGCAAGGTCGAGGACAAGCACGCGTACCTGAAAAAAGTCGGACATCTATTGGTTGCGGTGGGGTATTACAGTCCGTTGTGATGGCGTTACCGCCTCAGCGCACGTTGTGCTCACGCCCGCGCAGCAACTGGTTGGGCATCGCAATCGCCGCCGCCAGCCCCAATAACGAAACCGCGGCGCTGACCATCAGCAAATGGCGGAAGGTCAGCAGCAACTCGCCACGCAAGGCCTGTTGCTCCGCGCCCGGCGCCGCGTTCAAGCCATCGAGCAGGACATTGCCCGAGCTGCCTTCCGCCACCAGCGCCGATCCCGCCAAGTGGGCAAAGCTGGAATCCTGCAACAGCGCCAGCAGCAGCGCCGACATCAAGGCCACGCCGACCGCGCCGCCAAGGGCGCGAAACAGGTTGGTGGTACTGGTGGCCACTCCTATGTCCCGTTGCTCGACGGCGTTTTGCGTGCCTACCAGCGAGGTCGGGAACTGCATGCCGGAGGCGATACCGCAGAGCAGCATGCACAGGCTGCTGAGCAACGTGGCTTGTGGCGCACTGAAGGCCATGCCGAGGATGGCGATCGGCATCAGCAGGGCGCCGGTGAGGATCATTGGTTTGTAGCGTCCGGTCACTGACGTTCGGCGCCCGGCGTAATAGGCGCCCATCGGCAAGCCCATCGCCAGCGGCAACAGGTGCAGCGCGGCGCTGTCGGCACCTGCGCCGGTCACGCTTTGAAAGCGCAGCGGCATCAGCACGATCAGCGAAATCGCCTGGAAACTGGTGAAGAAGATCGTGCACCAGCACAGCAACGCATTGCGATTGGCAAACAGGTGCAAAGGCAACAGCGGCTCGCGGAACCGCCGTTCGTGCCAGACGAACAGGGCCAGGCCCAGCAGCGCACAGGCCAGCAGCCCGAGCACTTCGGCGCTGTTCCAGGCGTACCCCTGACCGAACTCGGTGATGCCCAGCAACAAGGCACTCAGGCCGATGATCATCAGCACGGTCCCGAGATAGTCGATCACCGGTTTGCGTTGCGGTACTGGCAGGCCAACCAGCGTCCGATTGGCCACCAGCCAGGCGCCGAGGCCCAGCGGCAGGTTGATCAAGAACACCCAGCGCCACGACAGGTATTCGGTCATGTAGCCGCCAAGCACCGGCCCGGCCACGCTCGCCACCGCGTACATGCTGCTGAAATAGCCCTGGTAACGCCCGCGTTCGCGCGGTGGCACGATGTCACCGATGATCGCCTGGCTGACCGAAATCATCCCACCGGCACCGATGCCCTGGATGATCCGTGCCAGCACCAGTTGCTCCATGCTCTGCGCCAGGCCACACAGCAGCGAGGCCAGGGTGAACAGGCCCATGCCGAACAGCATCAATCTACGTCGGCCATACAGATCACCGAGTTTGCCGTAGATCGGTACGGCAACGGTCATCGCCACCATGTAGCCGGAGATCACCCAGGCCAGCAGGCTGACATCCTTGAACTGAGCGGAAATGGCCGGCATCGACACGGCAACGATGGTCTGGTCCAGCGCACCCAGAAAGATCGCCAGCATCAGGGCGATCAGCACGCTACGAACGGCGGGTTTGGCTGGGGTGGGAGGATTCAGGTGGGTCACGGGGAAACCTTGCGGGCGCTGATTGACCCGCAAGTGAAAGGCGAGCGGGGATGCTCGCCAGTGTAAGTCGATAGCAGGCTATTCGATAGCCTCGTAAGGAAGGCCGACGTAATTTTCCGCGATGGTCTTGCGTCCGGCCTCGGAGTCGACGAAGTACTCCAGTTCCGAATCGCTGATGCGCTGGCTGAAGGCGTCGCGATCTTCGAAGGTATGCAGCATCGACGTCAGCCACCAGGAGAAACGCTCGGCCTTCCACACCCGGCGCAGGCAGATTTCGGAGTAGCGCTCGAGCAGGTCAGTGCGCTCTTCGCGGTAGACCTTGAGCAGGATGTTAAACAGCGTGCTGACATCGCTGGCCGCCAGGTTCAGGCCCTTGGCCCCGGTCGGCGGGACAATGTGTGCGGCGTCGCCCACCAGGAACAGCCGTCCGTATTGCATCGGCTCGACGACAAAACTGCGCAGCGGCGCGATACTTTTCTCGATCGACGGCCCGGTTACGAGCGTCTCGGCCAGTTGAGCGGGCAGGCGGCGTTTCAGTTCGTCCCAGAAGCGCTGGTCGGACCAGTCCTCGACCTGCTCCCCGGTGGGTACTTGCAGGTAATAGCGGGTGCGGGTCGGTGAACGCATGCTGCACAGGGCAAAGCCGCGCTCGTGGCGGGCATAGACCAGCTCTTCGTGAACTGGCGGGGTATCGGCGAGGATCCCCAGCCAGCCGAAGGGGTACACGCGCTCGAAGACTTTCAGGCTGTCGGCGGGAATCGATTGCCGGGCCACGCCATGGAAACCGTCACAGCCGGCAATGTAGTCGCAGTCCAGACGCCATTGTTCGCCACCCTGATCAAATGTCAGATAAGGCTCGGCGGATTTCATTCCGTGAGGCACGACGTTGCTGGCTTCGTAGAGGGTCACTGCTCCGGCTTGCTGACGAGCGGTCATCAGATCGCGGGTGACTTCGGTCTGACCGTAAATCATGACCTGCTTGCCGTCTGTCAGTGACTGCAGGTCGATATGCACCTGACGGTCTCCGAGTGCCAACTGGAAGCCGCCATGCAGCAGACCTTCGGCGTCCATGCGCTGGCTGACACCGGCCTGGCGCAACAAGTCGACCATGCCCTGTTCCAGAACACCGGCACGAATGCGTTGCTGGACGTATTCCGGAGTCTGGCGTTCAACGATCACGTTGCTGATGCCAGCGTTGTGCAGAAGTTGGCCGAGCAGCAGGCCAGAGGGGCCGGCGCCAATAATGGCAACCTGGGTTTTCAATGTTTTCATTGTTCTTATGACTCGCAAGCGGCACGCGGACAAAGCCGGTGCGTGGTTTTTATAAATCGAGTGCTTGCATTTTTCGCTTGTGAGTCTGTCAATTGAAGGTGAAAACTGAGCCAATACCTGTACATTTCGCCAATCGGGGCGATTATCGCCCGCTACGTTGAGGCCTGGACTGACGTTATGAACAAGCCTGCCCTTCCTTCGATTCCGGTGTTCAAGCTCTATGGAGAGAGTCTCGACTGGCCCACCCCGGATCTGCTGCATTGCGAAACCATTTCCCAGCGCAGTCGCGAGCATCAATGGAAAATCAAACCCCATCGTCACGCTGATTTATGCCAGTTGCTGTTTGTCTTCAAGGGCCAGGCCGAGCTGGAAATCGAAGGCCAGGTGACCCGGCTCGACCAGGCTGCGATCCAGATTTTGCCAGCGTTGTCGGTCCACGGCTTTCGTTTCAGCGAGGACATCGAGGGCTTCATCGTGACCCTGGCGGCGCCGCTGGTGGCACACCTGCAAGCGCAGTTAGGCAGCTCGGTAAACGCCCTGGCCCAGGCCGAAAGCTACCTGGCCGGCGATCAGGCGGAGTACCTGAACAGCCTGTTTTCCGCCCTGCAGAACGAATACACCGGGCATCAACCCGCGCGCGAAATGCTCATGCACTCGCTGGTCAGCGTGATCATGGTCTGGGTCAGCCGTCAGGTGATCCAGCGTCGGGCGGCCAGTCAACGGCCACAACGTGCCCGCGAATACCTCAACGGTTTTATTCAGTTGGTGGAAGAGACTTACCGTCAGCACGTGAAGGTCGAGGATCTGGCGCACCGCCTGGGGATTTCCGTGTCCCACCTCAACGGTACATGCCGCGAACTGGCAGGACAGCCGGCGCTGCAGATCATGCACGAACGGCAGTTGCTCGAAGCCAAGCGCATGCTGACCTACACCAGCATGACCATCTACGAGATGTCCGATGTGCTGGGCTTTTCTGACCCGACCAACTTCACCCGGCTGTTTCGCCGGCGGGTCGGCATGTCACCCAAGGCTTTTCGTGATCGGCTGAAAGCCGAGCATGGCCATCAGGAGTGATCTATCTCAAGGCATTCAGGGTCGCGTTGTGCGGGATGCACTGGTCGACCCCGCAACTGGCCGAGACTCTGGGCAGTTGCCGCGCCTGCTCGACTCGCCAGGCCGCGGTGCCATACAGCGCCAGGGTGGCGGTACAGGTAATCAAAATTGCCAGATAGCGTCTTGTTTTAATGCTCATGGCAGGAACCTCTGAACGAATACCCGCAGGTACTGTTATCAGCATAGGTCAGCCATGGCCGGTTGCCATGTACCGCGTCGGCGTTTGTAGCCAGGTATTCAGCCGGTTGATGAGGCGCGGCGCCTCACAGGCCTTTGTCCCAAAGTGGTTCTTCGGGAAAGCGCTGCACCAGGAAGTCCAACAGGCTGCGTAGTGCCGCCGGCATG
The DNA here is from genome assembly GCF_024519635.1 of Pseudomonas sp. Pse1. NCBI lineage: Bacteria > Pseudomonadati > Pseudomonadota > Gammaproteobacteria > Pseudomonadales > Pseudomonadaceae > Pseudomonas > Pseudomonas sp. Pse1. Next base: position 334,314 of record NZ_JALJRO010000003.1, read on the forward strand.
TGTTTGCGTGAGGCATAGACTGCGTACATGTTCATCTGTCGTGGTTCGGCATTCGAGAGCAGGCGCACCAACTCGCCGTTGTGAATATGAACGAAGGCCTGGTAACTGGGCAGCATCGCCACCCCGGCGCCGGCCATGGCGGCACGCAGCAGGGTGCTGGCTTCATTGGCGCTGATGTTGCCCTGCACCGGCACCGAGACCTGCTCGCCGTCCTGCTGGAAATGCCAGAGGCTTTTGCCGAAGTAGGAGTGTGTCAGGCAGTTGTGCCGGCTCAGGTCCTCCACCCGCTGCGGCGCCGGATGCTCACGCAGGTAGGCGGGGGAGGCGCAGATCACCGAGCGACAAACGGTCAGGCGCCGGGCGATGAGGTTCGGGTCGAGGTCGTTGCTGGTGCGAATCGCCAGGTCTATGCGCTCGTCCACCAGATTGACGGTGCGGTCGAGCATCTGCAGGTCGACGCTGACCCCGGGGTATAGCTTGACGTAATCGGCCATGGCGTCGGCCAGTTGCGCCTGGCCGAACGAGGTGCTGACGCTGATGCGCAGCAGCCCGCGCGGGGCGTCGTCCGGTTCGCGCACGGCAGCTTGCAGGTCACTGGACAGTTCGAGCATTTGCCGACAGCGCGGCAGCACCTCGCTGCCAGCGGCGGTCAGGCTCAATTTGCGCGTGGTGCGGTGCATGAGACGAGCGCCGGTCCAGTCTTCCAGCTCCGCCAGGTAGCGCGAGACCACCGGTCGCGACAGCTCCAGATGATCGGCGGCAGCCGACTGGCTGCCGAGGTCGACCACGGTGACGAAGACGCGCATAGCTTGTAGACGATCCATGATTTGCCCGCTTTCAGAAACAAACTATGTTCAAGCATCGCATTTTTTGTACTGAGCCAGGCAACTAAGCTGTTCCCCATCGCCCATCACGGCCCATCGTTTACGGAGCAACAGCATGATCGGATTCCCCCCTCTCAAGCGCCTACTGCTGGCTGCCAGCCTCTTTGGTTTTGCGGCCCATGCACTGGCCAGCAGCGAATTGACCCTGGACGTCTATAACCCGGGAACCCACGCGATCTTCCCGGTCAGTTCGGTGCTGGTCAGCGGCGAGAAAGACGCGATCCTGGTGGACGCCCAATTCGGCAAGGCCCAGGCGCAACAGGTGGTGGAGAAAATCCGTGCCAGCGGCAAGCACCTGACCACCATCTACATCAGCCACGGTGACCCGGACTACTACTTTGGCCTGGACACCCTGACCGCCGCTTTCCCCGACGCCCAAGTGCTGGCCTCGCAGCCAACGGTGGAGCACATCAAGAAAACCGTCGACGGCAAAGTAGCGTTCTGGGGCCCGAAAATGGGCGCCGACAAGCCAGGCAAAACCATCGTGCCGGAGGTACTCCAGGGCCATAGCCTGACCCTGGAAGGCAAGACCCTGGAGGTCATTGGCCTGGACGGCAAGCAGCCGGATCGCAGCTTCGTCTGGATCCCGTCGATCAAGGCGGTGGTCGGTGGCGTGGTGGTCGCGGAAAACATTCACGTGTGGATGGCCGACACGCAAAGCGTGCAGTCTCATGCCGATTGGCTGACCACCCTGGACAGCATCAAGGCGCTGCAACCGAACACCCTGGTTCCCGGTCATTACCTCGGCGACAGCTCGCGTTCGTTGAAGGCGGTGCAGTTCACCGCCGACTACATCCGCGCGTTCGATGAAGAAACCGCCAAGGCCAGGAATTCCGCCGAGCTGATTGCGGCGATGAAAAAACGTTATCCGGGTCTGGGCGAGGAAAGCTCCCTGGAACTGAGCGCCAAAGTCGCCAAAGGCGAAATGCAGTGGTGAAAACGTTCTTTACCCACTTGAGTCACTGGAGAACTTTATGAGCAAAATCGCAATCATTGGTGCCACGGGCCGTGCCGGTAGCCAACTGTTGGAAGAAGCCTTGCGTCGCGGCCATAGCGTTACAGCCATTGCCCGTGACACGTCAAAACTCGGCGAGCGTGCGGGCGTGGTCAGCAAAAACGTCGACGTGCTCGATGCGCAGGCGTTGCAAGCGGCCGTGACCGGTCATGATGTGGTCATCAGCGCGGCGCATTTCGCGACGATTCCTGCCAGCGCTGTGATCGGGCCGGTCAAGCAGGCCGGGGTCAAGCGGCTGCTGGTGGTCGGCGGTGCCGGGTCGCTGTTGCTGCCCGATGGTAGCCGGGTGATCGACGCGCCAAATTTCCCTGCCGAGTACAAGGCTGAAGCCAGTGCTGGCGCGCAGTTCCTCGAGGCCTTGCGTCAGGAGCAAGAGCTGGATTGGAGCTTCCTCTCTCCGTCGGCACTGTTCGTCGAAGGCGAGCGCCGTGGCACCTTCCGTCTGGGCAAGGAGCACTTGCTGGTGGATGGCGAAGGCCAGAGCCAGATCAGCTTCGCCGACTTCGCAATTGCTCTGCTCGATGAAGTGGAAAAACCGGTGCATTCGCGTCAGCGTTTCACCGTCGGCTACTGACTGATCTCAGCGCGACTGCGCCTGCACCACCAACCAGTCGAGCAACTCGCGCAACCTGGGCGAAGGCCCGGGTTTGTGCGGGAACACCAGGTAGTACGCCAGCCCGGTGCGCACTTTCAAATCAAAAGGCATGACCAGCCGTCCGGCACTCAGGTCATCGCCGATCAACGACCAATCACCAATCGCCACCCCCGTGCCCTGTGATGCCACCGACATCGCCAGATCGAGGGTTTCGAAGTTCTGGCCCCTGCCCACGGTGCTGAGATTGACCTCGGCCGCCTTGAGCCAGGCTTTCCAGTCACGCTGATCGCGGGTTGGATGCAGCAGCAGATGGCGCTCGAGATCCGCCGGGCTGCGCAGCGGTACGGGACCGTCCAGCAGCGGCTGGGAGCAGACCGGTGTCAGCTGTTCGTCGAACAGCCGCAGTGACGCCAGCGCACCATCCGGTGGCGCGCCGTACACCACTGCGGCGTCGAATTCTTCGCGATGGAAATCGATCCCGTGTTGCACCGTGGTGGTCAGCTCCACTGGCACATCCGGGCGTTCTTTCTGCCATTGCAGCAAGCGCGGCAACAGCCAACGCATGACGCAAGTCGGTGCCTTGAGTTGCAGGGTGTCGCGGTGCGCGCCGACCTGTTCCACCGCCTCATCAATCAAGCCGAACACCTGCTGGATTCGCGGCAGCCATTCCAGACCTTCAGCGGTCAGGCTCAAGCCCCGGGCCTGGCGATGAAACAGCGCGTAGCCCAAGTGCTCTTCCAGCCCACCGATCTGTCGGCTCACCGCACCCTGGGTGATATGCAACTGCTCAGCCGCCCGGGTGAAATTGCAGCACTGGGCAGTGATCAGGAAGGTGTGCAGGGCGGGCAGGGGTGGAAGTCGTTTCATGGGACGCCAAGGCATGAGGTGAGGACATGGCGAGTATGACTTTTTATCGATTGTTGCGGCTACCCGCGGACCGTTCCAATAACGCCATGACTGAACTCCGCCGCGCAGTTGTGAGTGCCGCGCGGGGTCAGCGTCTCAACGAACAAGAAGGCAAAAGACATGGCGACGTGCGGCGAAGTATTGGTCAAGTTACTCGAAGGCTACGGGGTCGAGCAGGTGTTCGGCATTCCCGGGGTGCATACCGTCGAGCTGTATCGTGGGCTGGCCCGTTCGAGCATCAACCATGTCACCCCGCGCCACGAACAGGGCGCCGGTTTCATGGCCGACGGCTATGCGCGCACCAGCGGCAAACCGGGTGTGTGCTTCATCATCACCGGCCCGGGTATGACCAATATCACCACCGCCATGGGCCAGGCTTATGCTGACTCGATCCCGATGCTGGTGATCTCCAGTGTGCAGTCGCGTAGCCAGTTGGGCGGCGGTCGCGGCAAGCTGCATGAGCTGCCGAACCAAGGCGCACTGGTGGCGGGCGTGGCGGCGTTCTCCCACACGCTGATGTCGGCGGCCGAATTGCCGGCGGTGCTGGCCCGCGCTTTTGCCCTGTTCCAGGCCGGTCGTCCGCGCCCGGTGCACATCGAGATCCCGCTGGATGTGTTGGTGGAAGACGCCGATGCGCTGCTGTCCAGCCAACCCGTCAGCATCGCCCGCGCCGGTGCCGCACCATCGGCCGTGGCACGTATGAGCGAGCTGCTGGCCAATGCCAAGCGTCCGTTGATTCTCGCCGGTGGCGGGGCAATCGATGCCGCGCCTGAACTGACGCGTCTGGCCGAACAGCTGGAAGCACCGGTGGCCTTGACCATCAATGCCAAAGGCATGTTGCCGTCCAGTCACCCGCTGCTGATCGGTTCGACCCAGACTCTGGTGGCTACCCGTGCCCTGGTGGCGGACGCTGACGTGGTCCTGGCGATCGGCACCGAGCTGGCGGAAACCGACTACGACGTGACCTTCGCCGGCGGCTTCGAGATTCCCGGCACGTTGCTGCGTGTCGACATCGATCCGGACCAGACGGTGCGCAACTACACACCGCAAGTGGCATTGGTCGCTGATGCACAAAGCGCTGCCCAGGCCTTGCTCGACGGTATTGCCAAGCACCCGTTGGCGCCACGCACTGCTAATTGGGGGCCGACCCGAGCGGCCAGCCTGCGCACCGAACTGGCGACCCTGTGGGATGCGCCGACCCAGGCCCAGACCCTGTTTTTGCAGACCGTGCAGGACACCCTGCCCGAGGCGGTGTTCGTCGGCGATTCGACCCAACCGGTGTACACCGGCAACCTGACCTTCAACCCGGAACGCCCACGACGCTGGTTCAACTCGTCCACCGGCTACGGCACCCTTGGCTACGCACTGCCAGCCGCAATCGGCGCGTGGCTCGGTGGCGGCAGCAGCCGTGACAATCGCCCGCCGGTGGTGTGTCTGATCGGCGACGGCGGCCTGCAGTTCACCTTGCCGGAACTGGCCAGCGCCGTCGAGGCGCGCACGCCGGTGATCGTCCTGCTGTGGAATAACCAGGGCTACGAAGAGATCAAGAAATACATGGTCAACCGTGCCATCGAACCGGTTGGCGTCGACATCTATACCCCGGATTTCATCACCGTGGCCAAGGGCCTGGGTTGCGCTGCGTTGGCAGTCGATGGCGTGGACGAACTGCGTCAGGCCTTGCGTGCCGCTGTCGATCGCCAGGGCCCAAGCCTGATTGAAATCGACCAGAACCAGTGGATGCAGGCGGTGTCGGCATGAGCTTCCCGATCAATCTGGACGGACTCTACATCGATGGCCAATGGTCGGCGGGCGCCGAGCACTTGCGGGTGATCAACCCGGCCACCGAAGCCCTGCTGACCACGGTCAACGGCGGTGATGAGCACGCGGTCGACCAGGCTGTGAGCGCCGCCAGTGCTGCGTTTGCCGACTGGTCGAACAGCACCGGCGCCGAGCGCGGGGCGATCCTGCGGGCGATTGCCAGCGGTGTTCAGGCACGCCGCGAACGGCTGATGTTTTTGCAGTCGAGCAACAACGGCAAACCACAGTTCGAAGCCGGCATCGACGTCGACGATGTGATCGCCACTTTCGAGTACTACGCCGGCCTGGCTGAAAGCCTCGACGCTAGTCAGGACCGCGAGGTGCCACTGCCCAGCGACGAGTTCGCCGCGCGGGTGCGTCGTGAACCCTGCGGTGTGGTCGGGCTGATCGTGCCGTGGAATTTCCCCATGGTCACCACCGCATGGAAGCTCGCGCCGGCGCTGGCTGCCGGATGCTGCGTGGTACTCAAACCGTCGGAAGTCACGCCGCTGCCGGAGCTGGAACTGGCGGCGATCATCGCCGAGAGTGGCTTACCCAAAGGCGTGTTCAACCTGGTCTGCGGTACGGGGCTGGCGGTCGGTGCGCCGCTGTCCGGCGATCCCCGGCTGGCGAAGATTTCATTTACCGGCAGTAATGCGGTCGGGGTCCAGGTCATGCAGCGCGCGGCGGAAACCGTCAAGGGCGTGAGCCTGGAGCTGGGCGGTAAATCCTCGCTGCTGGTGATGGCCGATGCCGACCTCGACCTGGCCGTGGAACTGGCCAGCGGGGGCGGATTTTTCAACGCCGGACAGATGTGTTCCGCCACCAGCCGGGTGCTGGTGGCCGACGAGTTGGCGGACGAATTCCTCCAGCGCTTGAAGGCTCGCGCCGAGGCTATCCGGGTCGCGGATCCGTTCGCGGCTGACGTGGAAATGGGCGCGCTGGTTAATCAGGCGCAGTACCAGCGGGTGCTCGGCCACATCGATCGCGGCCTGAGCGCCGGGGCCAGATTGGTGTGCGGTGGCGGGCGTCCGGCGGACCTGCCACGTGGCTACTTTTTGCAGCCGACGATTTTCAGTGAAGTGCCTCTGGACAGTGCGTTGTGGTGCGAAGAGATCTTCGGCCCGGTGCTCTGTGTGCGCAGTTTTGCCAGTGAACAGGAGGCTATCGCCTTGGCCAACGACAGCCCTTTCGGTCTGGTGGCCAGTGTGGTCAGTGGCGATCCGCACAACGCCGAGCGCATCGCCAATGCCCTGCAGGCAGGGTTGGTGTGGATCAACGCGCCGCAGGTGATCTTCCCGCAGACCGCCTGGGGCGGCTACAAGCAGAGCAGCATCGGTCGCGAATTGGGTCCGTGGGGCTTGCAGGCATTTCAGGAAATCAAGCACGTGGTCCGCGCCATTTGAGTGCCGTGCATGCCTGCTCGCCAGGCATGCATCGGCGACATGGCTCCAATGATTTTTTATCGATTGTTGCGCGTTTTGCAGGCCCTCAGGATGTGCCTGCGGATGCCGCCAGAGCCCCTGCTGTGCGGGGCCTGGCGGCGGATTGGAGATGCAGTCGCAAGGGATGCAGCCACCTTATACCTACAACAATAAAGGGAGTCCTCCATGGGCCAGCATGACCTGAACAGAAGGCAATTCATCAAGACCGTGGGTGTCGCTTCGGTCGCTGCGGCGGCCATGAGCATGCCGTTTATCCGTGCCAGTGCCAGCGACACACGCTTCCAGGGCAAGACCCTGCGGCTGTTGACCTGGTCCGACGACACCGGGCTGGCGGCGCTGCGCAACATTGCTGCGACTTTCGAAGCCAAGACCGGTGCCAAGGTGATCGCCGACCGCACCGGCAGCACCTCGGAAATGGTCGCCAAACTCAAGGCCGGTGGCGATCGTCCGCAATACGACATCATCACCCTGGCCGGGGTCGGCGCCGAAGGTCTGGCCGCCGCCGGGCTGCTGGAAAAACCCGACCTCAATCGCATCCCCAACCTGCTCGACGTGCCGGAGAAATACCGCACCGGCGCCGGTGGCCACGGCATCGGCTACCTGCTGTGGTGCAACAGCCTGGTCTACAGCACCCGTACCCTGCAGGAGGCGCCGAGCAGTTACGCCGCGCTGTGGGATGCCGACCTGGCGCCAAACATCTTCCTGCCGCCACCGAACTGGACCGAGGCCATGGACCTGATCATCATCGCCGCGAAACTCGCAGGTGGTGACGAACACAACATCGAGCCGGGCTTCAAAAAGCTCGCCGAGCTCAAGGATCGGGTGGTGACCCTGGGCGAAAACCCCAACCAGATCGCCGAACTGTTTCGCACCGGCTCGCTGGACATGGGCGGCCTGTACGCCCCGGCGTTCTTCCCGAAACAGATCCGCGATCCGGCCTATGGTCTGGGTGCCACCTTCGGTATGAAGGAAGGCTTCTACACCGACCTGATGCTCTCGGTGATGCCGAAGAATCGTCCCGGCGATACCGACCTGGCCTACGCCTTTATCGACCATTCGCTGGACCCGCTGGTCCAGGGCAAAATGGCCGAAGACATCTTCAACGGCCCGGTCAACGCCAAGGCAATCATCTCCGCCGAAGCGCGCAAGAGCCCTTACATCCTGACGCCGGAGCAGATCGCCGAGAAGGCGATCATGCACGACAACGCCTTCCTGGCGAGCGTGCATGACCAATGGATTCGTCGTTACACGGAAATCTTTTCTTCCTGATTGACGAACACAGGATCTTCAAACACTGAAGATCCTCTGTGGGAGCAGCCCGGGCTGCTCCCACAAGGGGACCCATGCGTCTGGAGGTCTTTTGTTCATCAGCCGCTTTCCATTGACGAGACCTTTGCTATGGAACACCAACCCCTGACCCACGTGGTGAGTGTTGCCCCCGTGCGCGCGACATCCGGCTTTTCGCCCACCACCCGCGCCTGGTTTTTCCTTTCGCCCTCGATGCTGTTTCTCGGCGTATTGATCGCCGCCAGCCTGCTGGTGCTGCGCATGAGCGTGGGCACCAAGGGCGCCGAGTGGAGCGGATTCAGCCTCGCCAGTTATGCCCAACTGCTGGAACCGTATTACCTCAAGTCGTTGCTGTTGACCCTGCGCCTGGCGCTGATCAGTGCGGTGATCGCCGTGCTGCTGGCGATTCCGGTGGCGTACACCATGTCGCGCCTGACCTCGCCCTTCGTGCGACGGATCTTTCTCGCCGCGGTGCTGTTGCCGCTGCTGGTCAACCTGTTGCTGCAAAGCTACGGCTGGCTGGTGATTCTCGGGCCGGGCGGGATGCTCAACCAGGCGCTGATGGGCCTGGGGTTGATCAAGCGACCGATCATGCTGCTGTACAACCAGAACGGCGTGTTGATGGGCCTGGTGCAGACCGCCTTCCCCTTGGCCGTGCTGCCGATTGCCAGCGCCATGCGCGGGGTGTCGCGCAGTTACGAAGAGGCCGCCGCAACCCTCGGTGCCAGCCGCCTGCAGGTGTTCCGTCAGGTGGTGCTGCCGATGAGCCTGCCGGGGATCATCACCGGCGCGACCCTGGTGTTCGCCTACAACGCCAGCAGCTTCGTCGTGCCCTTGCTGCTCGGTGGCCGCCGAGTGCCGATGCTTGCGGTGATGGTGCACGACCAGATCGCGCCGCTGATGAACTGGCCCGCCGCCTCCGCCGCCGGGGTGGTGCTGATCGTCACCACGTTGGCGATCATGACCTTGTCCGAATACATCACTGGCCGTCGTCGGCGCCTGCTGGAGACTTCGCAATGAGCACCCTGATCAAAAAGCGTCAGTCGCTGCTGCCCGGCGACAGCGGCAAGTTCGCCGGGATCCTCTCGGGCTTCATCCTGCTGCTGGCGGTATTGCCGATCCTGACCATGATCGTCATGTCCTTCAGTGGCGCCTCCAACCTCGACTTCCCGCCAAGCAGCTACAGCCTGCAATGGTACAAGGCGGCCTGGCACACCTTCGTTTCACCGGACGCCAGCGATGTGCTGAGCCTGGGCAAGGCGATGACCACCAGCCTCATGGTGTCGTGCCTGACCATGGTCTTTGCCACGCTGATTGCGGTGCCTGCAGCCTATGCCCTGACTCGCTGCGAGTTCCGCGGCAAGGCCGTGGCCCTGCAACTGATGTCGCTGCCACTGGTGTTCCCGATGGTGGTGCTGGGCCTGGCCCTGCTGCTGGTGTTCGACAGCCTGCCGTTCCAGATGACCACCTCGCGTCTGGTGATCGCCCACGTAATCCTGGCGTTGCCGTTCGTGGTGAAAAACTGCACGGCGGCGATGCTGTCGATCGGCACCGAGGTCGAAGAGGCCGCTCAGATGCTCGGCGCCTCGCCGACCCGGGCGATGTTCGATGTGGTGGTACCGCTGATGAAATCGGGGATCCTCGCCGGGATGCTGCTGGCGTTCATCGTCTCGTTCAACGAATTCACCGTGACCTACTTCCTCTACACCATCGATGTGATGACGGTGCCGATCTGGATGTACAGCCGCACCGTGTCCTCGCTGGACCCCACCGTATTTTCCTTTGCCGTGCTCATTGTGCTGATCGACTTCGTCCTGATTTGGGCGTTGGAGAAGCTGGTGGGTGAAGGCGGCGTTTCGTTTTGATGCTGGAGGTGATGTACATGACTGGTCTGATTCTGGAAAACGTCGAAAAGCACTACGGCTCGGCCTGCGCGGTCAAGGACGTCAACCTGCACCTGCCCGAGGGCAAGCTGGTGTGTTTTCTCGGGCCTTCGGGCTGCGGCAAAACCACCTTGCTGCGGATGATCGCCGGCCTGGAAACCCTGAGTGGCGGGGAAATTCGCCTGGACGGCGAAGACATCGGCAACACCCCGGCACATCAGCGCAATTTCGGCATGGTGTTTCAATCCCTGGCGCTGTTCCCGCACATGAGCGTGGGCGAGAACATCGCTTATCCGTTGAAATTGCGCGGCGTGAGCAAGGCCGAGCAGCAGGCGCGGGTGGTGGAGTTGCTGGAGCTGATCCAGCTGCAAGCGATGATCAATCGCCCGGTGGCCAAGTTGTCCGGCGGCCAGCGCCAGCGTGTGGCGATTGCCAGGGCGATCGCCTCACACCCAAAAATCCTGCTGCTCGACGAGCCGCTGTCGGCGCTCGACGCCAAGCTGCGCGAGTCGATGCAGGTGGAAATCCGCCAACTGCAGCAACGGCTGAACATCACCACCATCATGGTCACTCACGACCAGCGTGAAGCCATGACCATGGCCGATATCGTGGTCGTCCTGGGTGAGCATCGGATCCAGCAGATCGGCACGCCGATCGAGATCTACCGGCATCCGGCCAACGAGTTTGTCGCGGATTTCATCGGTTCCGGCAACATCTTCCCGGCCACGGTGCTGGGTAACGGCAGGGTCAGTCTGCCGGGTGGTGATGCGCTGCAAGTGCCGATCTGCAGCAGCATTGTGGCCGGGGAAAAAGTGAAGATGCTGATTCGTCCGGAAGACCTGCAACTGTCGGCGCCACAGGCCACGGCCGGCAATCGGTTGTTGGGCAAGGTGACGTTTGTGCGCGATATCGGCGCGACCATCGAGACCACGGTGGAGTGTTCCGGGGTATCGTTTACGGCGCTGAGTACGCCGTGTCAGGGGATTGGTTTGGGTATTGGCAATCCGGTGTCGGTGACCTTGCCGGTGGAGGCGTGTCGGGTGCTCGGGGCCTGATCCGGATTTTAGGGTGTTATTGCTGGCCTCATCGCGAGCAGCGGAACGCCGCCCGGGCTGCTCCTACAGGTTTTGTGTTCACCACTAACTATTGTAGGAGCGAGCCTGCTCGCGATGGGGCCGGTACTGCTTGCAAAGAAACCAGATCAGACCGACAGCCGCAACCGCGCCAGATCCCGCAACGGCGGGGCGCCGAACAGCCGGCTGTATTCGCGGCTGAACTGCGAGGGGCTTTCGTAGCCGACCCGGTAACCGGCGGCCGAGGCGTCGAGACCTTCGGCCAGCATCAACCGCCGTGCCTCTTGCAGGCGCAGTTGCTTCTGATACTGCAGCGGGCTCATGGCGGTCATTGCCTTGAAACGATGGTGCAGGGTCGACACGCTGAGGTTCACTTCCCTGGCCAGGTCGTCGATGCGCAGCGGCTGCTCGTAGTTGCCGTTGAGCCATTTGATCGCCTGGCTGATGCGATGACTCTGGCTATTGGCAATCGCGATTTCGTACAGCCGATGGCCCTGGGGACTGCGCAGCAGACGATAGAGAATTTCGCGGCGTATCAGCGGCGCCAGCATGGCGATGTCTTTCGGCGTGTCCAGCAGGCGCGCCAGGCGCAGCACTGCGTCGAGCATTGGCTGATCCAACTGCTCGACATACAAGCCGCGCCCGGCGGGACGGGTGGGCACGCCGAGGGGGCCCGCGTCGGCGATCAAGGCGGTGATTTCCGCCGGGTCGATGTCCAGGCGTACGGCGAGGATCGGCGCCTCGGGCGAAACGTCCACAATCTGCCCGCTGAGGGGCATTGACACCGAGACCACCAGGTAGTTGAGCGGGTCGTAGTCGAACACCTCGTCCACCAGCCGCACTTGCTTGCGACCCTGGGCCATGATGCACAGCGCTGGTTGTGCAAGCACCGGGGCAAAGGTGTGGGGTTGGCTGTGGCGCGAAAGGATCAATGAACTGATGGCGGTGGCATAGCTGCCGTCCTCGCAGGTGTTGCGACGGATAATTGCCGAGAGCTCCTCGCGCTGCTTTTCCATGTTGGCGTCCAGCGGGGCATGGATGCATTCCTGGGATGACATGGGTGCTCCTCGGCAAGGCAGGTGACAGAGGTATAGCTTAAATTTGTGCAAGATCGGGTGGTAGGCAGATCCTGTCGCAATCTTGCCTGATTCTGCTGGAACAAGAGATCTGCTGCATGGAATAGCCGTAACAGGCAGTGGAGGTTGCTTGAAACGCTACTGAGCCGTTAATGCGGAGGTGGACAGCGGATGAAGGGCTTTTAGTGAGTGGCTGCAGGATTGTGCAACAAGCCGGCAGGAATCGACTAACGGGCCTTGAGCCACTCGCTTAATCTCGGTTCCTGTCGCAGCTTCTCTCAGGCTGCTGCTTATACACCCCAGGGAGCGTCGAACATGTCCATTCAAATCCCCGTCAGCCATATGGCGTTTGTCCGAGCCCAAGCAGGTCGCTCCTTGGAGTTGGGCGCGCGTCTGAGCAGCCTGATCGAGCCATCGCGCCAGGCCAAGGGTTGCCTGCACTTTGCGTTGCAGCAGTCGCTGTGTGATCCCGAGCTGTGGCTGGTCTCCGGGTTTTGGGTCGATCAAACGGCGATGACTGCCTATTTCAGCAGCCCGGCGATGGTGGTGTTCAGTGAGTTGGTGCAGGAGTTGGTGGTTAATAGCCTGGACTTACACACCTTCAGTGACGTCTCGGCCGAGCAGGCCCGTGGCAGTTATCGCTTGGCCGATGCACCGGCCGTGCAGCAATGGGCCAGTTGACGGTTTAGAATGGCCGACTTTCCATTGGCCAGGATCCGCAACATGGCACGTAAAGAGTTTGCCCAGTTCGAAGCCGTTTCCGCCGCTGTGCGCGGTGACACAGGTTACACCGCCGCCATCGCCGTCAAGGCACTCGGTGGCATGGGCGCCCCGCGCTTCAACAAGGTCCTCGTCGACCAGACCTTCAAGACCGCCCTTGATGCCGACCTGGCGGCCGAGCAGCAACTGGCACTGTTGAAAGACGTCAACGAAGACGGCGAGCTGGTTTGGTAAAAACCAGGTTCAGGCCCTGGTAGCCCCCGGACGGTACATCTTGAACAGGGCCTCCGGGCCCAGCTGGAAATAATCCGCCGGACCGCCGCCGCGCAGAATCGGTTCTGCCGCGGCGGTGTCGTAGATTCCATCCTTGAGCAGCCACTTGGCGATATGTACGGCGACTACTTCGCCGAGGATCAGCCAGCTCGGCACCACGTTGCCATCCGCCCGCTGCAACTGAATGATCTGCGTGACCTTGCATTCGAAGGACACCGGACTTTCGGCGACGCGCGGTACCTGAATGATTTTCGACGCCACCGGGGTCAGCCCGGCCAGTTCGAATTCGTTGACGTCGGCGGGGACCATCGCACAGCTCTGGTTCATCTGTTCGGCGAGGGGGCGAGTGGTCAGGTTCCAGACGAACTCACCGGTCTGCTCGATGTTGTTCAGGCTGTCTTTGCGGCCCACGCTGGAGAACCCGATGATCGGCGGGATGTAGTTGAACGCGTTGAAAAAGCTGTAGGGCGCCAGATTCAACTGGCCCTGGGCATCCTGCGAAGAAATCCAGCCGATGGGGCGAGGGCCGACGATGGCATTGAACGGGTCATGGGGCAGGCCGTGACCCAGGGCGGGCTCGTAGAAATGAATGTCGTCAGGCATGGCGTCGGTTCCAGGAAGGGCGAGGGCTGCCATAGTGCCGGGCTAGAGCGGTTAATTCCAGCGGGATGGCTTGGGGCAAAAAGACTAAGCCCGGCCGAAGCCGGGCTGTGATGCCGCAACCAGGATTCAGCTGATGGAAGCCGAACCGGTGCGATCGAAGCCGTCCTGGGCGACGGTGGCGGAACCGGTGCGGTCGAAGCCATCTTCAGCGACGGTGGCGGAACCGGTGCGGTCGAAGCCATCTTCAGCGACGGTGGCGGAGCCGGTGCGGTCGAAGCCATCTTCAGCGACGGTGGCGGAACCGGTGCGGTCGAAGCCATCTTCAGCGACAGTGGCGGAACCGGTGCGGTCGAAGCCATCTTCAGCGACGGTGGCGGAACCTGTGCGGTCGAAGCCATCTGCAGCGACAGTGGCGGCACCCGTACGGTCATAACCATCAGCGGCGATAGCGGAACCGGTGCGGTCAAAACCATCGGCGGCGAAGGTGTTGGCGGCCAGTACGGAGAGGGTCAGGGCAAGGATCAGTTTGGTTTTCATGGTGTGTGCTCCAGGTTCGTTGACGTTTTGTGCGTGGGGTATGGAGTTCATACTACGCGGATGAATTTGATTAAAAAGCGCAAAAAATTGCCTTTATCTATCGAATTAATCGATGTCTATGTCGTCGCGAAAGGCGAGCGGCGAGCAGGACGTCGATAGGGATTCAGATGACAACAGAATGCCAAGGCGCAATTAACGGACGATTAATCGGCTCGCGGCAGTTGGCAGAAGATGTGCGGGAGGCGGGAAGTTGCGATGGCGGTGTGTCGGACACACCGCCGTGCAGGGTTCGCCGGCAGGCCGGCGAGAAGGGGATCAGTCGGTTTCGATACGCGAGTGCTTGCGGGTGTCCTTCATGGTCACATAGACCACCAACGACACGGCGATGCACGCGGTGACGTACCAGTAGTAGCCGGTTTCCATGCCGATGCTCTTGAACCACAGGGCGATGTATTCAGCGGTACCGCCGAACAGGGAAACGGTCAGTGCGTACGGCAGGCCGACACCCAGGGCGCGGATTTCGGTCGGGAACAGTTCGGCCTTGACCACGGCGTTGATCGAGGTGTAGCCGCTGACGATGATCAGCGCGGCCATGATCAGGAAGAACGCGCCCCACCAGGTCTGAATGGTGTGCAGGGTCATCAGGATCGGCACGGTGAACAGGGTCCCCAGGACACCGAAGGCGATCAGGATCGGACGACGGCCGATCTTGTCCGACAGGCCGCCGATGATCGGCTGCAGGCACATGAACAGGAACAGCGTGGCCGCCGAAATGGTGGTCGAATCGCTGATGCTCATGCCCACCGTGTTCACCAGGTACTTCTGCATATAGGTGGTGTAGGTGTAGAACGCCAGGGTGCCGCCCATGGTCAGACCGACGACGGTCAGCAGTTCCTTGGGGTGACGCATCAAGGTGCGCATCGCGCTTTCCTTGGATTTTTCCTTTTTGGTGAACGACTCGGTTTCTTCCATGCCACGACGCAGGTAGAGCGCCACGACCGCACACAGCGCGCCGATGGCGAACGGGATACGCCAGCCCCAGGCATACAACTGCTCGGTGGTCAGGACGTTCTGCAGCAGGATCAGCACGCCCAGCGCGATGAGCTGGCCGGAGATCAGGGTCACGTACTGGAAGCTGGAGAAAAAGCCGCGACGTTCCTTGGTCGCCATCTCGCTGAGGTAGGTGGCCGAGGTGCCATACTCGCCGCCGACCGACAGGCCTTGCAGCAAGCGCGCGAAGATCAGCAGGATCGGCGCACCGATGCCGATGGTTTCATAGCCCGGGCTCAAGGCGATCAGCAGGGAGCCGAAGCACATCAGATAGACCGAGGCCATCAAGGCCTTCTTGCGTCCGACTTTGTCGGCGTACAGGCCCATCAGCCAGCCACCGATCGGGCGCATCAGAAAGCCAACGGCGAAGATCGCCGCAGTGTTCATCAACTGGGCGGTGGTCGAACCGGCAGGGAAGAAGGTTTTTGCGAAGTACAGGGAGAAGGCAGCGTAGACGTACCAGTCGTACCACTCGACCATGTTGCCCACCGATCCGCTGAAGATCGATTTGATGCGGCTGGCGGTGGTTCTTGGTTTGGCAGACGCAGTGGCAGCGGCAGCCCCGCCAGACAGGGTTTGTGAGTTATCCATGAGGATCCTTCGTGTCATTGTTTTTGTGGAGCGCGCAGAAGCGCAGCCTGCAGGGGCTATAGCAGGAGTTGTGCCAACTCTAAGAAGGCCGGTTTAGAGGGGTTAAGGTGTTTCTGTGAGCGGAAATCCGCTTGTTGGCGACTTGGGCATGAGCGGAAATCCGCCGATCAATCAGCTGAGGAACATCTCGCGTGTCAGGCCATGCCGCTGCATCTTTTCATTGAAGGTCCGGCGTGGCAGTTGCAGTTCTTCGAGCACCGCTTTCACATCGCCCTTGTGCCGGGTCAATGCCGCACGCAGGCATTGCGCTTCGAACGCCTCTTGTTGGGCGGCGAGGGATTGGCCGGGAGCGATGCCGTCGGGTTCCGGTTCACCCAGGCCAAGTACCTGTCGCTCGGCAACGTTGGCCAGTTCGCGTACGTTGCCCGGCCAGTCGTGGCTCAACAGCCGGCTCAATTGCGCCCCGCCCAAGGGCTCGACGTTGCGCCCCAAGCGTTGCGCCGCGGTCTGGGCGAAGTGGGCGTAGAGCAGGGGAATGTCTTCGCGGCGCTCGCGCAACGGCGGCAAACGTAATTGCGCGACGTTCAGGCGGTACGCCAGGTCTTCGCGAAAGCGTCCGGCGCGGGCTTCGTCCAGCAGGTCGGGCTTGGTCGCGGCAATGATCCGCAAGTCCACGGTGATGCTCTGATTGGCCCCCAGGCGTTCGAGTTTCTGTTCCTGCAGCACCCGCAGCAGTTTCACCTGTTGCGCCAGCGGCATGCTCTCGATTTCGTCGAGGAACAGGGTGCCGCCGTCGGCGTACTCCAGTTTGCCGATGCGCTTGCCCTGGGCGCCGGTGAAGGCGCCGCTTTCGTGGCCGAACAGCTCGGCCTCAAACAGTTGCTCGGGTATCGCCGCACAGTTCAAGGCCACGAAGGGCTTGTCGGCCCGAGGCCCGAAGTCGTGCAGGCAGCGCGCAACCAACTCCTTGCCGCTGCCGGTCTCACCGCGGATCAGCACGTTGACCGGTAGCGCGGCAAGGTCCAGGACTTGCCGGCGCAGGGTCTGCAGACCCGGGGATACGCCGAGCAGGCTGGCCTCGAGTCTGTTGCGGTTGTCGGCCTGCTCATGCAGGGCGCGGTTTTCCAGGACCAGCCGGCGCTTGTCCAGCGCCCGGCGCAGGCTGTTGAGCAGGGTCTCGGGGCTGAAGGGTTTTTCGAGGAAGTCATAGGCCCCGTCGCGCATGGCCTCCACCGCCATCGGCACATCACCGTGTCCGGTCAACAGGATCACCGGAAGATCGGCATCCTGCTTTCGCACCCTGGCCAGCAACTCCAGGCCGCCAAGACCTGGCATGCGCACATCGCTGAGGATGACCCCGGGGAAATTCTCCGGCAATTGCGCCAGGCATTCCTCGGCGCGACTGAAGAGTTGCACCGAGAACCCGGACAGGCTCAGCCATTGCTCGACAGCGTCACGAATGCTGCGCTCGTCATCGACCACCATCACTGAGTTCAACATTGAATCCGGGCCTCCAGGTCGATGGGCAGCGTGACGCTGAAGCAGGCACCGTCACCGCGATTTTCAGCATTCAGGCGTCCACCGAGTTCGTGGACGATGGCAAAGGATACGGCCAGTCCCAACCCTAGCCCATCACCCACCGGCTTGGTGGTGAAGAAGGGATCGAACACGTTCGGCAGGTCCTGTTCGCTGATGCCGCCGCCACTGTCGCTGACTTCCAGACGCCACAGTTGCTGGTCGGCCTCCAGGCGAATCTGCAGGCGCTTGAGCGGTTTGTCGTGCATGGCGTCGAGGGCGTTGCGCAGCAGGTTGATCAGCACTTGCTCGAGACGAATGGCATCGCCACGCACCCAGGCCGGACGGCTCAGGTAGACGGTGGTTTCAATCTGTTCATCACGCAGGCGCGCCTGAAGCAGCAACAGGGATTGATCGACCACCGCCGCCAGGTCCAGCGGTTCGCGCAGGCCGCTGGGGCTTTTGCGGGCGAAGGTTTTCAGGTGGCCGGTGAGGGCGGCCATGCGTGTCAGCATGTCATCCACCGGTTTCAATGCCTTATACGCGTCGTCGACCCGGCCATGCTCGAGTAGCAGGCGCAAGGTCGCCAGTTGCATACGCTGTGCGGTGAGCGGCTGGTTGATCTCATGGGCCAGCGCTGCCGACATCTGCCCCAGCGCCGCCAGTTTGGCGGACTGCACCAGGCCGTCCTGGGCGGTGCGCAGATCCCGAGTTCGCTCCTCGACCAGGCGCTCCAGTTCTTCGCGACTGCGCTGACGTAACTTGGCGAGGCGCCAGCGCTGGCTGAGGAACAACAACAGAAACACCAGGGTCAGCCACAGGCCCGCGGCCGCCAGCCCGGCATTGCGCAGGTCCTCGAAGGCCACCTGGGGCCGGCGCAGCAGGTGCAGGGTCCAGCCTTCGGAGCCCAGCGGCAGCGATTCCCACAGGTAGGGCATCGCGCCTTCCGGGCCGTCGACCTGGGCCAGGTAGCTGTTGGCGTCGAACCGTCGGATCAGCTCATGGTTCAAAGGCGTGAGCGTTTGTTTGTCGTACTGGCGGGTGGCGGCGAGTTCGGCACGGTCGGTATCCGATAGACTTTGTAACAGACGATAGCGCCAGCCGGGCTGATTGGCGATGAACACAATGCCCCGGGCATCGCTGACCAGCAGGGTATCGCTGCCCTGCCGCCATTCGCGCTCCAGTTGCGGGAACTCGAGCTTCACCACCATCGCCCCGAGAAACTCGCCGTTGTCGCCAAGGACGGCGCTGGACAGAAAGTAACCGGGGATGCCGCTGGTAACGCCCACGGCATAAAAGCGTCCGTTGCCCTGGCTGCGGGTCTGATTGAAATAGGGGCGAAAGCCGTAGTTATGGCCGACGTAACTGCTGGGCAGGCGCCAGTTGCTGGCAGCAACCGCCAGGCCTGTGCGGTCGAGCAGTTCCAGGGTGGAGGACTCGGCCGCCCCGTTGATCTTTTCCAGCTTGCCGTTCAGCGAGTCTTGCTGTGGCGGGCTCACGGGGCCGGCCAACGCCGAACGCAACTCCGGGTCCAGGGCCAGGACGGCCGGCAAGGCGCGGTAGCGTTCGATCAGGGTGTGCAACGAGTTGGCGTACAGCGCCAGTTGCTGATTGGCGCGCTCGGCATCGTCTTCCTGTGCCTGACGTTCGGCATGGCGCATGGCGAGGATGGCCACCAGCACCGCTCCGGCCACGATCAGCAGGACAGACAGCGACAGGCGCAGGAAACGAGAAAGGGTCGGCATGCGGTGGGCACGGGCTGCAAGTCAGGGTGCGCACCATAGCATGCAGGGCCTTATGAAAGCCTGTTCCACGGCAGTCCTGAACCATTCGGTAACCTTTGTCCCGAGCAATCGATCCGGCACAAAAAAGCCGCGCTGTCCGGGTAGACAGCGCGGCTTCGGTGCCACGGGTTGAAGCGCTTACTGCACTTCTACCGCCAGGCTTTCACTGATTTTCTGCTGCCAGATGGCCGGGCCGGTGATGTGCACCGACTCGCCCTTGCTGTCCACCGCAACGGTGACCGGCATGTCCTTGACGTCGAACTCGTAGATCGCTTCCATGCCCAGTTCGGCGAAGGCCACCACACGCGACTTCTTGATGGCTTGCGCCACCAGGTACGCCGCACCGCCGACTGCCATCAGGTAGACCGCCTTGTGGTCCTTGATCGCGTCGATCGCGGTCGGGCCACGCTCGGACTTGCCGATCATGCCCAGCAGGCCGGTTTGCTCGAGGATCTGGCGGGTGAACTTGTCCATCCGCGTCGCGGTAGTCGGGCCAGCAGGGCCAACCACTTCTTCGCGCACCGGATCAACCGGGCCGACGTAGTAGATGAAGCGACCCTTGAGGTCCACCGGCAGGGTTTCGCCCTTGTTCAGCATCTCGACCATGCGCTTGTGCGCCGCGTCGCGACCGGTGAGCATTTTGCCGTTGAGCAGGACGGTTTCGCCTGGCTGCCAGCTCTGCACTTCTTCCGGGGTCAGGGTGTCGAGGTTGACGCGACGGGCCGACGGGCCAGCTTCCCAGACGATTTCCGGGTAGGCGTCCAGCGACGGCGCTTCCAGTTCGGCCGGGCCGGAGCCGTCGAGCACGAAGTGCGCGTGACGAGTGGCGGCGCAGTTCGGGATCATACACACCGGCAGGGAGGCGGCGTGGGTCGGGTAATCCATGATCTTGACGTCGAGCACGGTGGTCAGGCCACCCAGGCCCTGGGCGCCGATGCCCAGTTGGTTGACCTTGTCGAACAGCTCCAGGCGGATCTCTTCGATACGGTTCTGCGGGCCGCGCGCCTTGAGTTCGTGGATGTCGATGGACTCCATCAACACTTCCTTGGCCATCACTGCGGCTTTCTCGGCGGTGCCGCCGATGCCAATGCCGAGCATGCCCGGCGGGCACCAGCCAGCGCCCATGGTCGGAACGGTCTTGAGCACCCAGTCAACGATCGAGTCGGACGGGTTGAGCATGGCCATTTTCGACTTGTTCTCGGAACCGCCGCCCTTGGCTGCCACGTCGACTTCCACGGTGTTGCCCGGGACGATCGAGTAGTGGATGACGGCCGGGGTGTTGTCCTTGGTGTTCTTGCGAGCACCCGCCGGGTCGGCGAGGATGGAAGCACGCAGGACGTTTTCCGGCAGGTTGTAGGCGCGCCGCACGCCCTCGTTGATCATGTCGTCCAGGCTCATGGTCGCGCCATCCCAGCGCACGTCCATGCCCACCCGCACGAACACGGTGACGATGCCGGTGTCCTGGCAGATCGGGCGGTGGCCGGTGGCACACATGCGCGAGTTGATCAGGATCTGGGCGATCGAATCGCGGGCTGCCGGCGACTCTTCGCGCAGGTAGGCCTCGTGCATCGCCTGGATGAAATCCACGGGGTGGTAGTAGGAAATGAACTGCAGGGCGTCAGCAACGCTCTGAATCAGGTCGTCTTGCTTGATCACGGTCATGAGTCGCGCTCCTCTAAAAGACGGGAACATTTAATAAAGGTGTCTGCAGTGGGGTGCATCGGTCGGCTGCAAACACCTTTCAAGGCACGCCGGGGTTGCTGGCGCGACGCTAAAAAGGCGCGGCAGTATACCTCGCCTCGCCGCCGGGCACATCCGCCGGCAGTCAAACGAAGGTCGCATATCCGGACCGGGGCAGCTTTTAGCAACCCCACAAAATTTGAATGGTGATTTTCGAGCAGCAACACTAAAGTGGCATAAGGCCTCTAGGGTAGGAAACTCTTGTCAGCCCCCTCTCTGCACGGTGAGTCATCGATTGACCCATAACGCGATCCAGAGTCTATTGCTCAAGCGCTTTATTCTGGCGACAGGCACTTATGCGCTGGCGATCCTGCTGCTATGGCTGGCGATTTTTACGGGCCATTTCCAGGGTTCGGTCAGCAGCGCAATGGTCGGCACCGCGCTGGTGATGCTCAGCCAGTCGGTGTTATTTGCGATCTTCTTTACCGGTTGCAACCTGCGCTTCGCCGATCCCAGCCTGACCCAACTCCAGGTGCTGCTGGGGATAGGCTGGCAAACCTGGCTGATTGCCCACCTCGATTCGGCCCGTGGCGCTTTCCTGGTGTTTTACGTGCTGATCCTGTTGTTCGGCCTGTTTCATTTGCCGCGCCGCGCGTTTATCCGTAGTGCGGCCCTGGTGCTTTTCAGCTTTGCCGCGCTCAACCTTTGGGAGGGCTACCACTTTCAACTGGCCGACCCGGGGCTGGCAGTCCTGCAGGTGTGCGTGTTGTTCATTGTGCTTGTCTGGCTGGCGTTGTATGCCAGTTACGTGCAGGCTTCGCGTTTGCGCATGCGTCAGCGCCGGTTTGCGTTGCAGGCTCATCAGGACACATTGCGCGGGATGATGCGGCAACTTGAAGACCTGGTGGCGACCGATGAGTTGACCGGATTGTTCAACCGCCGGCACTTCCTGCGCCTCGCCTCCCGTGAATTGCAGAGCCTGGACGCAGGCGTGGTCCATGGCCTGGCGCTGATCGATCTGGACCATTTCAAACGCATCAATGATGTCCACGGCCACGCCGCTGGAGACCAGGTGCTGCAAGCCTTTGCGGGCGTCGCCAGCGCCTGTTTGCGTGAGGGCGACGTGTTGGCCCGCTACGGCGGTGAGGAGTTTGTGTTGCTACTACCTGATTGTGATGCCGAGCGCCTGACGGCTTGCTGCGAGCGTCTGCGCCTGGCCTTTGTCGATGTCGAGCTGATTGGCCTGCGGGTTCGCGACCTGAGCCTGTCGGCGGGCATGACCCTGCTCAGTGAAGGTGATGACCTGGATCACGCCTTGCATCGAGCTGACCAGGCGCTGTACCGCGCCAAGCGTGACGGCCGTAATCGTTGCGCCGCCGCCTGGGAAAACGTCGATGCCTGAACTGATTGTCGGTGAGCGGCGCTGGACCGAAGCGGTCGGCGGCAACCTGCTCGATGCCCTGAACCGCAATGGCCTGAACGTGCCGTACAGCTGTCGGGCGGGCAGTTGTCACGCGTGCCTGGTGCAATGCTTGCGCGGAGAGGTCATTGACCGTCGACCGGATGCCCTGAGTGCTGAACAGCGCCAACAAGGCTGGCGCCTGGCGTGTCAGTGCGAGGTGGTGGACGACCTGCAAGTGGCGGTGTTCGATCCGTTGCATGATGGCGCACCCGCAGTGGTCGAGGCCGCGGACTGGCTGAGCTCATCGGTGCTGCGCCTGCGTCTGCAGCCGGAACGGCCGCTGCGCTATCAGGCTGGCCAGCACCTGGTGCTATGGGCGGGGCAGGTGGCACGCCCTTATTCGCTGGCGAGCCTGCCGGAGGAAGACCGTTTTCTTGAGTTCCACCTCGATTGTCGCTTGCCGG
The DNA here is from genome assembly GCF_024519635.1 of Pseudomonas sp. Pse1. Taxonomy (NCBI): domain Bacteria; kingdom Pseudomonadati; phylum Pseudomonadota; class Gammaproteobacteria; order Pseudomonadales; family Pseudomonadaceae; genus Pseudomonas; species Pseudomonas sp. Pse1. The sequence goes on from NZ_JALJRO010000003.1 coordinate 356,894, forward strand.
GTGCATTCAGTGATGCCGCACGCCAGTTGAAGATCGGTGATCCGATCCGTCTTGGCGAGCTGCGTGGCGGCGCCTTGCATTACGATCCCGACTGGCAGCAGCGGCCGTTGTGGTTGCTCGCCTCGGGCACGGGCCTGGCGCCGTTGTTCGGGGTATTGCGTGAGGCGTTGCGCCAGGATCACCAGGGGCCGATCCGGGTGATGCACCTGGCCCATGACAGCACCGAACACTATCTGGCCAAGCCGCTGGCGGCGCTGGCCGGCAATCGCCCCAACCTGACAGTCGAACTGCTGACGGCGGCCGAGCTGGCGGCGGCTTTGGCGCAATTGCGCCTTGTTTCCCGGCAAACCCTGGCCTTACTCTGCGGCCACCCTGACAGTGTCGATGCCTTTGCCCGGCGCTTGTATCTGGCGGGGTTGCCGCGCAACCAACTGCTGGCCGACGTGTTCCTGCCCCGTGGTTGAACGCTGACTTTCTCTGAAGAGACTCACCATGACCGACGCCATACTGCTGGAGCGCGAACGCGGGCTGCTGACCTTGCGCCTGAACCGCCCGGACAAGAAAAACGCCCTGACCCGCGCCATGTACAGCCAACTGGGCGAGGCCCTGCAGCAGGCTGACAATGACCCCGAGATCAACGCGATCCTGATCACCGGCAGTGCCGAATGTTTCACCGCCGGCAACGACATCGCCGACTTCATCCAGGAACCGCCGAGCGATCTCGACAGCCCGGTGTTCCGATTCATGCGCAGTCTGCTGGAGTGCCGCAAACCGGTGATCGCCGGTGTGGCGGGTGCGGCCGTGGGCATTGGCACAACGCTGCTGCTGCATTGCGACCTGGTCTATATCAGTGCCGATGCAAAATTGCGTATGCCATTCGTCAATCTCGGGCTGTGCCCGGAGTTCGGCTCCAGCCTGATCCTTCCGCGTCTATTGGGGCAGGCCAAGGCGGCTGAACTGTTGCTGCTGGGCGAGGCTTTCACTGGCGAGCAGGCAGCCGCCTGGGGTATTGCAACCCGAGCCCTGGAGAGTGGCGAGGCAGCCCTGGCCAAAGCCCGTGAAGTGGCGCTGCGTTTCGAAACCCTGGCCCCGGAAGCCGTGCGCATCAGCAAGCAGTTGATGAAAGCGCCGGACCAGGCATTGCTGCGTAAAGTGGTCGAGGAGGAGGGCAAGCTGTTCACCCAGCGCCTGCGGTCTCCGGAGGCCATTGCGGCGTTGACCGGGTTTATCAAAAGGCACTGAATTTACAGTGCCTCGAGCGGCCTCTTCGCGGACAACCTGATTTACGGATCAGATAGCAAAAAGCCCCGGCACTCACATGCCGGGGCTTTTGATTTTCAGCAACCGATCACTCAGACCTGCGGATCACCCACGTGCAGGATCTTCATGCCGTTGGTGCCGCCGGTGGTGTGGAAGCTGTCGCCCTTGGTCAGGATGACCCAGTCGCCTTTTTCCACGACGCCACGCTTGACCAGTTCGTCGATGGCCTTCTGGCTGACTTCGTTCGGTGCAAGGGAAGCCGGGTCGAACGGTACGGTGTACACGCCACGGAACATCGCAGCACGAGCCTGGGCTTCGCGGTGCGGGGTGAACGCGTAGATCGGCACCGAGGAGCGGATACGCGACATGATCAGCGGGGTGTAGCCACTTTCGGTCAAGGCGATGATCGCTTTCACGCCCGGGAAGTGGTTGGCGGTGTACATGGTGGCCAGCGCGATGCTTTCGTCGCAGCGCTCGAACTCTTTGCCAATACGGTGGCTGGAGGTCTTGCTGGTCGGGTGCTTTTCCGCGCCAACGCAGATTCGCGCCATGGCCTGCACGGCTTCCAGTGGGTACTGGCCGGCAGCAGATTCGGCCGAGAGCATCACGGCGTCGGTGTAGTCGAGCACGGCGTTGGCTACGTCGGACACTTCGGCGCGGGTTGGCATCGGATTCTGGATCATCGACTCCATCATCTGGGTCGCAACGATCACGGCCTTGTTGTGGCGGCGTGCGTGCAGAATGATTTTCTTCTGGATGCCCACGAGCTCGGCGTCGCCGATTTCCACACCGAGGTCACCACGGGCAACCATCACCGCGTCGGACGCCTTGATCAGGCCGTCGAGGGTTTCGTCGTCGGCCACGGCTTCGGCGCGTTCGATCTTCGCCACCAGCCAGGCGGTGCCGCCGGCTTCGTCGCGCAGTTTGCGGGCATATTCCATGTCGGCAGCATCGCGCGGGAAGGACACGGCGAGGTAGTCGACTTCCATTTCAGCGGCGAGCTTGATGTCGGCCTTGTCTTTTTCAGTCAGGGCCGGAGCGGTCAGGCCGCCACCGCGACGGTTAATGCCTTTGTGGTCCGACAGCGGGCCGCCGATGGTTACGGTGCAGTGCAGTTCGGTGGCGGTGGCGGTGTCGACACGCATCACCACGCGGCCGTCATCGAGCAGCAGTTCGTCGCCGACGCCGCAGTCTTTCACCAGGTCCGGGTAGTCGATGCCGACCACTTGCTGGTTGCCTTCGGTCAGCGGATGGCTGGTGGAGAAGGTGAACTGATCACCGATCTTCAGCTCGATCTTTTTGTTGGCGAATTTGGCGATACGGATTTTCGGGCCTTGCAGGTCACCCAGCAGGGCGACGAAGCGGCCGTGCTTGGCGGCGAGGTCGCGGACCAGCTTGGCGCGAGCCTTGTGCTCATCAGGGGTGCCGTGGGAGAAGTTCAGGCGGGCGACGTCCAGGCCAGCCAGAATCAGCTGTTCGAGAACTTCCGGCGAGTTACTGGCCGGGCCAAGGGTAGCGACGATTTTGGTACGACGGACGGACATGCAAAGACTCCTGAGTTCAAGCGCTGAGTGAGGCTACTATGCTGCGCAGTTGTAGTCATTGTTCGTTTGCACTACTTATTGGTTTCTTTATTGAACACGCCGCACTGAAGATTTTTGCCCACGGGTCGATACAGCTTTCAAGACAGGAGAACCCTCATGCGATTCGTGCTTTTAGCTGCCCTGGCCCTGAGTGTCGTGGGCTGCACCCGTTGGTCGATGGACCATCACCTGAATACCGCCTATCGGGCCTACGACGCCGGTAACTGCGAGCGGGTAATGCTCGAATTGTCCCAGGTCGATCGCACCAGCCGTTCGCGCCGCTATATTCAGCCGGAAGTGTCGATGTTGCGCGGCCAGTGCCTGGAGCGCCAGAAACTCTACGTCGATGCGGCCCAGACCTACCAGTTCATCATGGCCCAATACCCGAACAACGAGTACGCCTACCGTGCCCGCGCCCGCCTGGAAACCTTGCAGTCGCTGGGCTGGTATCCGCCGCGCAGCGCCAGGAGCACCCCGGCGTCGTTGTGATGTTGGTTATCATTTGATAACTGGCCGGGTTGCAGACATAAGCTAACATTCGACTGTGGCGTTTCAGTGAGTGGATCCTGAGGCGCTATCGTTACCCGTGACCGGCAGCTTCAAAGCGAGCGCAATTCCAGGACGTCCGCACCGTGATCGGGGACAGCGAACCGGCCCTGCCGGTGCGTTGCGAAGCATTAGTGCGACCCTGCTCAAGGGCCTTGGCAAAGCGAAATTCGACATGTTCACAGAACGCCGGATCGAGCGGCACCAGTTGCCGTATTTTCTCAAAGTCTTCAACAGCGTCACGGACAAACCCATCGGCTTTATTGGCAACGTCTCCGAAGACGGCTTGATGCTCATCAGCAACTTGCCGATGATGGTGGGCGCAGTCTTTGACCTGCGCCTGAAAATTCCCGCCAGCGATTACGTGTCACAAGTGATCGACCTGCGCGCCTGCTGCCAGTGGTGCCATGAAGACGCCACGCCCCATCATTACGATGCCGGATTCATTCTGCTTGATGCGCCGCCGGAATACGCGCAGTTGGTAAGCGCTTTGCAGCAATACTTCAGCTTTTATCCGGCGTCGGCGTCAGCTTAGCCAACGGGTCACTACAAGACTCCGGCCTTTTTCCAGCTCAGGTAACGGCTGACCAACTGGCTACCCAGGTCAGCGGGGCGGCAGTCCAGCAGGGGTATACCCTGTGCCGCCAGGTGCTCATGGTGTTCGGCGCGCGCGTTCAGGTAGTCCAGGGTGCCGCTATACGCCAGCGCCTCAGACAGGGTGTGTACAGGCGTCTGGCGTATCTGGTCGAGTACCGCTTCGCGCAGGCTGGCCACCAGCACCCGATGCTGCTTGCTCAGGCGCTTGACGGCGCCGAGCAGGCTTTCGTCGTCTTCGTCTCGCAGATTGCTGATGACCACTACCAGCGACCGGCGCTTCTGCCGGGCCAGTAATTGACTGGCTGCGGCCTGGTAGTCTGCGGGTCTCTGGCTACTGTCCAGGTCGTACAGACTGTTGAGCAGTACGTTCAACTGCCCGCTGCCCTTGACCGGATGCAGGTAGCGCGATTGATCGCCAGCGAAGGTCATCAGACCAACAGCATCGCCCTGACGCAGGGCGATGTAACTGAGCAGCAGGCAGGCGTTGAGGGCGTGGTCGAAGTGCGACAGCTCGCCGTCCTGACTGCGCATGCGCCGCCCGCAATCGAGCATGAAAATGATTTGTTGGTCGCGTTCGTCCTGATACTCGCGGGCAATCGGTGTGCGTTGCCGGGCGGTGGCTTTCCAGTCGATCTGTCGCAGGCTGTCGCCCTCGCGAAACTCCCTTAGCTGGTGGAACTCAAGGCCCTGGCCACGTCGCTGGCGCTGGCGCACCCCCAACTGGTTGATCCAACTGTCGACCGCCAGTAACTGCGCGCCGTACAGATGAGCGAAGTCCGGGTACACACGGGTGCTGTCAATGACGTGCAGATAGCGGCGGGCGCTCCACAAACCGAGGTGGCCCGGCACATTGACTTCGCACTGCAGAAAGCTGAAGTGCCCACGACGCAAGGGCCGTAGCCGATAGCTGAATTGACTGATTTGGTCCGGCTGTAACTCCAGCGCATGTGGCAGTTGCTCGAACACAAGGCCGTCGGGCACGTGGTCGAACAGCTCGATGGTCAGCGGTTGCCGGTAGTCGTGCTGTACGCTGACCTGCACCTCAGCCCAGCGTCCTAGCGCCAGGCTGCCGGACAGTCGACGCTGGATGCTCGGCGAAGGACGACGCAGCAGACGCGCGGCATCAAGCAACGCCAGTACCAGGAGCGCCAGCAGCAGCGCCCAATTGATCGCTTGCAGGTTCGGCCCCAGGTCGATGCCCAAGGCGCTGAGCGCTCCCTGCACAACACTCAGGCCGAGCAGCGTGGCCAGCCAGATCAGCAATAGGCGCGTGGGCTTCATGATTCAGGGCTCCCGCTCACAGTCTGGGTGCCGGAACCTGGTCGAGCATCTGCCTGAGTACCTGGTCGACGTCGAGGCCCTCGATATCCAGCTCCGGGCCAATCCGCACCCGATGACGCAGCACCGCCAGGGCACAGCCCTTGAGATCGTCGGGGATGACGAATTCGCCACCGCGCAACAGCGCCCGAGCCCGTGCCACACGCACCAGGGCAATGGAGGCTCGCGGACCGGCGCCGAGGGTCAGGCCGGGCCAGGTGCGCGTGGTGCGGGCCAGGCGCACGGCGTAGTCGAGCACCTGCTCATCCAGCGGCAGTTCGCTGGCGATACGCTGCAGGGCGATGACGTCCTTGGCTTGCAGCAACGTGCGCAATGGCTGCACGTCGAGCATGTCGGCACGGGTCGAGCGGCTGACCTGGCGCACCATGTCCAGCTCCTGGCCGGCATCCGGGTAATCCATGCGCACTTTGAGCATGAAACGATCGAGCTCGGCTTCCGGCAACGGGTAAGTGCCTTCCTGTTCGATCGGGTTCTGGGTGGCCAGGACCATGAACGGTTGGGCGATGGGCAAGGCTCGGCCTTCCAGGGTCACCTGACGCTCCTGCATGGCTTCGAGTAAGGCGGCCTGGGTCTTGGCCGGTGCCCGGTTGATTTCATCGGCCAGCAGCAGGTGGGTGAACAGCGGGCCCTTGCGCAGCTTGAACTGCTCGGTCTGCAGGTCGTAAACCGCATGCCCTGTGACATCACTGGGCATCAGGTCGGGCGTGAACTGAATACGTGCGAACTCGCCGCCGAAGCAGCGGGCGAGGGCGCGCACCAGCAAGGTCTTGCCCAGACCCGGTACGCCTTCGAGCAGCACATGGCCGCCGGCAATCAAGGCACTCAGCACATCGTCGATAACGCTGCTCTGGCCAATCACTGCCTTGTTCAGCTCAAGGCGCACGGCTTGCGCCAGTTGACTGGCCCGGCGCCGTTGCTGCGCGGCATGGGACGGGCTCGGAGGTACGGAAGGTTCGCTCATAAGGCATTCCTGAGGTTCTGCAAGTGGGCCACCTGGCGGCTGAATTCGCTGCTCGATAGCCTTCGTTTACGGGGCGGGCCGATGGCCTGGGCAATGCTCTCGGGCGAGTGCCCGGTCAAGCGGGCGAGCACTTGCCACTGTTCGGGCGTGTCGAGTTGATCGATGCCTGGCTGACGTTGCCTGGCACGTCGCAGCACATCGTGCTGCAAGCCCTGCAACAGGCTCTGTTGCCCGGCGCGACGGACGAGAAAATCGGCACTGGCGCGCAGATGTTCCTGCAACTGGCGGCGGGCCTTGGGTGCTGCGGGCTGCACCGGTCCGTGGCGCCAGCCTGCGTGCCAGAGCCCTAAAGCGATCAACGCGAGCAGCGCCACCAAGGCCTGGGGGAAATAACGCCACAGCAAGCTCAGCAAGTTGTCGTGGTCAATGTCGAATAACAGCGTGACGTCGGTGTCGGCGAACAAGTACCACAGCAGCCAGGCGTTGTCGTATTGGCCGATCGCGCTGTTCTTCCACAATTCGGCATCGGTCACCACGGTGATCGAACCCTCACCCCAGGGCAACTGCATCAGGTGTGTGGCCTTGGCGCTGTTGGCCCATGCCTGTGCCAGGTCTTGCGGGTCTTCGAGGTGGAACTGCGGGTCGAAGCCGGCATAGGCCGGTGCCTCCTCGTTTTCCAGATAAAGTTTGGTCAGGTTCGGATAGCGGTCCTTCGCTGCCTCGGCAGGCACATCCTTGAGGTCTTTGCTCATGAACTGCTGCACGTGCACCCGGTCCAGCAGCAGGTCCTGACTGTTGCCGGTCTGCTCATTCCACAAGGCCTGGGCGACAAACAGCAGTCGCCCGCCATCTCGCGCCCAGTCCAGCACCTGATCGACCTGGGCCGGGGTCATGTTGGCGCGTTCGCCCAGCAGCAACAGGCTGTGCTGGCGTGGTTGCAGGGTGGGCAGGCTGTCCAGGCTATTGACGTGATGCACGCTCAATCCTTGCTTGCGCAGAAAACGTTCGGCTGCCAAGTAGGGATTGTTCTGGGCTTCGGGGGAGGGACCGTGGTCGATGCTTTCTTGATAGGGCGTGGCGTGCAGGTACAGGTACGTTGCCACTGCACAGAGCAATGCGCCGATCAGTACGCCGAGAGCCGCCAGACGTCGACTCATCGCTGTGCTCGCGGGTCAAATAATGCGCGCCAGCCCTGGCAGAGTTGCTGTTGCAGCGCCGCAGGCGGCACACGATGACCATAGGCGATGTTCTGCCAGTGCAGCGTCAGGCTTTGGCTGTAGTTCTGCAACTCCGGGTCCTGCAACTGCTGGACCCGCGCCAGGACCTCGGCTTCGGTGTCGGCACTTTTCAGGGGGAGACCGAAGTCGTGCAGCAGGCGACTGAGCAAAGCCCGATAGAGCAGTCCGAGCGCTTCGCGGGGATGCTCCAGCCACAACGATTCGACCTGGCTGGCGATGTCTTGCGCAAGTGACTCGGGATCGAGATCGAGACCAAACAATAAAGTGGGTGAGGGCGAAGTACCCGGAGCGTGAAGAGGCTTGCGGCGGCTGACGAAGGTCTGCAGCCAGTCGCGGTAGTGCCAGACCAGCAAGGCAATCGAGCCCGCGAGCGTGGTCCATAGCAGCACCTCGATGACTTGGGCCAGCCCTTTGAAGCGCTGGCTGTCGAACCATTCCAAGAGTGCCTTGAGCCATGCCGGGGGCTGAGCGTCTTCGACTGGATCAGCGGCTTCTTCGCCGAAGCGATAGCGGGTAATCGTCTGCGAATTCTTGAAAGGTGGCGCCTGAAGCAATGCGTTGATGTCACGGCTGGCGGCCTGGCTGGTCAGGGGCTGCTGGAGCAGGCGCGGGGCGCTTGGGGCGTCAGGCTCGTCGGCATACACCGCCTGCGGCATCGGCAGCCACAGCAGGCCGAGCGCCAGCAGCGCGATGCCCAAGCCGCTGAGACGCTGGCGCAGGCGGCGAAATTGCAGTTCGATGTCCCAGGCTTCCAGTACGGTCCGGCGGTTCAGGTACAGGCTGAATCCGCAGGCGACGTAGATCGGTCCCCAGATGATCAGGACCAGCGCATAGAGGCCGTTGATCAGGTGCTCGAGCCATAGCCAGTCCTGTTCGCTGGCGTCGATTAGCGTTTGCCAGTCCCAATCCAGTTCGATTTGCATGGGCAGGAACAGGTAGAACAGGGCCATGCAGCCCAACCACAGGCTGGATTCCAGCAGTGCGCCGAGGAGGGTCAACCAACGCCCGGCCTCGCCATCGCGTTGTTGCAGGACCGCCAGACGTTGCTGGCGTGGCTGCCCGGCGAGACCTTCGAGCTGAGCCACCGGCAGGCAGAAACTCCGGCTCAGGCTCAGGCGGCGCCAGGTCAGGCTGGCGAGCAGTTGCGGTTTGAGCAGTCGCGGCCATTGGCGCAATGCCTGTTTCACGCTGGGCGCCTGGCCGAACAAGGCTTCGGACAGAATGTACAACGGCAGGCGTTCGAACGCAGGTTTCAACCACCAGAAGATCAGCAGGGCGATGCCTGGGGAGTTCCAGAACAGGCAGGTCAGCAGGGCGAATACCGGCAACGTGATCAGTGCCCAACTGACCATCAACAGTCGTCGGTGACGCTGGCTGAGCAATACGCCCAGGTCCATGGCCTCCCAACTCGAGCGCGGACGGATGACGACGCTGGCCTCATTCAGGCGCATGGCGTGTCCGTCCGACAGTAATCAGATAGAGCGCGACCAGTGCCCACAGGGTGGCCCCCACCAGATATTTGGCGAGAGGGGGCGTGGCGGTGCGCGATGACCAGTAGGCTTCGATGAAGGCGGCGATCAACAGCAACAGCATCACGCCGCACATCAATAGGACGCTTTTGCGCGCAGCCAGGCGCAAGGCCTCGCCGCGTGTGAGGCGACCGGGAGCAATCAACGACCACCCCAGTTGCAGGCCGGCCGCGCCGGCTATGGCAATGGCGCTGAGTTCAAAGGCGCCATGGCCGATGACGAACGACCAGAAGTTTTCGCCGAAGCCGATGCGGGTCAGATGGCCGGCGATGGCTCCAATCAGCAGGCCGTTGAACACCAGGAAAAACACGCTGCCAAGCCCAAGTAGCAGGCCGCTGGCGAAGGTCTGAAAGGCAATACCGATGTTGTGCATGATGTAGTAGCCGAACATCATCCAGTCATCACTCGCCGCACGCTCCATATCGCGGCCCAGGTGCCCGGCGGCGGGGTCGTACATGCTTTGCATTTCGCCCACCTGCTCGACCGGTAACAGGCTGTAGATCAGGTCGGGAAACAGGTAGACCAACAGCGCAATGCCCAGCAGTGAGCCGAAGAACAACAGTCCCGCCACCAGTACGAAGGGCCATGACTCACGCACCAAACGTGGGAAGTCGGCGAGGACAAACGCCAGCAGTTGAGCCCGCACGCTGCTGCGATGGCGGTAGAGCAACTGGTGTCCACGCAGTGCAAGTTGCTGCAAGGGATCGATCAGGCAAGTGCTGTACCCGCGCTCCTGTGCCAAGGCCAGGTGCTGGCACAGGCGCCGATAGTCCCTGGGGAATGAGCGGGCGTGCTCGGCGCTGGCCTTGCCGCGCTCCAGCAGATCGAGATCTTGGCGATACGCGTCCCACTGCGGCTGATGGAGGCTCTCGAACTGGCTCTGTTTCATACCGGTCCTCGCAAGCCCAGGGCAATACCGTTGAGTTCGGCAACCGCACGCGGTGGGCTGACCTTCAACGGCTCGGCCAGCAATGCGGCGAGTTCCTGCACCCGCTCAGCGGAAAGCTGGGACTGGCGTTCGGCGAATTCCGATACGGCGCGCTGTTCAGCCAGGCTCAGATTGAAAGGTGCCCGTAGGGGCATTGCAGCCGGTAGCGGCGGGCGCATTACGGCTTGTTCGCGATAGATCACCAGGGTGCCGGCGGCAATGTCGCCCAGGCGTTTGAAGGCCGGGTGCTGCAGGCAACTGATGGCGCCGAGGCTGTAGCCGAAGGGCAGCATATCGACGAAGCGCAGCAGATTGCGGATCAGCGAAGCCGACCAGCCAATGGGGGTGCCGTCGTCCTGCACGACCCGCAGTCCCATCCACTGTTTGCCCGGCGAGCGGCCCTGATTGAGGACCTCGAACAACACCATGTACCACCAACTGAGAACAAACAGCAGCAGCGAGCCGAGGCCCACGCCGACCTTGCCAAAAAACGCCAGGGTCACGAACAGCAGCCCCAGGATCAGGGCGCGTAGTCCCAGGTCGATGGCAAATGCCAGGGCACGCGGCAACAACCCCGCCGGACGCAATGGCAGGTCGATGCCTTCGGGCGTTTCGACCTGGTAGCGGGTATCCAGTGGCGGGGGCAGCGGTGCGTTCCTTGGCGGTGCTGAAGTCTGAGTCATTGGCTGCCTGGTGAGGGGCCTGATGGTCACTTACGTAGGGCCGATGCTAGCAGTCTTCGTTCCGGGGAACGACATATCTATGTAGCACCCGGTAACAACCATCGGTGCTTGAATAACAGCATGACTGGTCGGCACCCGGTGTGAGCGCCTAGACTTCGCCGGTCTCAAGTTCAGGAACAGCCCGTGACTTCCATTTTCTGGTACGACTACGAAACCACCGGTATCAGCCCGCGTTGCGACCGACCGCTGCAAATGGCCGGCATTCGCACTGACCTCGAACTTAACGAGATCGAGGCCCCGGTCAATCTCTACTGTCGACCCAGTGACGACATCCTGCCGCATCCGGCCGCCTGCGTGATCACCGGGATCACCCCGACGCGCCTGGCCGAAAAGGGCCTGTGCGAAGCGGATTTCATGACCCGGGTGCATGCGCAACTGGCCGCGCCCGGGACCTGCGGCGCCGGTTACAACACTTTGCGTTTTGATGATGAGATGACCCGCTACAGCCTGTACCGCAACTTTTTCGACCCCTATGCACGAGAGTGGCAGGGCGGTAACAGTCGCTGGGATCTGATTGATGTGGTGCGTGCCGCTTACGCGCTACGGCCCGACGGTATCGTCTGGCCCGAGGATGACGGCCGGGTGACCTTGAAGCTCGAACGCCTGACGGCTGCCAACGGGCTTGACCATGGACAGGCCCACGATGCGTTGTCCGATGTGCGTGCCACCATTGCCCTGGCGCGACTGATCCGCGAGAAGCAGCGCAAACTCTATGACTGGTTGTTCGCCTTGCGCAGCAAACAGAAAGTCATGGATCAGATTCGTTTGTTGCAGCCGCTGGTGCATATATCCGGTCGTTTCTCCGCGGCTCGCCACTACGTCGGCGTCGTACTGCCGCTGGCCTGGCACCCGCGCAATCGTAACGCGCTGATTGTCTGTGATCTGCACCTGGATCCCCAGGGGTTGCTTGAAGAAGATGCCGCAACGCTACGTCAGCGCCTGTACACCCGCCATGAAAACCTGACGCAAGGCGAGTTGCCGGTGCCGCTCAAACTGATTCATATCAATCGCTGCCCGGTGGTGGCACCTTTATCGGTGTTGCGCGGGGAAGATCAGCAGCGCCTGAAGTTGGATATGCCGCTGTATCAGGCGCGGGCGCTGCGGCTTAGTGACGCACAACAAGTCTGGCAAGCGAAAGTCCAGGCGATTTATGCCGCGGAAGAATTCGTCCCGAGTGACGATCCTGAGCAACAGTTATACGACGGGTTCATTGGCGATCGTGATCGGCGTTTATGCGAGCAAGTGAGAACGGCTGAACCGATGCAATTGGTGCGAGAACAATGGCCGTTCGATGATGAGCGATTGCCGGAACTGTTATTTCGATATCGAGCACGCAACTTTCCCGAGACCCTGAGTGATGAGGAGAATGCGCGCTGGACACTGTTCTGCCAACAGCGCCTGACAGACGCTCAGTGGGGCGCTCCGAATACCCTGCAGGACTTTGATGAGGCCGCCGCTGAGTGTTCGATTAATGCGACGGAGCAGGGACTTGGAGTATTGAATGAATGGCGCGAATACGTGGAGGGAGTGCGCAATCGTCTGGGATTGTGAAATACACGGACGAAATATGTTGAATTAAACCTAACAAAAAACGCCAGCGATCGCTGGCGTTTTTTGTTCGCAAGTGAAGCTGCGAGTCGCGTTACGGCTTAGCCCAGCAGGGTTGCCCAGCCTTCAACCACGTCACCGCCCCACTTGGCTTTCCACTCTTTCAGAGTCTTGTGGTTGCCACCTTTGGTTTCGATGACTTCGCCGTTGTGTGGGTTTTTGTATTGTTTAACCTTGCGCGCACGCTTGGTGCCGGTAGTTTTCACAGCGCCACGTGGTGCTTTAACTTTGGCTTCCGGATCCAGCAGCGCGATGATGTCACGCAGGGATTTGGAGTATTCACCCATCAGGGTGCGCAGTTTGCCTTCGAATTCCAGCTCGGTTTGCAGTTTGTCGTCTTGGGACAGGTTCTTCAAACGGGCTTGCAGCTCTTTGATAGCTTCTTCGGTGGCGCGGTATTCGTTGATCAGGGACATGAGGACTACCTTATGTGGGCGCTGGGTGGCAGGGGACAGTGGCGCAATAATAGTCAGGGTGTTTCATCAAGTAAACATTAAACCGTGTTTTATTTAATCATCTAGAGTCAAACAGCTGAAAATAGGCGGGTAGTTTAAATATTGCACAGTTCATCACAGTTATTTACAGATCGCTAGCTGACATTTTTTCAATAGCGTTTGCTTGATAATTTCGATGATTGACTCGGAATTAACCCCGGGCACAGGGCGTAGCCATGGAGGGGCGACGGTGTTGATTGCTCAGGGATACTGCAGTTTCGCTGCGTAATCGCTAGAATGGCCGCCTTTGTGAAGTTCTGGAGTTCTCCCCCCATGCGCACTTTTCGCCTAGTGATTGCTTGCCCGGACGGCGTTGGCATCGTTGCCAAGGTCAGTAACTTTCTGGCATCACACAATGGCTGGATCACTGAAGCTAGCCATCACTCGGACACCCAAAGTGGCTGGTTTTTCATGCGTCACGAAATTCGTGCCGACTCGTTGCCGTTCGGTCTTGAAGCGTTTCGTGAGGCGTTTGCGCCTATCGCTGAAGAGTTCTCGATGAACTGGCGCATCACCGACACCGCGCAGAAAAAACGCGTGGTTTTGATGGCCAGCCGTGAATCCCATTGCCTGGCGGATTTGCTACACCGCTGGCACAGTGATGAACTGGACTGCGATATCTCCTGTGTGATCTCCAACCACAACGACCTGCGCAGCATGGTCGAGTGGCACGGTATTCCTTACTACCACGTGCCGGTCGATCCGCAGAATAAAGAACCGGCATTTGCCGAGGTCTCCCGCCTGGTCAAGCAACATGATGCCGAAGTCGTGGTGCTTGCGCGTTATATGCAGATCCTGCCACCGGAACTGTGCACCGAGTACGCACACAAGGTGATCAACATTCACCACAGCTTCCTGCCGTCGTTCGTCGGCGCCAAGCCTTACCACCAGGCCTCGATGCGCGGCGTGAAGCTGATTGGCGCAACCTGCCACTACGTCACTGAAGAGCTGGATGCCGGCCCGATCATCGAGCAGGACGTGGTCCGCGTCAGCCATAGCGATAGCATCGAAGACATGGTGCGCTTCGGTCGTGACGTCGAGAAAATGGTACTGGCCCGTGGCCTGCGTTATCACCTGGAAGACCGCGTCCTGGTGCATGGCAACAAGACCGTGGTGTTCTGAGTCGTCGCTGACATGCCAAAGGGCCTCAAGCGTTGTACGCTTGAGGCCCTTTTTCGTTTCAAGGCGTAGACCATGAACGATCCACTGGATAAAGCCACCTCGAAGGCCCCGGCTACCTTGGGGGAGGGCTGCCTGAGCCGTTACGATCCCGACGACCTGAGCGGTGACGATGGCACCGACTTCCCCGGAGCGGCCGAACTTTGGCAGCAATTGCAGGAGGCGGCCAAGCCGGACGCCCCTGAACCGAAAAAGCCCTAGATGCGGAAACTGCCCACCAGTTGCTTGAGTCGCGACGCTTGCTGCTCCAGGTCTGAGCAGGCGCGCAAGGTCGACTGCAGGTTTTCCACGCCTTCCTGATTCAGGGTGTTGATTTCGGTGATGTCCATGTTGATCGACTCCACCACGGCGGTCTGTTCCTCGGTGGCGGTCGCGACTGACTGGTTCATGCCGTCAATCTCGCCAATGCGCACGGTCACGCTGTTCAGACGCTCGCCGGCGAGGTTGGCAATCTCCACACTGTCCTGGCTGTGACGCTGGCTGTCGCCCATGGTGCTGACCGATTCGCGGGCACCGACTTGCAGCTCCTCAATCATGGTCTGCACCTGTTGTGCCGACTCCTGGGTGCGGTGTGCCAGGTTGCGCACTTCATCTGCGACCACGGCGAAGCCGCGTCCAGCCTCACCCGCGCGCGCCGCCTCGATGGCCGCATTGAGCGCCAGCAAGTTGGTTTGCTGGGAGATGCTGGTGATGACTTCGAGGATTTGCCCGATGTTCACGGTCTTGCTGTTCAGCGACTCGATATTGCTGCTGGAGGTGCTGAGCATGGCCGACAGTTGATTCATCGCGGCAATGCTGCGATCAACCACTTGCTGGCCGTCCTGGGCCAGGCTGCGCGCATCGCTGGCCTGGTGCGAGGCTTGCGCGGCATTGCGGGCGATTTCCTGGGCGGCGGCTCCCAGTTGATTGATCGCTGCGGCAACACTGTTGGTGCGACTTGCCTGTTCGTCACTGTTAAGCATCGATGAATTGGAGGCGCTGACCACCCGCAGGGCAACTTCGTTGACATGCTCGGTGGCCGAAGAGACTTCGCGAATCGAGCCATGGATACGCTCGACGAAGTGGTTGAAGGCAATGCCCAGGGTGCCGAATTCATCATGGTTCTGGATGGCCAGGCGGCGGGTCAGGTCGCCTTCGCCATCGGCGATGTCCTGCATGGCCCGGGTCATGACGTGCAACGGCTGGATCAGCAGGCGGATCAACATGCCCAGCAGGGCAATGATCACTGCCACGGCGATAATGGTGGCGATGATGGCTGAGGCGCGGAATTCGCTGAGCATCGCGTAGGCCTTGTCCTTATCTACGGACAGACCGATGTACCAGTTGACCGAAGGCAGGCCCTTGATCTGGCTAAAGGTGAAAATCCGCGTGTTGCCGTCCACTTCGACTTCAGTGAACTCGCTGCCGATGCGCGGGGTGTTTTGCGGATAGGCCTCGCTGAGGGGCTTCATGACCAGCGATTTGTCCGGGTGCACCAGGATTTTGCCGTCGGCGCTGACCAGAAACGCATAGCCCATGCCACCAAAGTCCACGGCCTTGAGGTTGTCGATCAGGGTTTGCAGGCTCAGGTCACCGCCGACCACGCCGACACTTTGTCCGGCTTTTTTCGAGGCGCTGGCGATGGAAATGATGGTCTGGCCGGTGGCGGCGTCGATGTAGGGTTCGGTCAACGTGGCGCTGGCGCTATGTTCGGCGCCTTTGTACCAGGGCCGGGAACGTGGGTCGAAACCGTCGGGCATTTTCACATCCGGGCGGATAGTGAAGCTGCCGCCCGCGTTACCCAGGTAGGAGGCCATGAAGGTTGACGTCAGCGCTTTCTGTTCAAGCAAGTCGGCAACGTGGCTGTCGTCGGCGTTGATGGCAATGTTCTGAGCCAGGTTGTCCACCAGCAGAATGCGCCCGGTCAGCCAGGTCTGAATGTTGCGTGCGGTGACGTCGCCCATTTCAGTCAGATAATTGTCGAGGTCCTGGCGAATGGCGTTGCGCTGCAAATAGTCGTTGTACAGCGTAAACGTGGTGAACGCAGCAATGACGATAAGGGCGGCGGCAAGCAGGATTTTGTGGCTGAAGCGCAGATTTTTGTTCATGGCTTGTATGTCCGCTAAGGTCTTATTGTGTAGGGCGTGTTGCTACAAAAAGCGCGCAAAGTAGGCGCTATTACACAGAAGCTGATATTTCCGTCTTTCCTTAGGGAATTATCCGACCCGATTCTCAGTTAGGTCTCTCGCTTCTATCTATCGGCTGTGTAGGACCAAAGCTTAACCATGGGTGAAAAAATGCCTGATTCATTGCAACTCGTTATTGGTGCAGATCTGAAAGCTCAGCCGATTGCCCAGGCTATGCGCCTGGCAAACCGTCACGGACTGGTGGCCGGCGCCACCGGGACCGGCAAGACCGTCACCTTGCAACGCCTGGCTGAGGCGTTCAGCGATGCCG
This sequence comes from Pseudomonas sp. Pse1, assembly GCF_024519635.1. Classification (NCBI taxonomy): domain Bacteria; kingdom Pseudomonadati; phylum Pseudomonadota; class Gammaproteobacteria; order Pseudomonadales; family Pseudomonadaceae; genus Pseudomonas; species Pseudomonas sp. Pse1. The sequence continues at coordinate 373,334 of NZ_JALJRO010000003.1, forward strand.
GTGTTGCGGTGTTTGCAGCGGACGTCAAGGGTGATCTGTGTGGACTGGGTGCTGCGGGCAACCCGCAGGGCAAGGTGGCCGAACGTATCGCCGGCATGCCTTGGCTCAACTATCAGGCGAAGGCGTATCCGGTGACGTTGTGGGATATCCACGGCCAATCAGGTCATCCATTGCGCACCACGCTGAGTGAAATGGGACCATTGCTGTTGGGCAGCCTGCTTGAGTTGACCGACAGCCAGCAGTCGGCACTTTATGCGGCGTTCAAGGTGGCCGACCGAGAAGGTTTGTTGCTGCTTGATCTGAAGGACCTCAAGGCCCTGCTCAATCACCTCAAGGAACATCCCGAGTTGCTCGGCGATGACGCTGCATTGATGACCACCGGTTCCAGTCAGGCCCTGTTGCGGCGCCTGGCCACCTTGGAACAGCAGGGCGCCGAAGCCTTGTTTGGCGAGCCGGCGTTGCAGTTGCAGGACATCCTCGCTCCTGCCAGTGATGGCCGCGGGCGCATTCACCTGCTGGATGCCAGCCGCCTGGTGCACGAAGCACCGAAGGTCTACGCGACTTTCCTGCTGTGGCTATTGGCAGAGCTGTTCGAGCAGTTGCCTGAGCGCGGCGATGCCGAGAAACCGTTGTTGGCATTGTTTTTCGATGAGGCGCACCTGCTGTTCTCTGGCACCCCGAAAGCGTTGCAGGATCGCCTGGAGCAAGTGGTGCGGCTGATTCGTTCTAAAGGTGTGGGCGTGTATTTCGTCACCCAGTCGCCGGGTGACCTGCCTGATGATGTGCTGGCTCAACTGGGGCTGCGCATTCAGCACGGGTTGCGCGCCTTTACCGCCAAAGAGCAAAAATCCCTGAAGGCAGTGGCTGATGGCTTCCGACCGAACCCGGCCTTCAGCACCCTCGACGTGTTGACCGAGTTGGGGATTGGCGAGGCACTGGTCGGGACCCTGCAGGAAAAAGGTACGCCAGAGATGGTCCAGCGGGTGCTGGTGGCGCCGCCGCAATCGCGCATCGGGCCGTTGAGCGAGGCCGAGCGCGCCGCGCTGATTGCCAGTTCGCCGTTGGTCGGCCGTTATGACAAGCCCATCGACCGTGAGTCGGCCTATGAAGTGTTGATGGGGCGCAAGGGGCTGGCCCCCGAAGCACAGGATGCTCCGATCAAGCCTGCAACGGAGGAGCCAAGCTTTACCGACAAAGCCGGTGAGTTTCTCGGCACTGCTGCCGGGCAGGCGCTGAAATCGGCCATGCGCCAGGCCGCCAATCAACTGGGGCGGCAGCTGGTTCGCGGTCTGATGGGCTCCTTGCTGGGGGGCAGCAAGCGGCGCTAGGTGCTCAGCTTTTAGGCCTGGCATGGGCGGCCAGGCGCTCGAGGGCGGCGCGCAGATTGGGATCGCTGATCCCGTCGGCCGTCGCCTGGATGGTGGCTGCCGCGTCGCATGACAAGTCCATGGTGTGGCCGGCCGCGCCTTGCTGCACGGTCGGCGGTTGTACCTTGAACAGAATGCGGGTCAGGCGGGCGAACTCATCGAACGCCTGCAATTGGCGCTGCAGGCGTTTTTGCTGATAGCGCAAGCGGGTCGCCCAGTGGCCGTCGGTGACGATCAGCAGCAGGCTGCCTTCGCGCCAGGAGGCGACGTGACAGTGTTCACGAGCCGCCGGCTGCAATTGGCTTTCGAGCAGGCGCTGTAAATGACCCAGGCGTTGTGCATGGCCGAGAATGGCCTTTAACGGTTTGGCTTCGCGTAGTAGAACGGCGGGTGCTCTGGCCGTAAGAGGGCGAAATGCCATGATCGGACACCTGAAGTAACAGAGCGGCTATGGTAGCAGAAAGCGCCCGTAGCACCCGCCCATTGCTTTGTTCGCGCTTTACCCATTAAATCAACAAGTAACTTCTGCCGTGTATGGCTTGAAGTTCAGCAAAAAGCCCTTATTTTAAGTGAGCCCCGTCATAACGCTGTGCCAGCATCGTGGAATATCCCTACTTTCCTGACCACCGTTTCCGGGTAGAATGCTCGTTCGCGTGCGGCCATGAGGGCTGCTCGGGCGACTCACGGGGCCGCCCTCCATCCCTTTAGTGTGGAAGATCCTGCCGATATGTTTGCGCCTTTGTTAAAAAAACTTTTTGGAAGCAAGAACGAGCGTGAAGTCAAACGCATGCTCAAGACGGTGCAACTCGTCAATGCCTTCGAAGAGCGAATGGTGGCCCTTTCGGACGATCAATTGCGTGCCAAGACCGCTGAGTTCAAAGCTCGCTTCGCCAAAGGGGAGACCCTCGACAAGTTGTTACCAGAAGCCTTCGCGGTTGCCCGTGAAGCCGGTAAACGCATCATGGGCATGCGCCACTTCGACGTTCAGTTGATCGGTGGCATGACCTTGCACGAAGGCATGATTGCCGAAATGCGTACCGGTGAAGGCAAGACTCTGGTGGCAACACTGGGCGTATACCTCAACGCACTGTCCGGTAAGGGCGTCCACGTTGTAACCGTGAACGACTACCTGGCGCGTCGAGACGCCAACTGGATGCGTCCGCTCTATGAGTTCCTCGGCCTGACCGTCGGCGTCGTGACGCCGTTCCAGCCGCCGGAAGAAAAGCGTTCGGCCTACGCCTGCGACATCACCTACGGCACCAACAACGAATTCGGTTTCGACTACCTGCGCGACAACATGGCGTTCAGCATGGAAGAGAAATTCCAGCGCGAACTCAATTTTGCCGTGATCGACGAAGTCGACTCGATTCTCATCGACGAAGCCCGTACCCCGCTGATCATCTCCGGCCAGGCCGAAGACAGCTCCAAGCTCTACATCGAGATCAATAAACTGATCCCGCAGTTGAAGCTGCACGTCGAAGAAGTCGAGGGCGAAGTCACCCAGGCTGGCCATTACACCGTTGACGAGAAGACCCGTCAGGTCGAACTCAACGAAGCCGGTCACCAGTACATCGAAGAAGTGCTGACCCGCATCGGTCTGCTGGCTGAGGGCGAGAGCCTGTACTCGGCGCATAACCTGGGCCTGCTGACCCACGTGTATGCCGGTCTGCGTGCGCACAAGCTGTTCCATCGCAACATCGAATACATCGTGCAGGATGGCCAGGTCGTACTGGTCGACGAACACACCGGCCGGACCATGCCGGGCCGTCGTTTGTCCGAAGGTCTGCACCAGGCCATCGAGGCCAAGGAAAACCTGAACATCCAGGCTGAAAGCCAGACCCTGGCTTCGACCACCTTCCAGAACTACTTCCGTCTGTACAACAAACTGTCCGGCATGACCGGTACAGCCGACACCGAAGCGTTCGAATTCCACCAGATCTATGGCCTGCAGGTCATGGTCATTCCACCGAACAAACCGCTGGCGCGTAAAGACTACAACGACCTGGTGTTCCTCACCGCGGACGAGAAGTACGCCGCCATCGTCGCCGACATCAAGGAAAGCATGGCCGCTGGCCGTCCGGTCCTGGTAGGTACAGCGACCATCGAAACCTCCGAGCACATGTCCCGCCTGCTCGAGAAGGAAGGTATCGAACACAAGGTCCTGAACGCCAAGTTCCACGAGAAGGAAGCCGAGATCATTGCCCAGGCCGGTCGCCCGGGAGCGCTGACCATCGCCACCAACATGGCCGGTCGTGGTACCGACATCCTGTTGGGCGGTAACTGGGAAGTGGAAGTCGCCTCCCTGGAAAACCCGACCCCCGAGCAGATTGCCCAGATCAAGGCCGACTGGCAGAAGCGTCACCAGCAAGTGCTGGAGTCGGGTGGCTTGCAGGTAATTGCTTCCGAGCGTCACGAATCGCGCCGTATCGACAACCAGTTGCGTGGTCGTGCCGGTCGTCAGGGTGACGCCGGTTCGAGCCGCTTCTACCTGTCGCTGGAAGACAGCCTGATGCGTATCTTCGCCTCTGACCGGGTGAAGAACTTCATGAAGGCCCTGGGCATGCAGCCTGGTGAAGCGATCGAGCACCGCATGGTGACCAACGCCATCGAAAAGGCCCAGCGCAAGGTTGAAGGGCGCAACTTCGACATCCGTAAGCAATTGCTCGAGTTCGACGACGTCAACAACGAACAGCGTAAAGTGATCTATCACATGCGTAACACGTTGCTGGCCGCCGACAACATCGGTGAAACCATCGCTGATTTCCGTCAGGATGTGCTCAACGCCACCGTATCGGCGCATATTCCGCCGCAGTCGCTGCCTGAGCAGTGGGACGTTGCCGGTCTGGAAGCCGCGCTGGAAAGCGATTTCGGGGTGAAGCTGCCGATCCAGCAGTGGCTCGACGAAGACGATCACCTGTACGAAGAAACCCTGCGCGAGAAGCTGATGCAAGAGCTGATCGCCGCGTACAACGAGAAAGAAGACCAGGCCGGCGCCGAAGCCCTGCGCACGTTCGAGAAGCAAATCGTCCTGCGCGTCCTCGACGATCTATGGAAAGACCACCTTTCGACCATGGACCACCTGCGTCACGGTATCCACCTGCGCGGTTATGCGCAGAAGAACCCGAAGCAGGAATATAAGCGCGAGTCGTTCACCCTGTTCTCCGAGCTGCTCGATTCGATCAAGCGCGACTCCATCCGTGTACTGTCGCACGTTCAGGTTCGCCGCGAAGATCCGGCCGAAGAAGAAGCGCGCCTGCGTCAAGAAGCCGAGGCACTGGCGGCCCGCATGCAGTTCCTGCATGAAGAAGCCCCAGGCCTGGAGCAGCCGGAGCAGATCGGCGAAGAGGTCGACGTGGCCCTCGCTACCGCACCGGTACGCAACGAGCAGAAGCTGGGCCGCAACGAACTGTGCTACTGCGGTTCGGGCAAGAAGTTCAAGCATTGCCATGGGCAGATCCAGTAAAACCCGTTTCAATCGCTGAAATACCCGCGCCGCGACCGGCTCCTGCCGTCGCGGCGTTTTTCCATTCAGGTCATCGACCCGGGTTAATCCCCACCTGCGTCGACGCTGCAGATATCACCTATTTAGAGGAGCGCATTCATGGCTGTTGGTCTTGGTCCTTTGCCAACGTTGCACCCGGTTGCCGGTTTTGAACTCGGTATCGCTTCGGCTGGCATCAAGCGCCCTGGGCGCAAGGATGTGGTGGTCATGCGCTGTGCTGAAGGGTCGACCGTTGCCGGTGTCTTCACCTTGAACGCCTTTTGCGCGGCGCCGGTGATCCTCGCCAAGCAGCGCGTCCAGGGTCCGGTGCGTTACCTGCTGACTAACACCGGCAATGCCAACGCCGGTACCGGTGAGCCGGGCCTGGCGGCTGCCGAGCGCACCTGCGCCAAGCTGGCTGAGCTGACTGGCGTGGATGCTAGCCTGGTGCTGCCATACTCCACGGGTGTGATTGGCGAGCCGCTGCCGGTCGAGAAGATCGAGGGCGCACTGCAAGCCGCCCTCGACGACCTGTCGGAAAATAACTGGGAGGCCGCGGCCACCGGGATCATGACCACCGACACCCTGCCCAAGGGCGCGAGCCGGCAGTTCCAACACGACGGCGTGACCATCACCGTGACCGGCATCAGCAAGGGCGCCGGGATGATTCGCCCGAACATGGCGACCATGCTCGGCTACATTGCGACCGACGCCAAAGTGTCCCGTGAAGTCCTGCAAAACCTGATGCTCGACGGCGCCAACAAGTCGTTCAACCGCATCACCATCGATGGCGATACCTCGACCAACGACTGCTGCATGCTGATTGCCACCGGTAAGGCTGCACTGCCGGAAATCACCGAGGCCAGTGGTCCATTGTTCGCGGCGTTGAAGCAGGCGGTGTTCGAGGTGTGCATGGAGGTGGCGCAGGCCATCGTCCGTGATGGCGAGGGTGCGACCAAATTCGTCACCGTCGAAGTCAACGGTGGCGGCAATCACCAGGAATGCCTGGACGTTGGCTATACCGTGGCGCACTCGCCCCTGATCAAAACCGCATTGTTCGCTTCCGATCCAAACTGGGGTCGTATCCTGGCAGCCGTCGGCCGTGCAGGCGTACCGGACCTCGACGTAAGCAAGATCGACGTATTCCTCGGCGAAGTGTGCATCGCCAGCCGTGGTGCTCGCGCCGCTACCTACACCGAAGCCCAGGGCTCGGCGGTGATGCAACGTGAAGAGATCACCATCCGTATCGAGTTGGGGCGCGGCGACTGCAGCGAAACCATCTGGACCACTGATCTGTCCCACGAATACGTGAAAATCAACGCTGAGTACCGTACGTAAGATCCTGTCGATCTGATCGCGGGCAAGCCCACTCCCACAGCAGCCCTGGGGGAGTGGCACCTGCCACACGCGAGCGATTTCTGGCCTGTACCCCCTCATCCCAAGGATGCGTATATGAGCTACCACCTGATCATTGGCGACAAACTCTATTCCTCCTGGTCCCTGCGCGGTGCCCTGGCACTGAATCTGGCGGGTGCGACCTATTCCGAAGAAATCATCAAGCTCAACCAGCCCGATACCCGCGAGCGATTGCTTAAGCATTCGCCGACGGCCAAGGTCCCGTTGCTCAAGACTGAGCATGGCACCATCGCCGATTCGCTGGCCATCGCCGAGTACCTGGTTGAACGCTTCCCCGAGGTGCAACTCTGGCCACTAGACATCGCCGCCCGTGCCCAGGCCCGCTCCGCCTGCGCGCAGATGCACAGCGGGTTCTTTGCGATCCGCAGCAACATGCCGTTCGACCTGAGCCGGGACGCGCCGCTGGTGCCGATGCCTGCCGATGTGCAAGCGGAGATTGAGCGCATGCTGGCGCTGTGGACCGAGTGCCGTGCGGCGTCGGCCGAAAGCGGTCCGTTCCTGTTTGGCAGCGTGAGCCTGGCTGATGCGTTTTTCGCCCCGATAGCCGTGCGCCTGCGCACCTATCAGGTCAAATTGCCGGCCGATGCCGAAGCCTACGTTCAAGCGATTTATCAATGGCCAGCCTTCCAGGCTTGGCAGAAAGCCGGTTTAGAGGAAGTGGTGCGGTGAAACGAGTCCATGTAGCGGCAGCAGTCATTCGTGATGCCAGCGGCAAGATCCTGATTGCGCGCCGCGCCGATACCCAGCACCAGGGCGGTCTGTGGGAATTTCCCGGAGGCAAGGTCGAAGAGGGCGAGGCGGTGCCGGCCGCGCTTGCCCGCGAACTGCACGAAGAGTTGGGGATCGTGGTGAGCGCCGCGCGTCCCTTGATCAAGGTCCAGCATGACTATCCGGACAAGCAGGTGTTGCTGGATGTCTGGGAGGTTTCGGCATTTACCGGCGAGCCCCATGGCGCCGAAGGCCAGCCACTGGCCTGGGTGACCGCGCGTGAGTTGGGCAATTACGAGTTTCCAGCCGCCAATCTGTCGATCGTCGCTGCCGCGCGATTGCCGGCTGAATACCTGATTACGCCTGAGGGCCTGGAAACCCCTGAACTGCTGCGTGGCATTCAGAAAGCCATTGCAGGCGGCATCAAGCTGGTTCAATTGCGCGCCCCCAACGGCTACGACCCGAAATACCGCGACCTGGCGGTGGATGCCGTGGGCCTGTGTGCGGGCAAGGCGCAGTTGATGCTCAAGGGGCCGTTCGAATGGCTGGGGGATTTTCCTTCCGCCGGCTGGCACATCACCGGCGCGCAGTTGCGCAAGTACGCCAGCGCCGGTCGTCCGTTGCCGGCCTCGCGCTGGCTCGCGGCTTCGTGCCACAACGCCGAAGAGCTTAGCCTGGCTGAACAGATGGGCGTCGATTTTGTCACGTTGTCGCCGGTCCAGCCGACCCAAACTCATCCCGATGCGGTGCCCCTGGGTTGGGAGCAGGCCCGACAACTGATTGCTGGTTTCAGCAAACCCGTGTTCCTGCTCGGCGGTGTCGGCCCTGCCGAGCGTCAGCAAGCGTGGGAGGCGGGTGCGCAGGGTGTGGCCGGGATCCGGGCGTTCTGGCCCCAAGCCTGATTCTGGCGAGTGCAGGTGAAAAACCCCAGGGGCGTCAGACCTCGGGTTTTTTCGCCGCTTGCCAGAGAATCTCGCTGACACCCTGGCGTTTGGCAATCAGCCGGGCGGCGACAAACAGCAAGTCCGACAACCGATTGATATAGGCCAGGCCGACCCCCGCCAAGGGCTCGATGGCGTTCAATTGCTGGCAACGGCGTTCGGCGCTGCGGGCCAGGCTGCGGCAGACATGGGCCTGGGCAATCAAGCTCGAGCCACCGGGCAAGATGAAATTCTCCAGCGGCCCCAGCTCGTCATTCCACACGTCAATCGCCGCCTCCAGGCGCTCGATCTCCTGTGCGTTCAGCGCTTGATACTCCGGCATCGCCAACTCACCGCCGAGATCGAACAGTCGATGCTGGCAAGGCGCCAGGACTTCGATCACTTCAGTCAACCCGGCGCAGTGACCGCTGTGCTCGGCCAAGCCGGCCAACAGCACCCCCACCTGACTATTCAATGTATCGACTTCGCCGATAGCCTCGATGCGCGGGTGATCCTTGGGCACCCGGCGACCGTCGCCCAGGCCGGTTTCACCTTTGTCGCCGGTGCGGGTGTAGATCTTTGACAGGCGAAAACCCATGCCTAGTGCTCCAGTGGTTTGAGTTCGTGAGGGGCGAGCGGGAAGCCGGTCAATGGCAGGCGCAGGGTGAAACACGTGCCCTGGCCGAGGGTTGACTGCACCTCCATCTGCCCCTTGTGGTTATTGGTAATGATGAAATACGAAACGGACAGTCCCAGACCGGTGCCCTGGCCGATTTCCTTGGTGGTGAAGAACGGCTCGAAGGTGCGTTTGCGCACGCTTTCGGTCATGCCGATGCCGTTGTCCTCGACCTGGATTTCCGCCCATGGTGGATTGAGTCGGGTGCGCAGGATGATGCGGCCGGGCTCGCTGTCGTCTTCCCGTTGATGAATGGCCTGGGCTGCGTTTTTCAACAGGTTGAGCAGCACTTGCTCCAGTTCGTTGGCCGTACCGGGCACTGGTCCAAGCTGAGGGTCGAACTGGCGAATGATGGCCTGGCCCTTGAAGTCGAAGCCGATTGCCAGGTCGAAATCATTGCCGGCGATCTCCACGGCCTGATCGATCAGCGCCGGAAGATCACAAGGCGCCATCTGCCGGTTGCTGCGCCGGCTGAAGCTGAGCATGTGAGTGACGATTTTCGCCGCGCGGGCCCCGGCTTGTTGAATGCCGTCGAGCAGTTGTGGGACTTCGCGGCTTTGCAGGTATTGATTGATGTTGTCCAGCTCCACACCGAGCTGTTCTGCCGCTTCAAGGTTCTTCGGCAGCTCGGTGGATAGCCGGCGTCGAATGTTCTGCACGTTGTGCAGGATCGCGCCCAAGGGGTTGTTGATCTCGTGGGCCATGCCGGCCGCAAGGCCCCCCACCGAGAGCATTTTCTCGGACTGCACCATCATTTCTTCCAGGGACAGGCGCTGGGTAATGTCATCAATGCGGATCACCACCCCTCGACCGGCACCGCCCATCAACGGGTAAAAGGTCAGTGCATAGTGTTTGGGCTCGTCTTCCTTGAACCAGGTGACCCGATCAATCTTGACCACGCTATGTTGTTCGACGGTTTCCTTGAGTTGCGGCAAGAACGGCTTGAGCGGTTCGAAGGCGAGGAAAATCGGCTGGTTCAAGGCTTCGTCCAGGCGCGTGCCGGAGAGAGCGCTGGCTTCCTGGTTCCATTGAGTCACGTAGAGCTGCTCGTCGAGGGCGATCAGCGCCGAGGGCATGGAGTCGATGATGCTGTTGAGGTAGTTCTGGAAGCCCGTGAGTTTTTTCTCGATCTTGCTCCGCACCTGGACTTCCAGCTCCAGCTTGCGGTTGGTGTGACGGGTTTCTTCGGCGAGACCCTGGGCCTGGTCATAGGCGGCCTGGGAGTCGTCCCGGGCGCGCTTGAGTTGTTGTTCCCGAGCCTCGATGCGCGACAGCATGGTGTTGAAGGCTTCCGCCAGGCTGCCAATTTCATCGTGGTTACCGCGTGAGGCACGTAACGCGTAGTTTTCTTCTCGGGTGACCTGGCGTGACAGTACTTCCAGTTGATGGATAGGCTGGGTTATCAGGCGCTTGATCTGTTGGGCAATCAAAAGCCAAAGCAGGATGCTGAAGATCAGGATGCCCAGGCTGGCAGTCAGCGTTCCGGTGTAGAACGCCACTGGCAACTCGCTGCTCGCCACCAACAGCAAGTGCCCGGGCGCTGCACCGGGCTGCGCAAGGGTGATCAATTGATTGCTGCGAAATTCGGTGGCCTGCCACGCTTCGATATGGCGATAGCGCTTGGGCAGTTCGAGGTGGTCGCCATGCTGAACCTGCGCCAAGAGCTGTCCTCTGCCGTCATACAGTGCTGCAGCACGCAACGGCGTATAGCTGTTGAGTTCATTCAGAAGTTTTTCCGCGTCCTGCGGTGAGTTGAGTGCCTGCGCGGCAATGGACGGATTGGACACCAGGCGGCCGATGGTCTGCAGGGCCTGGGGGGCCATGCTTTCCTGGGAGATCCAATAGGCGGCGCTGATAAAGGTCAGGTTGGCCACCAGCAGGACGGTGATCAACAGCACCAACAGGGCGGCCAGCAATTTCTGGCCGACCGGCAGGTTTTCGAGGCGCTGGCGCAATGGCATCGGGGTCGTCGCTAAAGAAGAACAGGAGGCCAGCGTAGCCGCTGCTCAGTCGCTGGGCAATCCGCGAGTTTGCAGGTGGGTGATCAGGCGCTGCTGCAATTGCGTCAGGTGCGGCAATACCAGTTGGTGGCGTGCCGCGACCGCGCAGGCATGTCCCAGCAGGTAGCTGATTTCGGTCCGGCGCTGATTGGCGACGTCCTGGTACATGGACGAAAAGTTGGCCGCAGTGGCCAGGATCACTCGTTCGACTTCCTGTTGCAGATCCTCTGCGGCGGCGGGCTGGCCACAGCGTTCGAGCAACTCGGTCAGTTCCAGACACAGGGTGGCGACTTCGCAGTGATGCACCTGCAAGCCGCCGTTACGGCAATCATGGAGGACGGTCAGCGGATTGATCGCACAGTTGAGTGCGAGCTTTCGCCACAACCGGGTCAGGATGTCCACGCTCCAGGCGTGGGGAATGCCCGCCGCGTCCAGATCCTCCAGCCAGATCGGTGCTACCGGCTGGAGTGTGTCGCCCAGCCAGGTGTAGCCATGACCGGCGAACACTACACGCCAATCTCCATCACGAAACGCGCCTTCGGTACTGGAGGCGCAGATGCAGCGGGCGTGGGGCAGGCGTGCGGCCACCGCATCCTGGCTGCCAAGGCCGTTCTGCAGCAGGATCAGTTCAGCGTTGTCGCTCAGGCGATGGGCCACCTGCGCCACTGCGGCTTCGGCATCGTAAGCCTTGCAGGCGACCAGCAGGCGCTCGATCGGCCCATCGTCGTCGACGGTTTCTGCCGGCACCGCGTAACACTGTGGCTGCCCTTGCTCGACCAGGGTCAGGCCGCCTGCGTCCAGATAGGCTTGCAGGCGCGTCGCGTCGCGCAGAACCAGCTTCACTGGCAGGCCCGCGCGCGCCAGGCGAGTTGCCCAAAGGGTACCCAGGCTGCCCGCGCCCAGAATGTGCCAGGTGGTCGACATCAGATTTTCGCTCGGATTGGCAGGTGCATGTGAGGCTCGCCGCTGCGGATGGGAAAGACCCGTTATAATCAGCGCGGATTTTAACCGCAAGCCAGGCGTGCCCCATCTTTATTGTGCGCGCCGTTTTTTATTGGAGAGATTACATGCCGTCGTTCGACGTGGTATCCGAACTGGACAAACACGAACTCACCAACGCGGTCGAGAACGCCGTCAAGGAACTCGATCGTCGTTATGACTTGAAAGGCAAGGGCAGCTTCGAGTTCAAGGAAAAGGACCTGACCGTCAACCTGACCGCCGAGGCCGATTTCCAGCTCGAAGCAATGATCGAGATCCTCAAGCTGGCACTGGTCAAGCGCAAGATCGACGTGCAGTGCCTTGAAGTCAAGGATGCCTATGCATCGGGCAAACTGATGAAGCAGGACGCCGTGCTCAAGGAAGGCATCGACAAGGAGCTGGCGAAGAAGATCGTCGGACATATCAAAGACGCCAAGCTCAAGGTCCAGGCCGCCATCCAGGGCGAGCAGGTGCGGGTCACCGGCAAGAAGCGTGATGACCTGCAGGAAGCAATCGCTGCCCTGCGTGCCAAGGAATTTGGCATGCCGCTGCAGTTCAACAACTTCCGCGACTGATCAGTCAGCAGGGAACCTCTCGGCGTTATTGTCGTCCGAGGCCCAAGCAACAGCAGAAATGATTGAGCCTGCAAGGGTTTGGTCTTTCTGCTGCTTGGTTTTATGTGCCGGGTAGCCGGGAATCAGGAGAGAGAGATGGATTTGAATGCTGAAGTGGACAACTTGGTGAAGGCTTCCCAGGCCTGGATCCCGATGATCATGGAGTATGGCAGCCGTGTGCTGTTGGCAGTGGTGACCCTGGCCATCGGCTGGTGGTTGATCAACAAGCTGACTCACAAGGTCGGGCGTCTGCTGGCACTGCGCAATGCCGACCTGGCGTTGCAGGGCTTCATCAGCAGCCTGGCGAACATCATTCTCAAGGTTTTGCTGGTGGTCAGCGTTGCGTCGATGATCGGCGTGGAAACCACCTCCTTTGTCGCGGCCATCGGTGCCGCCGGCCTGGCCATTGGCCTGGCGTTGCAAGGCAGCCTGGCAAACTTCGCTGGCGGGGTACTGATCCTGCTGTTCCGTCCGTTCCGCATTGGTGACTTCATCGAAGCCCAGGGTACCGCGGGTACTGTCGACAGCATTCAGATCTTTCACACCATCATCCGTACCGGCGACAACAAGACTGTGATCGTGCCTAACGGCGTGCTTTCCAACGGCATCATCACCAACACCAACCGCCAACCGACGCGCAAAGTGGTGTTTGATGTCGGCGTTGATTACGAAGCTGACCTGCAAAAGGCCCGTGCCGTCTTGCTCGAGCTGGCTAACGACGCACGCGTATTGACCGATCCTGCGCCGGTGGCGGTGGTTTCGGTGCTGGGCGACAGCTCGATTACCCTGTCGTTGCGGGTCTGGACGAAAACGTCGGACTACTGGGATGTGATGTTTCATTTCAACGAACACGCCCGTGATCGCTTGAAAGAGGCCGGCATTGATATCCCGTTTCCACAGCGCGTCATTCGCGTAGTTCAGGAAACCGCTTGATACCTGTCTTTTCGGTCAAGTAGGTAAATGAAACCCGGGCGACCAATAAATCGCCCGGGTTTTTTATGTGTAGGGAAGTAATTAAGTCTCTGCTTATTATTAGTAGGCTATTCAATAGTTAGAGTTTGATTGTCATCCCACTGACATAAAAAAAAGCCCCTCACCTGTTCAAGGGTGAGGGGCTTTTGCTTTGAGCCAGGCTCAAGTCACTAGCAAGTACCGCGAATTACAAGATGTGCAGCGGGTATTCAACGATGATACGTACGTCGTTGTTGTCTGCAGTGTAATCAGCGTTGTAAGCGTTGTTGGCGCGGTAGATCGCGCTACGCAGACGCAGGGACAGATCCTTGGCCGGACCTTCCTGGAACACGTATTTGGTTTCGAAGTTGAACTCGTGTTCCTTACCTTCGGAGCCGGACGTGGTTTCGATGTTGTTACCGTAAACATAACGGCTCATGAAGCTCAAGCCAGGCACACCGTAGGTGGCCATGTTCAGGTCGTAGCGAGCTTGGTACGACTTCTCTTCCTGACCGATGAAGTCGGAGATCTGGATGGAGTTGGCTACGAAGATCGTGCCGTTACCATCAACACCGTACAGGTAGTTGGTGTCGCCCGAGGACTGCTGGTAGCCCAGGGTGAACTTGTGTGCGCCCAGGCTGTAGGCAGCTGCCAAGCTCCACAGTTTGTTGTCCAGAGGACCGTACAGGGCAGCGCCCTGGTCTTTGGTCTTGTACGCGTTCAGGTCGAAGTTCAGCGACTGTTCGTCGTTGATCGGCAGGGTGTAGTTGGCGTTGATGTATTGCTTCTTGAAGTAGTCGTCTACGTCGGAAGCAGCAAAACCGGCTACGAAGTTATCGGTGAACTGGTAGGTAGCACCACCGATGTTGGCGCTGGTCAGGCCAGGAGTGTGCGCACCGTTGATGCTGTCCTTGCCCATGCCGGTTTGCGAACTCAGGGCAGTGAAGCGACCCAGGTTGACTTCCAGGCCTTTGATTTCCTTGCTGGAGATGTAGGTACCTTCAGCAACTTCTGGCAGCAGGCGGCTGTCGTCAGTGGCGAAAACCGGGCTGGCAACGAATTGACGGCCGTATTTCAGAGTGGTGTCGGACAGGCGGAATTTAACAGCCGCGCCGCCTTTGGATTGGGTGTCTTCCGGGTTGCCATCGCTGTCGCGGGCAAACAGGCCGTTACCGGCGCGACCGGCACCGCCGTCCAGCTTGGCGGTAGCGCCCAGCAGAGCGTCAACGCCAACACCGATGGTCCCTTGGGTGAAGCCGGATTCGTAGGTGATCAGCTCGCTGATACCAGTGTCCTGACGATAGCCGCTCTTGAAGCCGCCGCCTGGCTTGGCAATGTTGCCTGCGCCGTTGCGGAAGTCGCGGTTCATGTACTCGATACGAGTCTTGGCTGTCAGGCTTTGGTCTTCAATAAAGCCTTTGGAATCGTCCTGGGAGGACGCGATTGCGAACTGCGAGGTGCCTGCTGAAACAGCCAGGGCGATCATGCTCCACTTCATCACGCGCATCGTGATTTGCTCCTTTGGTTTTTTTGAAGAGTTCTGCCGTCCCACCTGATTTATTATCTGGGCGGCTCTTTCTTTTTGTGTCGGCGCAAACTTATATCACGCCGACAATGTTGGCGATACTTGCGCTTTCATCCTTTCAGCTTCTTTACGGCCCTGTCGCAAAATGCGTGCTCGAGGTCGTATTTTTGCAAAAAATGTGCATTCGGACCGACAACTTCAGCGCTGTTTATACACAGCGTCCGCGTCAGAAAAAAGAGTCCATGTGCTGCACTTGAATCTCCGTGGGCTACCTTGCCGCGGTTCTTATGGGTCCAAGGGCGCGCGCTTCCAGCAGCTGCCCTATAGACGATGTGGGAATCAATGCAACAAGTGTGCACAAACCGGATTTTTCGCCTTGGATTTTTTGCAATGCGCTGTTTCAGATCGCGAAACTGAATAAACACGGGCCTTTTGGCGCCGAATTGTTTGCGCTTGACTCCCTTTTGCTTCTGGTGTTGCACCATGCCTGTGCACGGGGCGGAGCATAAATTGTTACCGGTTCACACTTATGGGTGTGTAAATGGCGGATGTTCGGAGATATCAGCGTAGACCCGGTTTTCATCTCTGCAGAAAAATTTCTTACTTTTTCTATGGATGTCACGCTTTTATGGACTGAAGTCCGGTAGATCGCCATGGCTCGCGCAATGGATGCCTTGCAATGGTGCGTCCGGCTCGTAGATGGCGCGTTGCGGGGCCAGGGGCTTTTCGCCGTGAACCCGGTGCCGTTCGCGGGTATGCTGTGCAGACAGGGCCGGCGTGCAGCTCTTCAGGCTCGACGCGTCGCCCATATCAAGGACTTTGCAGGAGTGCGCGCGGTGTTTGCTTTGGATTCACGACTTCAACAGGACACTTTGCCAATCGGAGACTTCGCGCTCAGTCGGTTACTGTTATCCAACGATTCGAACTACCCCTGGTTTATCCTGGTGCCGCGCAAGGCGGATATCAGCGAGCTGTTTCAACTGGATCCTGTGGATCAGCAACAGCTGTGGCACGAAACAACGCAACTGGCTGAAATGCTCAAGGACTCGTTCGACGCGGACAAGATCAATGTGGCGACCCTGGGTAACGTTGTCAGTCAATTGCACATGCATGTCATCGTGCGCAAGCGTGACGACGCCGCATGGCCCGCGCCCGTTTGGGGCAAGCATCCGGCCCGTCCCTACAGCGCGGAACAGGTGGCGGCGATTCGCGAGCGTCTGCGGGTGGTGCTGACCGATGACTTCACGTTTCTGGAGGGCTGAGAAATGAACCTGGAAGAGCGCGTCATGGACCTGGAAAGTCGTCTGGCGTTTCAGGATGACGCTATCGAGGCAATGAATGATGTGCTGGTGGCACAGCAACGAGTGGTCGAGCGCCTGCAGTTGCAAATGGCTGCCTTGCTCAAGCGCCAGGAGGAAATGGTTGGGCAATTCGAATCATTCGAGGAGGAGGCGCCGCCTCCGCACTACTGATTGCCCGCACGCGATACGCCAAAAAAAACCGCGAGCAGCCTGGCTGCATCGCGGTTTTTTTCAGCCTGAGAAAATCAGCGCCGCGGCAAGGCCGCAATCACATCTTCAGCTTGCAGGCCCTTATCCCGGTTCATCACCGAGAACTCCACTCGCTGTCCTTCCACCAGGACGCGGTGGCCTTCACCGCGAATGGCGCGAAAGTGCACGAAAATATCATCCCCTGAATCGCGGGAAATAAAGCCGAAGCCTTTCGAGGTGTTGAACCACTTGACCGTACCGGTATCGCGGTTGGTCATATCGTAGTTTTGCGGGGCGGCTGCGGCAGGCGAGGACTTGTAAAAGCTTACGGCCAGATGCAGCAACACCGCGACCAGCACGACAGCGAGGCTGAACAGGACGGATGGATGACTGCCGATTTCCGGCATGGGTGCCAGCAGTGTCAGGGTTTGCAGGACAACGGCCAGTACCAGCAAGGCGCTGACCAGGTTCTGCAGTTGATGGCGAGGGCCTTTGTTCCAGTAGGGAATCACTGGCGCAAGGATCAGATTGAGCAAGCCCAGGAACGCCAGGTACAGCGCGTCGGGATTTTGCAGGTAAGGCACAGCTTCACTTTGCAGGCTGGGGATAAAGGACAGCAGCAAAGCTGCTGCGCCCGTTAGCAGGTGGACGATTTTCAACATTTTGATGAACTCACATTTAGACGGATCACAAGGAAGAACTGAATGAGTACGGTTCGCTTCTGAACAATAGGAGGCGTTGGACACGTACCAGGTAAAAGCCTGTGTTCGGCTCGCGGAATAATAGCGGCAGTCACACGGCGTCTATTTAACAGCAAAGGCCGTACCTTCTCAAATGAGCGCAGACGAGGCGCAGGCCCGCGCCATGGGCGGTCGACCGATGGCGCGCCACAAACGTCTGGCGAGGGTTAGTGTCAGGCGCGTTCAACTGCAACCCTGCTGGACATCAACCCCGTCCGGCGAGGTGCGGGGAGTGTTGCTACAGTAAATGCCCAGGCGTGAAGTGGATTTCATCACCGAAAGGGGAAAAGCATGGCTATTGATATCGGTATCAGCGAAGCAGATCGAAAGTCCATCGTCGATGGACTTTCACGCTTGCTATCAGACACTTACGTGCTTTACCTGAAAACCCATAACTTTCACTGGAATGTGACGGGGCCAATGTTTCGTACGCTGCACTTGATGTTCGAGGAGCAATATAATGAATTGGCACTGGCGGTGGATTTGATTGCCGAGCGTATTCGCGCACTGGGCTTTCCCGCGCCGGGTGCTTATTCAATTTACGCACGACTTTCTTCGATCAAGGAGGAAGAAGGAGTGCCCAGTGCCGAAGATATGATCAGGCAGTTGGTCCAGGGACAGGAGGCGGTTACGCGTACGGCTCGGGGCATATTCCCCTTGCTGGATAAGGTCAGCGATGAACCTACCGCAGACTTGCTGACTCAGCGCATGCAGGTGCACGAGAAGACCGCGTGGATGCTGCGTTCACTGCTGGACGAACAGTAACCCATCCCTGGCAACGGGCGGCACGCTGAAGGTGCCGCCCGCTATTCGCTTGCCTTGCTTCGAGTGTCTTTTCCCACGCTGATTTCAAATTGGCGCCTGGTATTTTTGATTATTCCTACGTGGAAGTTCTGATTGTTCGAAGTGTGTCGGACAAAGTTAAAGGTCTTGCCTTGACTGATGGCTTGTCCTACGTGGCTGGTTATAAAGCCGTCTGGAAATATGTATCTGCTTGCGTTTATATGTCGATAGGAGTTGTTGTTTTATAAGTTCAGCGACAAAGGAGTGTCAGTCAGATGGTTAAGGTTTCAGGGTCGGAAGTTTATAAAACCTCACGTCGTCAGGATATTAGGGTTGATCCTTTCAGTCATGAATTTGACATGGAGCTCGCCCGTCCTCTCTCAAGGTCGGTTCGCTTGAATGGCTTTGCGACCTGCTTGCGGCTGGAGCAGGTCTACTGGGATATCCTGGCGCGCATGGCGAAACGCAATTGTTGTTCGGTCAGCGCTTTACTGTCTCACGTGGATAGAGAGGTGCATCTGCGTCACGGCGGCGTGAAGAATTTCAGTGGCCTGGTGCGGGTCATGTGTGTAGTCCACAGCCTGAGCGATAGCGCCGCCTCTATTGAGTGACGCGCTTGTTCCGGGTGTGGAGGCGTGCTCGGTGTTGCCCGTGCAGCGTTACGGCTGCACAGGCACGATTTAATCGATATAATCCCGCTCTTTGCCGCCAAACCCACTGTTTGCGCGGGATCAATCTGGTCGCCGAGACAATCCCATGCCGATGTACGACTATCAATGTGCTTCCTGTGGTCATCAGTTGGAAGCCATCCAGAAGATCAGCGACGCACCGTTGGTCGACTGCCCAGCCTGCCAGGCACCCGAACTGAAAAAAATGCTGTCGATGCCGGGCTTTCGCCTGAGCGGTACCGGATGGTACGAAACCGACTTCAAGACCGGTTCGAAGAAAAATCTGGCCGGTGGCGACAAAGCTGACTGAGTTGAACGACACACCGGGCTCTTGCATTATCTGGCACTTCATTCAAGTGCGGCGGTGCAGCAAGACCTCCCATCGAATTTCGAATTACGAGAAGTGAAACCACTACCATGATGCGCAGCCATTATTGCGGCCAACTGAACGAAAGCCTGGAAGGTCAGGAAATTACCCTTTGCGGATGGGTCCATCGTCGTCGTGACCACGGCGGGGTGATTTTCCTCGATATCCGTGATCGTGATGGTCTGGCCCAGGTAGTGTTCGATCCGGACCGCGCTGAAAGCTTTGCCGCCGCCGATCGTGTGCGCAGCGAATACGTCGTGAAGATCACCGGCAAGGTGCGCCTGCGTCCGGCCGGTGCCACCAACGCCAACATGGCGTCGGGCATGATCGAAGTGCTGGGTTACGAACTGGAAGTGCTGAACGAAGCGGAAACCCCGCCGTTCCCGCTGAACGAGTTCTCCGACGTTGGCGAAGAAACCCGCCTGCGCTATCGCTTCCTCGATCTGCGTCGTCCGGAAATGGCCGAGAAGCTGCGCCTGCGCTCGCGCATGACCACCAGCATCCGTCGCTACCTGGACGAGAACGGCTTCCTCGACGTCGAGACGCCAATCCTGACGCGTGCCACTCCGGAAGGCGCACGTGACTACCTGGTGCCGAGCCGTACCCACGCTGGTTCGTTCTTCGCCTTGCCGCAGTCGCCACAGCTGTTCAAGCAACTGCTGATGGTGGCCGGTTTCGACCGTTACTACCAGATCGCCAAGTGCTTCCGTGACGAAGACCTGCGTGCCGACCGCCAGCCGGAATTCACCCAGATCGACATCGAGACCAGCTTCCTCGATGAAAAAGACATCATGGGCCTGACCGAAGGCATGATCCGCAACCTGTTCAAGGAAGTGCTGGATCTGGAATTCGGTGAGTTCCCGCACATGACCTTCGAAGAGGCCATGCGCCGCTACGGTTCCGACAAGCCGGACCTGCGCAACCCGCTGGAACTGGTGGACGTTGCCGACCAGCTCAAGGAAGTCGACTTCAAAGTATTCAGCGGCCCGGCCAACGACCCGAAATGCCGTATCGCAGCGCTGCGCGTTCCAGGCGGGGCGAGCATGCCGCGCAAGCAGATCGATGACTACACCAAGTTTGTCGGCATCTACGGTGCCAAGGGCCTGGCATACATCAAGGTCAACGAACGCGCCAAGGGCGTGGAAGGCCTGCAGTCGCCTATCGTCAAGAACATCCCTGAAGACAAGCTCAACGTGATCCTCGATCGCGTGGGTGCGGTCGACGGCGACATCGTGTTCTTCGGCGCCGACAAGGCCAAGATCGTCAGCGAGGCCCTGGGCGCGCTGCGTATCAAGCTCGGTCACGACCTTGATCTGCTGACCTGCAAGTGGGCGCCGATGTGGGTCGTCGACTTCCCGATGTTCGAAGAAAACGACGACGGCAGCTTCTCTGCACTGCACCACCCGTTCACCGCACCGAAGTGCACGACGCAAGAGCTGGAAGCCAATCCGGCCGGCGCGCTGTCCCGTGCGTATGACATGGTGCTTAACGGCACCGAGCTGGGTGGCGGTTCGATCCGTATCCACCGCAAGGAAATGCAGCAGTCGGTCTTCCGCCTGTTGGGTATCAATGAAGCGGAACAGGAAGAGAAGTTCGGCTTCCTGCTCGACGCACTGAAGTACGGTGCTCCGCCGCACGGTGGCCTGGCCTTCGGCCTGGACCGTCTGGTGATGCTGATGACTGGCGCCCAATCGATCCGCGAAGTGATTGCCTTCCCGAAAACCCAGAGTGCTGCCGACGTCATGACGCAAGCACCGGGCGTGGTGGATGCCAAGGCGCTGCGTGAGCTGCATATTCGTCTGCGCGAACAGCCAAAGGCTGAGTAAGGCTGGCCTGTAAGGCGTGTCCGATGACGCGCCTTGTTGTCAGAACCCGATGTCGTTGCCCGCTCGCCTTCAAGGGTGCGCGGGCATTGTTTTAATGAGAATTCGGAGCAAGTTATGGCGGGTCATTCCAAGTGGGCAAACATCAAGCACCGCAAAGAACGTCAGGATGCCAAAAAGGGCAAGATTTTCACCAAGTGGATTCGTGAGCTGACCGTTGCTGCCCGGCAGGGCGGTGGCGATCCAGGCTCCAACCCACGGTTGCGCCTGGCGCTGGACAAGGCTCTGGGCGCCAACATGAGCCGCGACATCATTGATCGCGCGGTTGCCCGTGGCGCGGGTGCTGCCGACACCGACGACATGGTCGAGCTGACCTATGAGGGTTATGGTCCGGGCGGCGTGGCGGTGATGGTCGAGTGCATGACCGATAACCGCAACCGTACGGCCGCGGCGGTACGCCATGCGTTCAGCAAGTGCGGCGGCAACCTCGGCACCGATGGCTCGGTGGCCTACCTGTTCGAACGCAAGGGGCAGATCTCTTTCGCGCCAGGTGTTGACGAAGACGCGCTGACCGAAGCGGCGCTGGAAGCCGACGCCGATGACATCGTCACTCACGAAGACGGCTCGATCGACGTCTTCACCTCGTTCACCAGCTTTTATGCGGTGCGCAACGCCCTGGAAGCGGCGGGGTTCAAGGGGGATGACGCGGAAATTGTCATGCAGCCGACCACCAGCGCCGAGTTGGACCTGGAAGGTGCAGAGAAAATCCTCAGGCTGATCGACATGCTTGAAGACCTGGACGACGTGCAGAACGTTTACTCCAACGCGGATATCCCGGAAGACGTGGCCGCGCAACTCGGTTGAGGGCAGGCGGTACCTGATGTGTGGGGGGGCGGTGCCGAATGCGACTATTCGAGCGACAGGCCTGCTTGATATGAGATCGCTTCGCGAGCAGGCTCGCTCCCACATTTGTATTGTGTTGTATTGAAAATCATCAGTTCACATTTCCTGCAGGCGCTATGACTTTAATCCTAGGTATCGACCCCGGTTCACGCATCACCGGTTATGGCGTCGTACGCGATACCGGCCGAGGGTGTGTGTACGTGGCGTCCGGGTGTATTCGCACCGGCAGCGGCGAATTACATGAACGGTTGCAAATTGTTTATCGCGGCGTCCGTGAGGTTATCCAGACTTACGGTCCGGTAACCATGGGCATCGAAAAGGTGTTTATGGCACGTAATGCCGACTCGGCGCTGAAGCTTGGCCAGGCGCGGGGCGCGGCGATTGTCGCGGGGGCCGAGGAGGGGCTGGAGATCGCGGAGTACACCGCGACCCAGGTCAAGCAGGCCGTGACCGGCACCGGCGCGGCGAATAAGGAGCAGGTGCAGATGATGGTCATGCACATGCTCAAGCTGGTGGCCAAGCCGCAAATCGACGCCTCGGACGCCTTGGCGATTGCCATTTGCCATGCCCACACTCGCTCCAGCCTGTTGCCCCATGGCCTGGGCGCGGCGCGCGCGCGCGGCGGTCGTCTTCGCTTGTGATCTGATAGCATCAGCCCACTTGTTTTATCCGTTGAGCGTTTCGTGCCTGTGCTGTCGGCGAACACGCTCACTTTGCTGCTAGAAAGCCAGTTAAGGATTTGAAACGTGATTGGACGTTTGCGCGGCACTCTGGCTGAGAAACAGCCACCGCACCTGATTCTCGATGTAAACGGCCTGGGCTATGAGCTGGAAGTGCCGATGACTACCCTGTATCGACTGCCATCGGTCGGTGAGCCGATCACCTTGCACACCCATTTGGTGGTGCGCGAGGACGCGCAGTTGCTCTATGGTTTCATTGGCAAGCGCGAGCGTGATTTTTTTCGCGAGCTGATCCGTCTCAATGGCGTCGGCCCCAAATTGGCGCTGGCATTGATGTCGAGTCTGGAGGTCGATGAACTGGTGCGCTGCGTGCAGGCGCAGGACACTTCGGCGCTGACCAAGGTGCCGGGCGTGGGCAAGAAGACCGCCGAGCGTTTGCTGGTGGAACTCAAG
This sequence comes from Pseudomonas sp. Pse1, assembly GCF_024519635.1. Lineage (NCBI taxonomy): Bacteria > Pseudomonadati > Pseudomonadota > Gammaproteobacteria > Pseudomonadales > Pseudomonadaceae > Pseudomonas > Pseudomonas sp. Pse1. The sequence continues at coordinate 395,877 of NZ_JALJRO010000003.1, forward strand.
GATCGCTTCAAGGCCTGGGAAACCGTGCCAAGCATGTTTGCCCTGGTGCCGAACCAGCCGGACGGCCCGGCCCAGCCGGTGGCCTCGGCGGAGAACGATGCGGTGAGTGCGCTGATTTCCCTGGGCTACAAGCCGCAGGAGGCCAGCAAGGCGATTTCCGCGATCAAGGAGAAAGGCTTGAGCAGTGAAGACCTGATTCGACGTGCCCTGAAGGGAATGATCTAAGTGATTGAAGCTGACCGTCTGATTGCCGCCACCGGTGGCCCGCGAGAGCGCGAAGAAGTCCAGGACCGGGCGATTCGTCCGGTCAGCCTGGCTGACTACATTGGTCAACCGACCGTGCGCGAGCAGATGGAACTGTTCATCCAGGCCGCGCGTGGACGCAACGAATCCCTGGATCACACCCTGATCTTCGGCCCGCCGGGCCTGGGCAAGACCACCCTCGCCAACATCATTGCCCAGGAAATGGGCGTGTCGATCAAGAGCACCTCGGGTCCGGTTCTGGAGCGCCCGGGTGACCTGGCGGCACTGCTGACTAATCTTGAACCCCATGATGTGCTATTCATTGACGAAATCCATCGCTTGTCGCCGATCGTCGAGGAAGTACTGTACCCGGCCATGGAAGATTTTCAGCTCGACATCATGATCGGCGAAGGTCCGGCAGCGCGCTCGATCAAGCTCGACCTGCCACCCTTCACCCTGGTCGGCGCGACCACTCGCGCCGGCATGCTGACCAACCCGTTGCGCGACCGTTTCGGGATTGTCCAGCGTCTGGAGTTCTATAGCACCGCCGATCTGTCGACCATCGTCAGCCGATCGGCCGGCATCCTCGGCTTGCCCATGGAGCCGGAAGGTTCGTTTGAAATCGCCCGCCGCGCACGCGGCACGCCACGCATCGCCAACCGCTTGTTGCGGCGGGTGCGAGACTTTGCCGAAGTTCGCGGCAAGGGCCATATCACCAAGCCCATCGCTGACCTGGCACTCAACCTGTTGGACGTCGACGAGCGTGGCTTCGATCACCAGGATCGGCGTTTACTGTTGACCATGATCGAGAAGTTCGATGGTGGCCCCGTCGGAGTCGACAGTCTCGCGGCGGCCATCAGTGAAGAGCGACACACCATTGAGGACGTGCTGGAACCCTACCTGATCCAGCAGGGCTATATCATGCGTACCCCGCGGGGGCGGGTGGTAACACGACACGCGTATCTGCATTTCGGCTTGAATATTCCATCGCGCATGGGCGAAATGCCTGTGGTAGACGAGTTTCTCGACGCAGTGGACGAATAATGGTGGATCTGCGCCGATCCAAACCGGTTTTTCGCGGTCTCAGATGGCTGGCGATGCCTTGTTTGCGAACAAAGGCGCAGAACAACGAAAAACAGTTGCCTGAGCGGATTGGCAATGTGAGGAGTAAGCACTAGAGTATGCGCGCGCAAAACGGGCTAGAGTCGTTCGCACATCGCTGTCGCGTTTATTACGAGGACACCGATGCGGGCGGCATCGTGTATTACGTTAATTACCTCAAGTTTATGGAACGGGCTCGAACCGAGCGGCTACGTGAGCTGGGCTTTGCCCAATCGCAGCTGGCAGGCGAGGACCTGTTGTTCGTCGTGCATTCCAGCGAAGCGCGCTACCACGCGCCGGCGCGACTGGACGACGAACTTGTGGTGAGTGCTGAAGTAATCGAATTGAACCGTGTCAGCCTGCGCTTCAAACAGCAGGTCAGGCGAGCCACGGATAATGCACTGCTCTGCGAAGGGCAGTTTTTGGTGGCCTGTGTGCGCACCCATAGTTTGAAACCCCGGGCCATTCCCGAAGCTCTACGTGCGGCCTTTGCCGACGTGAGCGGCGCGGGTACACACTCAAAGCAGGAGATAAAGCGTGGAAGCTAACGTCGTCGACCATTCCTCCATGTGGAGCCTGGTCAGCAATGCCAGTATCGTGGTGCAACTGGTAATGCTGACCCTGGTGGCCGCATCGGTGACCTCATGGATCATGATCTTTCAGCGCAGCAATCTGCTGCGTGCCGGTCGACGCGCCCTGGAGAGCTTCGAGGAGCGCTTCTGGTCGGGTATCGACCTGTCCAAGTTGTACCGCCAGGCGGGCAGCAATCCGGATCCCGATTCCGGCGTCGAGCAGATTTTCCGCGCCGGCTTCAAGGAATTCTCCCGTCTGCGCCAGCAACCGGGTGTGGATCCTGAAGCGGTCATGGAAGGTGTAGCGCGTGCGATGCGCGTCGCCATCTCCCGTGAGGAAGAAAAACTCGAGCAGAGCCTGCCATTCCTCGCCACCGTCGGTTCGGTCAGCCCGTACATCGGTCTGTTCGGTACCGTGTGGGGCATCATGAACTCCTTCCGCGGCCTGGCCACTGCCCAGCAAGCGACCCTGGCCACCGTGGCCCCGGGTATCGCCGAGGCACTGATCGCCACTGCTATTGGTCTGTTCGCTGCAATCCCGGCTGTTATCGCTTACAACCGTTTCTCTGCACGCAGCGAAACCCTGATCAGCCGTTACTACACCTTCGCCGACGAATTCCAGGCGATCCTGCACCGTAAAGTGCACACCAGCGAAGAATAAGCAGGTATTTCCCAATGGCTTTAATCGCTCGAGCTCGCAAAAAGCGCAAGCCGGTCGCCGAGATGAACGTAGTGCCCTACATCGACGTGATGCTGGTGCTGCTGGTCATCTTCATGGTGACCGCGCCGATGCTCAATCAGGGCGTGAAGGTTGATTTGCCCAAGGTTTCCAGCGAAGCCTTGCCGCAAGACAACAACACTCAGGTCCTGACCATTTCGATCAAGGCTGACAAGACCTATTACTGGAACCTTGGCAGCGAAGTCGACACCGAAAAGCAGCAGGATCGCGCCATGACCCTGCCGCAGATGACGGATGCGGTGACCAAGATCATTCGCGCCGGCAATGAAGGCGGCAAACACACCCAGGTATTCATTCGCGGTGACAAGACCGTCGACTACGGCGCCGTCATGGGTGCGATGGGTGGTTTGCAGAAGGCCGGAGTCGGTAATGTTGGCTTGATTACCGAGGCACCCTGATGCAGCAACAGCGAGAGCCAACAGCCTCGGAAAGCTACTTCTGGCCTAGCGTCTGGGCAATCGGCCTGCACGTGCTGGTGTTCGGCATGCTGTTCGTCAGCTTTGCCTTTACCCCGGAGTTGCCGCCGGCCAAGCCGATTGTCCAGGCGACCCTGTACCAGTTGAAATCGAAAAGTCAGGCGACCACCCAGACCAATCAGAAGATTGCGGGTGAAGCGAAGAAATCCGCTGCGCGCCAGACCGAAGTCGAACAGATGGAACAGAAGAAGGTCGAGCAGGAAGCGGTGAAGGCTGCGGAACAAAAGAAAGAAGAGGCGGCTCAAAAGGCCGAGGAAGCCAAGAAGGCCGACGAGTCGAAGAAGGCGGAAGAGGCGAAAAAGGCTGATGAAGCCAAAAAAGCCGATGAAGCGAAGAAGACCGCCGAAGCCAAGAAGGCAGAAGAGAAACAATTGGCTGATATAGCCAAGAAGAAAGCCGAAGAAGAAGCCAAGAAAAAGGCTGAAGAAGAGGCTAAGAAAGCGGCCGCTGAAGAAGCGAAGAAAAAGATAGTCGAAGACGCGAAGAAGAAAGCCGCGGAAGACGCCAAGAAGAAAGCTGAAGCGGACGAGGCGAAGAAGAAAGTCGCCGAGGATGCGAAGAAGAAAGCTGCTGCCGATGCTGCGAAGAAAAAATCGCAGGAAGCGGCACGTAAATCCGCCGAAGAGAAAAAGGCCCAGGCCCTGGCAGATTTGCTTTCCGACACGCCGCAGCGTCAGCAGGCCCTGGCCGATGAACGTGGTGACGAAGTCGCGGGTAGTTTCGACGATCTGATTCGTGCGCGAGCAGCGGAAGGTTGGGCGCGTCCTCCTTCGGCACGCAAGAACATGACGGTCGTGCTGCAAATTGGCATGTTGCCCGATGGCACGGTGACTTCGGTGTCCGTGGCCAAGTCCAGCGGCGACGGTCCGTTCGATAGCTCGGCGGTGGCGGCGGTCAAGAACATTGGTCGTTTGACAGAGATGCAGGGAATGAAGCCGAGCGATTTCGCTCCGTATCGTTCGTTCAAGATGACATTCACACCTGAGGATTTAGCCTTGTGAGAAACCTTCTGCGAGGAATGCTCGTCGTTATTTGCTGTATGGCAGGGATAGCGGCGGCAGATGAAAAAAACATTCTGGTTACCAGCGGCAGTGATCGGGCGACGCCGATTGCGGTCGTTCCATTCGGCTGGCAGGGCGGAAGCGTCCTGCCGGATGACATGGCAGAAATCATTGGTAACGATTTGCGCAACTCGGGTTATTACTCGCCGATTCCGAAGCAGAACATGATCAGCCAGCCGACCCAGGCCAGCGAAGTCATCTACCGCGACTGGAAGGCGTTGGGCGCCCAGTACATCATGGTCGGCAGCATTGTTCCGGCGGGCGGTCGCCTGCAGGTGCAATACGCGCTGTTCAACGTCAACACCGAGCAGCAAGTGCTGACCGGCAGTGTTTCCGGCGGTGTCGACCAGTTGCGTGACATGGCGCACTACATCTCCGATCAGTCGTTCGAGAAGCTCACCGGGATCAAGGGTGCCTTCTCGACTCGCCTGCTATACGTGACGGCCGAGCGCTTCTCCGAGAAGAACACGCGCTACACCCTGCAGCGTTCGGACTATGACGGTGCCCGTGCGGTGACCCTGCTGCAATCGCGCGAGCCTATCCTGTCGCCGCGTTTCGCACCGGATGGCAAGCGCATCGCCTATGTCTCGTTCGAGCAGAAGCGTCCGCGTATTTTCATGCAGAACATCGACACCGGTCGCCGTGAGCAAATCACCAATTTTGAAGGCTTGAACGGTGCTCCAGCCTGGTCGCCGGACGGTCAGCGCCTGGCATTCGTGCTGTCCAAGGACGGTAACCCGGACATCTACGTGATGAACCTCGGTTCGCGCCAGATCACCCGTGTGACTGCTGGTCCTGGCATCAACACCGAGCCGTTCTGGGGTAAGGATGGTTCGACCATCTACTTCACCTCCGACCGTGGCGGCAAGCCGCAGATCTATAAGACCAGTGCGGGTGGCGGCGGTGCTGAGCGTGTGACTTTCGTCGGCAACTACAACGCCAACCCGAAGCTGTCGGCTGATGAAAAGACTCTGGTAATGATCCATCGCCAGGAAGGTTTCACCAATTTCAAAGTGGCGGCTCAGGATTTGCAGCGCGGTAGCGTAAAAATCCTCACTGATAGCACTCTGGACGAGTCGCCTACTGTTGCGCCCAACGGCACCATGGTAATCTACGCCACCCGCCAGCAGGGCCGGGGAGTCTTGATGCTCGTGTCCATCAACGGACGCGTAAGGCTCCCGCTTCCTACCGCTCAAGGCGAAGTCAGAGAACCTTCCTGGTCCCCTTACCTGAACTGACGCGGCGCTATACGTTGTACTTAACACATTGGGGTTCATTAGGAGTTTCACGATGGAAATGCTGAAGTTTGGTAAGTTTGCTGCGCTGGCTCTGGCCATGGCTGTAGCTGTAGGTTGCTCGTCCAAAGGCGGCGACAACGCCGGTGAAGGTGCTGTTGATCCAAACGCTGGTTACGGCGCAAACACTGGTGCAGTTGACGGTTCCCTGAGCGAAGAAGCTGCTCTGCGCGCAATCACCACCTTCTACTTCGAATACGACAGCTCGGACCTGAAGCCAGAAGCCATGCGCGCTCTGGACGTTCACGCCAAAGACCTGAAAGCGAACGGCGCTCGCGTTGTTCTGGAAGGCAACACCGACGAACGTGGTACTCGTGAGTACAACATGGCACTGGGCGAGCGTCGTGCGAAAGCCGTTCAACGCTACCTGGTACTGCAAGGTGTTTCCCCAGCTCAGCTGGAACTGGTTTCCTACGGCGAAGAGCGTCCAGTTGCTACCGGCAACGACGAGCAGTCCTGGGCTCAAAACCGTCGCGTCGAACTGCGTAAGTAATTCGTCATGCGAACGTGCCGTCGTGCTGTAACTGTCTTGGCTCTCAGTCTCGCGCCGCTTGCGGCGTGGGCTGCGGTTCCTGTGGTCGATAACGATTCCGGTTATAACAATAGCGGGAGCAGTTATCCGCCTGCGGGTTACGGTACGAACGGCGCCTATGCCGGGGGAGGGGTTTCGGCCCCTGTCTCGGCACAGGGCGAGCTGTTCAACCAACTGCAACAGATGCAGGAGCAGATCGCGCGCCAACAAGGCGTGATCGAGGTTCTGCAAAATGATGTTGCGCGCATGAAGCAGGAAAGCCTGGAGCGATACCAGGATCTTGATCGGCGCATAGGAACCGGCGGTGCACCCGCTGCGGCTCCTGAAAATTCTCCAGCCGGTGGCAATGCTGCCGCCGGTGCAGCAGCAGGTGCGGCAGCCGCCGCTCCCGCTGCGAGCAGCGAACCGGGTGATCCGGCGAAGGAAAAGCTGTATTACGACGCAGCCTTCGACCTGATCAAGGCCAAGGATTTCGACAAGGCCAGCCTGGCGTTCGCCGCCTTCCTGCGCAAATACCCGAACAGCCAGTATGCGGGCAACGCCCAGTACTGGTTGGGCGAAGTGAACCTGGCCAAGGGCGACCTGCAAGGTGCCGGCCAGGCATTCGCCAAGGTTTCGCAGCTCTATCCCAAGCACAACAAGGTGCCGGATTCGCTGTACAAGCTCGCTGATGTAGAGCGTCGCCTGGGTCATACCGACAAGGTAAAGGGCATTCTGCAACAGGTGGTCAGCCAGTATCCTGGCACCTCCGCCGCACAGCTGGCACAACGCGATCTGCAGCGCATGTAAGGCTGTTTGACCCGTGTATCAAGAAACCCGCGCTTATCGCGGGTTTTTTCGTTAGAATTCACGCCCTTTTTCGAAACACCGCTTTTTGGGATCTGCGCGTTGGCGGGGTTCCATCAAGTGCCTGACGGAGGCGGACAGCCTGTTTAGCTGTTACGCCCGTGGCGACTATGCAAGACACATTGAGAATTACCGAAGTTTTTTACTCGTTGCAGGGTGAAACGCGGACTGCCGGGCTGCCCACTGTTTTTGTGCGTCTGACCGGTTGCCCATTGCGTTGCCAGTACTGCGACAGCGCCTACGCCTTCACCGGCGGCACCGTTCGATCGCTCGACGACATCCTCGAGCAGGTTGCCGGTTTTCGTCCGCGTTATGTCTGTGTCACCGGTGGCGAGCCCCTGGCCCAGCCCAACGCCATTCCGTTGCTCGAGCGCCTGTGCGACGCCGGTTACGAGGTGTCCCTGGAAACCAGTGGCTCCATCGATATATCGGCAGTCGATACTCGGGTCAGTCGCGTCGTCGACCTCAAGACACCGGGCTCGAAAGAAGCCCATCGCAATCGCTACGAAAACATTGAACTGCTCACTGCCAATGATCAGGTCAAATTCGTGATCTGTTCGCGCGAGGACTATGACTGGGCAGTCTCCAAGCTGATCCAGTACGGTCTGGCTGAGCGAGCGGGCGAAGTGCTGTTCTCGCCGAGCCACCATGACCTGAATGCGCGCGACCTGGCTGACTGGGTCGTGGCGGACAACCTGCCGGTGCGCCTGCAATTGCAGTTGCACAAATATCTTTGGAATGACGAGCCGGGGCGCTGAAATGACTGAACAACTGAATGCAGTAGAAAAACGAGCGGTGATCCTGCTGTCCGGTGGCCTGGATTCGGCGACGGTTGTCGCCATGGCCAAGGCCGAAGGCTACCGTTGCTACACCATGAGCTTCGATTACGGCCAGCGCCATCGTTCCGAGTTGCAGGCTGCCGAGCGCGTTGCCCGCGACCTGGGCGTGGTCGAGCACAAGGTCATCGGCCTGAACCTGAACGGTATTGGCGGTTCGGCGTTGACCGACAGCTCCATCGATGTGCCTGAAGAGCTGGGCGAAGGCATTCCGGTCACCTACGTGCCGGCCCGCAATACGGTGTTCCTGTCGTTGGCCCTCGGCTGGGCAGAAGTATTGGGAGCGCGGGACATCTTCATCGGCGTTAACGCCGTGGACTACTCCGGTTACCCGGATTGCCGTCCCGAGTTCGTCGAAGCCTTTGAGCGCATGGCCAACCTGGCGACCAAGGCTGGGGTCGAGGGCAATGGCTTCCGTATCCAGGCGCCGCTGCAAAACCTCAGTAAGGCGCAGATTGTCCAGGCTGGCGTGAAACTGGGCGTCGACTATGCACTGACTGTTTCCTGCTATCAGGCGGACGATAACGGTGCTGCCTGTGGCAAATGCGACAGCTGCCGCCTGCGTGCTGAAGGCTTCAAAGCGGCGGGATTCAGCGACCCTACCAATTATTTTTGATTTATTTGCACATAGGTGTTGAATAGTCCTTAAAAATCAGTATTATACGCACCACAACGCAGCGGGTCGTTAGCTCAGTTGGTAGAGCAGTTGGCTTTTAACCAATTGGTCGTAGGTTCGAATCCCACACGACCCACCATATTTGGCGGTTTAGAAAATCCGGAAGGCCCACGAAAGTGAGGATTTCCGGGTTTTTTTTTGCCCGCGATTCAGGCCTTATGCAATCAAGGGCTGCTGCACCGCGTGATCGGCGCAGAATGGTCTTTTGCAACTCTGGGATATTCTGTAGCCTTGCGCAGCTTCAACGGCGTCCGTGCCTGATGAATACTCACTTTCCCGGCGGTACCCTGATGGGTCCGGAGCCGGGTGTATACTCGACTTTCGCGCATATGCGCCCGCAGGTCTTGCGAACATGACGCAAATTTCCGAACGCCTTCTGGTTCAAGCCCACCTCGATGCCAAGCAGCCCAAGCCGCTGACGCCCGCCGAGGAGGCTCACTACCGCGCCGCCATCGCCGCCGAGCTCAAGGCTCAGGACGCGGTGCTGGTTGCACACTTCTATTGCGATCCGATCATCCAGGCCCTGGCCGAGGAAACCGGTGGCTGTGTTTCCGACTCCCTGGAAATGGCCCGCTTCGGCAATGCGCATCCGGCCAAGACCGTGGTCGTCGCCGGCGTGAAGTTCATGGGCGAGACGGCGAAGATCCTCAACCCGGAAAAGCGCGTGCTGATGCCGACGCTGGAAGCGACCTGCTCGCTGGACCTGGGTTGCCCGGTCGACGAGTTTTCGGCGTTCTGTGACCAGCACCCGGAGCGCACGGTGGTGGTCTATGCCAACACCTCGGCAGCGGTTAAGGCGCGGGCGGATTGGGTAGTGACCTCCAGTTGTGCGCTGGAGATCGTCGAAAGCCTGATGGATAACGGCGAGACGATCATCTGGGGGCCGGACAAGCACCTGGGCACCTACATCCAGCGCAAGACCGGTGCCGACATGCTGCTGTGGGACGGTGCGTGCATCGTCCACGAGGAGTTCAAGGCCAAACAGCTGGAAGACATGAAGGCCTTGTACCCGGATGCCGCGATCCTGGTCCACCCGGAGTCGCCGACGGCAGTCATCGAGCTGGCGGATGCCGTGGGCTCCACCAGTCAATTGATCGCTGCGGCGCAAAGCCTGCCCCACAAGACCCTGATCGTTGCCACCGATCGCGGCATCTTCTACAAGATGCAGCAGTTGTGCCCGGACAAGGTCTTCATCGAGGCGCCAACGGCCGGTAACGGCGCGGCGTGCCGCAGTTGCGCGCATTGCCCGTGGATGGCGATGAATACCCTCGAGCGCACGCTGCAGTGCCTGCGTGAGGGCTCTGGAGAAATCTTCGTCGAGCCATCGCTGATCCCCCAGGCGATTCGCCCACTCAAGCGCATGCTCGACTTCACCGCCGCAGCGCGGATGAAGCTTGCGGGTAACGCCTGAGCAAAAAAAAGCCCCGATCATTCGGGGCTTTTTCGTATCTGGCCGATCACTTTTTCTTCTTCGGAATCCGCACCAACTGGCTATTGGAGTACATGTCGTGCCAGCTGCGGTGCTGCTTGTCGAACAGGCTCCAGAAAAAGCCGAGGCCGACGCACAGCAGCGAGGCAATCGAGACCACGAAGCGCAACAGTGCCTGCCACAGGCTGATGGCCGAGCCATCGGCGTTCTGCACGCGGATGCACCAGACTTGCATGCCCAGGGTCTGCCCGGAATAGGTCCAGAATTTGGCGAAGAAGGCGAACAGTACGAACAGCAGCACGGTAGACAGCAGGGGATCGCCATCCAGGGCGCCAGCATCGGTCAGGGCGCGCATCCGCTCTTCACCGATGATTGCCATCTGTACCATCTTGTAGATGCCCCCCGTGACGATCATCAAGGCGGTGCACAGCAGAAAGTCATAGAACATCGCTGCCAGACGACGACCCAGGCCAGCGACAGGAAATTCGCCCTGGGGAGTAAGCAGGTGTTTCGACATGGCAGGCTCTCGGCGGAAAAAGGAAGCCATTTTACGGATTTACGCGCACAAAAAAGCCCCTGATGTCAGCATCAGGGGCTTTTTCGTTACAGAAGATTAAGCTTCTGCTTGAACTTCGTCAGCCTGCATGCCTTTTTGGCCCTGCACAGCGATGAAGGTCACTTTCTGGCCTTCTTTCAGGCTCTTGAAGCCGTTGCCCTGGATGGCACGGAAATGCACGAACAGATCCGGGCCGCTTTCTGGAGTGATAAAACCAAAACCTTTTTCGTCGTTAAACCACTTGACGGTGCCGCTCTGACGTTGGGACATTTCTTATTTCCTTTGACGCAAAAAATTAATGACAGCCTCTTTCTCATGAAAGAGTACTGGGGCTGGTTGCAGGAAGGAAGAAAGACGTAGAACGGGTGTAGCAAACTTGTTGGCTACTGCCCAGGTCACGATTCCAAGCGACCCATGCAAACACAGTGAACAAACTCTACGCCAACTACCACAGGAAAAACAAGCCCCCGTGAAAGCCTTGTATTGCTAGGCTTGGGGCTGTTTGCGTGGCTTATTCGATAGAGTTGTTCAATTGTTTTCGAATGTTATAAGCCGAGTTCATAAACGAAGCTTATAACCAAGCAATGCACTGTTTTATGGCGACTGCGTTACAGTTTAGTGCACTGTTACGCAGTCGCGTTACTTATCGGAACAGCTACTCAGCCACGATAGTAGCGTTGCGGAACAAATGGCATTTTGCTTACACGCAGTGGCACTTTTTTGCCACGGACAATGGCCCAGACCTGAGTGTCGAGTGCGGTGTAGGCGCTGTCGAGATATCCCATCGCCAGCGGGGCGCCCAAGGTTGGACCGAAACCACCGCTGCAGACGCTGCCGATGATCTCGCCCGCTTCATTGACGATTTCTGCGCCTTCACGCACCGGCGTCCGCTCCTGAGGCAACAGGCCGACCCGTTTGCGTAGTACACCGTTTTGCTGCTGGGCAAAAATCTGTTCGGCACCGGGGAAGCCGCCGGCACGCGCACCATCGGCACGCCGTGGCTTGGAAATGGCCCACAGCAGGCTGGCTTCGATCGGCGTGGTCTGGGTGTTCATGTCATGGCCGTAGAGGCACAGACCCGCCTCCAGACGCAACGAGTCGCGGGCACCAAGGCCGATGGCGGCGACCTCGGGTTCAGCCAGCAGGGTGCGTGCCAGGGCTTCGGCGTGGAGAGACGGTACGGAGATTTCGAAGCCATCTTCACCGGTGTAGCCCGAGCGGCTCACAAAACACTCCACGCCCTGCAGATTCACCCGAATGAATTGCATGAAGGTCATCTTTGCCACCTCCGGCACCAGGCGCGCCAGCGCTGTAACCGCAGCCGGGCCTTGCAGTGCGAGCAGGGCGCGCTCCTCGAACAGCGGCTCGATCTGGCATTGATCGCCGATATGCGCGCGCAAGTGCGCCAGGTCCTGGTCCTTGCACGCGGCGTTGACCACCAGGAACAGCTCGTCGTTTCCGAGGTTGGCCACCATCAGGTCGTCGAGGATACCGCCTTGTTCATTGGTAAACATGGCATAGCGCTGCATGCCTACCGGCAAGTCGATGATGTCCACTGGCACCAGGGTTTCCAGTGCGCTGGCGGCATTGGCGCCGGTCAGGCGGATCTGGCCCATGTGCGAAACATCGAACAGCCCGGCCTGATCACGGCTGTGCTGGTGCTCTTTCATCACGCCCAGCGGGTATTGCACCGGCATGTCGTAGCCAGCGAACGGCACCATGCGTGCGCCCAGTTCGATGTGCAATTTGTGCAGCGGGGTTTTCAGCAAGTGCTCGGTGGACATATTCAGCTCCTGGAAAAACGGGTGGGGATGCGCTCGCATCAGCACTCGATAATGTTGACGGCCAAACCGCCTCGGGCGGTTTCCTTGTATTTGCTTTTCATGTCGGCGCCGGTCTGGCGCATGGTGCGGATCACCTTGTCGAGGGAGACGAAGTGCTGACCGTCGCCGCGCAAGGCCATGCGCACCGCGTTGATGGCCTTGACCGAACCCATGGCGTTGCGCTCGATGCAGGGGACTTGCACCAGGCCGCCAATCGGGTCGCAGGTCAGTCCGAGGTTGTGTTCCATGCCGATTTCGGCGGCGTTCTCGACCTGCTGGACGCTGCCACCGAGGACTTCGCACAGCGCCCCGGCCGCCATTGAGCAGGCCACGCCCACTTCGCCTTGGCAGCCCACTTCGGCACCCGAGATCGAGGCGTTTTCCTTGTACAGGATGCCGATCGCCGCGGCAGTGAGCAGAAAACGCACCACGCCATCCTCGTTCGCGCCGGGGATGAAGCGCATGTAGTAGTGCAGAACGGCGGGAATGATCCCGGCGGCGCCGTTGGTAGGTGCGGTCACCACACGGCCGCCGTTGGCGTTTTCTTCGTTGACTGCCAGGGCGTACAGGTTGACCCAATCCAGTACCGACAGTGGGTCGCGGAGGGACGATTCCGGGTTCTTGCACAGTTGCCGGTGCAAGGCCGCGGCTCGCCGCTTGACCTTGAGTCCGCCAGGCAGAATTCCCTCATTGCGACAGCCAGCGTCGACGCAGTCCTGCATCACCTGCCAGATATTCAGCAGGCCGGCACGGGTTTGCGCCTCTGGGCGCCAGGCGCTTTCGTTGGTCAGCATCACCTGGCTGATAGGCATCCCGTAAGTGCTGCAATGCCCAAGCAGGTCCTTGGCGCTTTTGAACGCAAAGGTCAGCGGTGTGGCGTCCTCGACGATGCGATCGGCACCGGCGGCATCTTCGTCGACGACAAAACCGCCACCCACCGAGTAGTACTCGCGACTGCGAATCTGCAGGCTGGCGGCGTCGAAGGCACGAAAGATCATGCCATTGGGGTGATAGTCCAACGGCTTGCGGATCATCGCCAGGTGGAGTTTTTCGTTGAAATCGATGGGGTGTTCGCCGAGCAGGTTGATCCGGCCGCTGCTGCGAATTTCCAGCAGGCGGGCGGCGATGGTCTCGGTATCCACGGTGTCCGGGTGTTCGCCTTCCAGGCCCAGCAGCACGGCCTTGTCACTGCCGTGGCCTTTGCCGGTGGCGCCGAGCGAACCGTACAGCTCAACCTTGACGCTGGTGGTGGCCTTGAGCAGGTCGTCGCGGCGCAGGCCCTCGACGAAGCGCGCAGCCGCCCGCATCGGGCCGACAGTGTGGGAACTGGAAGGGCCGATGCCAATCTTGAACAGGTCGAACACGCTTAACGACATGGTTGTTCTCCGGTTTCTTGTTATGGGGATTGGCAAGCCGAGTCTGACACAGCCCTCTGTAGGAGCGAGCCGCCCGGAGCCGGCTCGCTCCTACAGAGGACTGTGGTGTTGTTGAAATCGGGGGCGGATCAGTCCGCCCCCTCATTCGCTTAAGCGTAGCTTTCGATCGACGGGCAGGCGCAGATCAGGTTGCGGTCGCCGAACACATTGTCGACGCGACCGACCGGCGGCCAGTACTTGCTTTCGATCAACGACGCCACCGGGTACACCGCCTGTTCGCGGCTGTAAGAGTGCGACCACTCGCCAACGATTTCCGCCGCAGTGTGCGGGGCGTTTTTCAGCGGATTGTCGTCCTTGTCCAGGGTGCCATTCTCGACTGCACGGATTTCCTCGCGGATGCGGATCATCGCGTCGCAGAAGCGGTCCAGCTCTTCCTTGGATTCGCTTTCGGTCGGCTCGATCATCAGGGTCCCGGCGACCGGGAACGACATAGTCGGGGCGTGGAAGCCGAAGTCGATCAGGCGCTTTGCCACGTCATCGACGCTGATGCCGCTGCTGTCCTTCAGCGGGCGCAGGTCGAGGATGCACTCGTGGGCCACCAGACCGTTGCTGCCGGTGTACAGCACCGGGTAGTGCTCTTCCAGGCGACGAGAGATGTAGTTGGCGTTGAGGATCGCCAGCTGCGAAGCGCGCTTGAGGCCGGCGCCGCCCATCATGCGGATGTACATCCAGGTGATGGGCAGGATGCTGGCGCTGCCGAACGGTGCCGCGCACACCGCGCCTTCCTTGCGCTCCATGGCCGCGTGACCGGGCAGGAACGGGATCAGGTGCGACTTCACGCCGATCGGCCCGACACCCGGGCCGCCACCGCCGTGAGGGATGCAGAACGTCTTGTGCAGGTTCAGGTGCGATACGTCGCCGCCGAACTTGCCCGGTGCGCAGAGGCCGACCATGGCGTTCATGTTGGCGCCGTCGATGTACACCTGGCCGCCGTTGTCGTGGATGATCCCGCAGATTTCGCGGATGCCTTCCTCGAACACGCCATGGGTCGACGGGTAGGTGATCATCAGGGCCGCGAGGTGTTCGCGGTGCTCGATGGCCTTGGCACGCAGGTCTTCGATGTCGACGTTGCCACGGGCATCGCAGGCCGTCACCACCACGCGCATGCCGGCCATGTGGGCGGTGGCCGGGTTGGTGCCGTGGGCGGATGACGGGATCAGGCAGATGTCGCGGCGGTCATCGCCACGGCTCTGGTGGTAGGCGCGAATGGCCAGCAGGCCAGCGTACTCGCCCTGGGAACCGGCGTTCGGTTGCAGCGACACGGCGTCGTAACCGGTGGCGGCGCAGAGCATTGCTTCCAGCTCATCAGTCAATTGCTGATAGCCGGCACTCTGCTCGGCCGGAGCGAACGGGTGCAGGGCGCCGAATTCGGCCCAGGTCACCGGGATCATTTCGCTGGCGGCGTTAAGTTTCATGGTGCACGAACCCAGCGGGATCATGGTGCGATCCAGGGCCAGATCCTTGTCGGCAAGCTTGCGCAGGTAGCGCATCAGCTCGGTTTCCGAGTGATAGCGGTTGAACACCGGGTGGCTAAGGATGGCCGACTGGCGAACCAGGGCCGCTGGCAGGGTGCCTTGTACGGCAGCGGCAAGCGCGGCGAACTCCGGCAGCGCTTGACCGCCGGCGAATACGCTCCACAAGGTCTCGATGTCCGCCTGGGCAGTGGTTTCGTCGAGGGACAGGCCCAGACGCTCGGCATCGATCACCCGCAGGTTGATACGCTGGGCGCGTGCCTGATCATGCAGGGTGGCGGTGTTGGCACCGGTGGCCAGGGTCAGGGTGTCGAAGAAGTGCGCTTGTTCGACCTTCACTCCCAGTGCATCCAGGCCCTTGGCGAGGATTGCGGTCAGGTGATGGATGCGCAGGGCGATCTGGGTCAGGCCTTTGGGGCCGTGATACACCGCATACATGCTGGCGATGTTGGCCAGCAGGACTTGGGCGGTGCAGATGTTGCTGGTCGCCTTCTCGCGACGGATGTGTTGCTCGCGGGTCTGCATGGCCAGGCGCAGCGCCGGTTTGCCGAAACGATCGACGGAGACACCGACCAGGCGCCCCGGCATATCGCGTTTGAACGCATCTTTGGTGGCGAAGTACGCCGCGTGCGGACCGCCAAAGCCCAGCGGCACGCCGAAACGCTGCGCGCTGCCGATGGCCACGTCTGCGCCGAACTCGCCTGGCGGGGTGAGGACCGTCAGGGCCAGCAGGTCGGCGGCCACGGCCACCAGGGCGTTGGCGGCGTGGAAGCGTTCGGTCAGCTCGCGGTAGTCGAACAGGTCGCCGTTGGCGGCTGGGTATTGCAGCAGGGCACCGAAGAACGGGCTGAGATCGCTCAGCTCACGCTCATCGGCGACTACCACCTCGATGCCCAGTGGTTCGGCCCGGGTGCGCAGCACGTCGAGGGTCTGCGGGTGGCAATGCACGGAGGCAAAGAAGGCGTGGCTGCCCTTGTTCTTGCTCAGGCGTTTGCAGAAGGTCATGGCTTCGGCAGCAGCGGTGGCTTCGTCGAGCAACGAGGCGTTGGCGATCGGCAGGCCGGACAGGTCGCTGATCAGGGTCTGGAAATTCAGCAGCGCTTCCAGGCGGCCCTGGGAAATTTCTGGCTGGTACGGGGTGTAGGCGGTGTACCAGGCCGGGTTTTCCAGGAGGTTGCGCAGGATCGGCGATGGTGTGTGGCAGTTGTAGTAGCCCTGGCCGATGTAGGTCTTGAACAGCTGGTTCTTGCCGGCGATGGCCTTGATCGCGGCCAGGGCCTGGGCTTCGCTCAGACCGTCTTCAAGACCCAGTACGCTGGTGCCCTTGATGCTGTCGGGGATGACGCTGGCGCTCAGGGCTTCCAGGGAGTCGAAACCGAGGCTGTTGAGCATGGCTTGCTCGTCGCCGGCACGCGGGCCGATGTGACGGGCGATGAATTCGTTGGCGGTGCTCAGGTTGACTTCAGTCATGTCGGTGCTCCTCAAGCTTGCGCGTTGGCTTTGATCAGACGGTCATAGGCGTCCTGATCCAGCAACTTGGCGACGGCTGATGCATCGGCAGGCTGAAAGCGGAAAAACCAGCCTTCGCCCAGCGGGTCTTCGTTGACCAGTTCCGGGCTGTCCTCCAGCGCCGGGTTGGTTGCCAGCACTTCGCCGTCCAGGGGCATGTACACGCCGCTGGCGGCCTTGACCGATTCCACGGTGGCGGCTTCCGCGCCCTTGTCGTAAGCCTGCAATTCAGGCAGTTGCACGAACACCACGTCGCCCAGGGCGTTCTGCGCGAAGGCGGTGATGCCGACAGTGACACTGCCGTCGGCTTCGGTGCGCAGCCATTCGTGATCTTCAGTAAAACGCAACTCGCTCATGGAAACTCCTCAGGGGCCAGACTCGTCTGGTGGACGCGGTGGAAAGCGTGGGCGTAATGCCCTTGATTAATGAGGGGTTACAAAGCAAAAACGTTGCCAATCTTGAAAAGTCGTTACAAAACAAGTGCTTGCGAGTTATTTCGGTTGCGGCGAGATAAGCAGGTGTAGCGAAATCGCTACAGTCCGGTGCGGAGAAAAAAGCCTATGGGGATCAAAGCCTTGCGTGGAGGCGCTGGAAGGAGGGTGTAGCGATATCGTTCCGCTGTAGCGCTTTCAGTACAGGTGGAGGTCGTTTTTGGCGATGATTTTGTGACTATCGCAGACCCTGTAGGAGCCGGCCGGGCTGCTCCTACAGGGATCAAGGCTTATTTGGAATACCGTACTTGCGCAAACGATGGGCGATCGCCGTGTGCGAGGTTTGCAGGCGGCTGGCCAGTTGGCGGGTCGAGGGGTAGCTGACGTAGAGTTTTTCCAGCAGCGAGCGTTCGAAGTCTTCCATCGCCTGTTCCAGGCTGTCGACTTCGCTGTCGCTTTGGCGGGCGACCGAGGTGCCGGCGATGTCCAGGTCGCCGATGTCCACCAGGCTGCTCTCGCAGATGGCGGCGGCGCGGAAGATCACGTTCTGCAGTTGCCGCACGTTGCCCGGCCAGCGATTGCCCAGCAGGGCCGGGTAGGTGCCGGGGGCCAGGCGGCAGACCGGACGCTGGATTTGTGCGCAGGCCTGCTGCATGAAGTAACGCGCCAGCAGCAGGATGTCCTGGCCACGGTCGCGCAGTGGCGGCACTTCGACGTTGAGCACGTTCAGGCGATAGAACAGGTCTTCGCGGAAGGTCCCTTCGCTGACCATTTTTTCCAGATCACGGTGGGTCGCGCTGAGGATCCGCACATTGACCTTGACTTCGCGATCGCCGCCCACCCGGCGAAAGCTGCCGTCATTGAGAAAGCGCAGGAGCTTGGCCTGCAGGTAGGGCGACATCTCGCCGATCTCATCGAGAAACACCGTACCCTGGTTGGCCAGTTCCATCAGCCCCGGTTTACCGCCGCGCTGGGCGCCGGTGAAGGCGCCGGGGGCATAGCCGAACAGTTCGCTTTCGGCGAGGTTTTCCGGCAATGCCGCGCAGTTCAACGCCAGAAAGGGCGCACTGTGGCGGCTACTGTTGGCATGGCAAGCGCGCGCCACCAGTTCCTTGCCAGTGCCGGTTTCGCCCTGGATCAGCAAGGGTGCATCCAGCGCTGCGACTCGTTGGGCCCGGGCCTTGAGGGTACGAATGACGGGGGATTCGCCGAGCAACGCATCGAAGCCTTCGGCGTGATCGTGGTGCAGGGCCGACAGTTGCTCGCCGATCCGGTTGGCTTGATAGAGGGTCAGCAGGGCGCCGGCATCGGTGATCGGCGTCGCGTCCAGCAGCAGGGTCTGGCCGTTGACGGTGATCTCGCGCAGCGGCAGACGAAAGCCATGTTCGAGCAGGGTGCCTAGCAGGGCCGGATCGGCAAACAATGCGCCGACGTTTTCCCCGGCTGGCTCGCGACCGTAAAGGGCGATCAGGGCCGGGTTGGCCAACAGAATCGTACCCGCACTGTCCAGAGCCAGCACCGGGTCGGTCATCGCCGCCAACAGGGCGTCGAGTTGCAGGTGCCGGCGTTGCCCGGGAAGGATGTCGACCACGGTCACCGCTTGCACGCCCTGCACATTGAACAGCGCATCGCGCAGTTCTTCGAGCACCTGTGGACTCAAGGTCGGGGCGTCGATGTAGACGTTCGGTGGAACCATTTCCACCGCATCCAGATTGAGATTGCGCCCACCGAGCAAGGCCAGGACCTCCTGGGTGATGCCGACGCGGTCGATGAAGCTGACGTGGATACGCATGGGGCGGTTTCAGGGTCTACGGTGCGGAGGGTGGCAAGTATGCCTTGGTGCGGGGGTAAGGTGAAATCGGTTGGTGGTGTTGAGGGTTCCAATGTGGGAACGAGCCTGCTCGCGAAAGCGGTGTGTCAGACAACATCGAAGTTGAATGTGGGATCGCTTTCGCGAGCAGGCTCGCTCCTACAGTGGGATCTGGTTACTCGAAACTTTTCAGGTCGACCGGTTCACCGGACTTCATGTTCAGTTGCACGCGCACGTCCTCGAACATCAGGTCGTAGTGCTTATGAACGGAGCCGATGCTACTCATTGACTTGGGAATGCCATATTTCTCGGCAATCTTTGTCACGTTGCTGGCGAAGTTATACGCCTCTTCCTTGGGTAGGAAGAAGGGTTCATCAACAGGTTTGCCCTGAATCGAGCCATGCATTCTGAACAGCATGCCTTTGCCTTTACTCGGATCCTGTTCAACCTTGTATTCAAGCTTGATGTCGTAGCTGACATCCTTATCGTTCAGTGCATGTCGTTCGATGTGCAGGTGACCAGGTTCGAACTGGGCCATAGGCGTCTCCTTCTCAAGGCATGATGTCGGGGCAGGCGCCTGGCCTGCCCCTTTTTACATTATAGGTAGGTGATGCCAGGCTTGGCGGTGCTGATGCGGGTACCGGCCTTGCCCTGGACGATCGCTTCGATATCCGAGAGTGAACCGATCACCGCGACTTTGCCAGTGTTGCGCGCGAAGTCGCAGGCAGCCTGGACTTTCGGGCCCATGGAACCGGCGGCAAAGCCGAGTTTTTCCATTTCGTCGGGGTGAGCCTGGCCGATAGCTTTCTGGGTCGGCTTGCCATAATCGATGTAGGCCGCGTTGACGTCGGTGGCGATGACCAGCAGATCCCCCTCCAGTTGCTCCGCCAGCAACGCCGAGCACAGGTCCTTGTCAATCACCGCTTCAATGCCTTTGAGCTTGCCGTTTTCGTCATACATGGTCGGGATGCCGCCACCGCCGGCGCAGATCACGATGCTGCCCTTGTCCAGCAGCCATTTGATCGGACGGATCTCAAAGATGCGCTTGGGTTTCGGGCTGGCGACCACGCGGCGGAACTTGTCGCCATCGGGGGCAATTGCCCAGCCTTTTTCCGCGGCCAGGGCTTCGGCTTCGGCCTTGGAGTAGACCGGGCCGATCGGTTTGGTCGGGTTCTGGAATGCCGGGTCTTTGGCGTCCACTTCAACCTGGGTCAGGAGGGTGGCGAAAGGCACTTCGAAGTCCAGCAGGTTGCCCAATTCCTGTTCGATGATGTAGCCGATCATGCCTTCGGTTTCTGCGCCGAGCACGTCCAGCGGGTAAGCGGCGACTGAGGTGTAGGCGGCCGCCTGTAATGACAGCAGGCCGACTTGCGGGCCGTTGCCGTGGGCGATAACCAGTTGGTTGCCCGGATGAATCTTGGCGATTTGTTCGGTGGCGATGCGGATGTTGGCGCGTTGATTGTCCGCGGTCATGGGCTCGCCACGACGAAGAAGGGCGTTACCGCCCAGAGCTACGACGATACGCATGGTGCTGGTCCTTCTGAAAGGGAATGTACAGTCGATCCGGTCATTTGTAGGAGCGAGCCTGCTCGCGATGGGGGCCTGGCAGTCGATATTGTTGTCGACCGGTACGGCGCTATCGCGAGCAGGCTCGCTCCTACAGGGGGAGCGAAGGCTTACAGGTCGGCCAGGGTCGACACCAGGATCGCCTTGATGGTGTGCATGCGGTTTTCCGCTTGCTCGAAGGCGATGCAGGCAGGGGACTCGAACACGTCGTCAGTCACTTCGATGCCGTTGGACAGATGTGGATACTGCTCGGCGATCTGTTTG
Organism: Pseudomonas sp. Pse1; assembly: GCF_024519635.1. NCBI lineage: Bacteria > Pseudomonadati > Pseudomonadota > Gammaproteobacteria > Pseudomonadales > Pseudomonadaceae > Pseudomonas > Pseudomonas sp. Pse1. Next base: position 416,550 of record NZ_JALJRO010000003.1, read on the forward strand.
CCGACCTTGGTGTCGCTGTTGTGGAACGCCGGCAGGCAGTGCATGAACTTGGTGCGTGGGTTGCCGGTGGCTTTCATCAGCTCGGCGTTGACCTGGTACGGCAGCAGTTGCTGGATACGCTCGGCCCAGGCTTCAACCGGCTCACCCATCGATACCCAGACGTCGGTGTGGATGAAGTCCACGCCCTTGACCGCGGCTTTCGGGTCTTCGGTCAGGGTGATGCGCGCGCCGCTTTCTTCGGCGTACTTGTTGCAACGTTCCACCAGATCGTCATGCGGCCACAGGGCTTTCGGTGCGCAGATACGCACGTCCATGCCCAGCTTGGCGCCGATCAGCAGCAGCGAGTTACCCATGTTGTTGCGGGCGTCGCCCAGGTAGACGTAGCTGATTTCGTGGATCGGCTTGTCGGCGTGCTCACGCATGGTCAGCACGTCGGCGATCATTTGCGTTGGGTGGTATTCGTCGGTCAGGCCGTTGAACACGGGAACACCGGCGAACTTGGCCAGTTCTTCAACGATTTCCTGCTTGAAGCCACGGTACTCGATGGCGTCGTACATGCGCCCCAGAACGCGGGCGGTGTCCTTCATGCTTTCTTTATGGCCGATCTGCGACGAGTTCGGGTCGATGTAGGTGACGTTCGCGCCCTGGTCATAAGCTGCCACTTCGAACGCACAGCGGGTGCGGGTCGAGGTTTTTTCGAAGATCAGCGCGATGTTGTTGCCTTTGAGGTGCTGCTGCTCGGTACCGGTGTACTTGGCGCGTTTCAGGTCGCGGGACAGATCGAGCAGATAACGCAATTCGCGAGGGGTGTGGTGTTCCAGGCTCAGCAGATTGCGGTTGTGAATGTTAAAAGCCATTTTGGATCTCCTTGGATTTCGGTTATCCCCCTGGCCGCACTGGATAAGTGGCGGCCAGGGTTAATTGGTTAGTAGTCGATTGGGTCGCGGACGATTGGGCAGGTCATGCAGTGACCGCCGCCACGACCACGGCCAAGCTCGCCGGCGCTGATGGTGATGACCTCGACCCCGGCCTTGCGCAGCAGGGTATTGGTGTAAGTGTTGCGGTCGTAACCGATCACCACGCCTGGCTCTACCGCCACCACGTTGTTGCCGTCGTCCCACTGCTCGCGTTCGGCGGCGAAGCTGTTGCCACCGGTTTCCACCACGCGCAGGGCCTTGAGGTTGAGGGCCTTGGCGACCACGTCGAGGAAAGTGCCTTCCTCGCGGCGGATATCAATGCCGCCGTGTTTGCTGTCGTCAGGACGCAGGGTGAAGGCAACGATCTGGTTTACCACTTCCGGGAAGATCGTCACCAGGTCGCGATCGCAGAAGCTGAACACGGTGTCCAGGTGCATGGCGGCGCGGGATTTTGGCAGGCCGGCGACAATCACTTTCTCGACGGCTTTGTTCTTGAACAGGTTCAGCGCCAGTTGGCCAATGGCTTGGCGGGAGGTGCGTTCGCCCATGCCAATCAGCACGACACCGTTGCCGATTGGCATCACGTCGCCGCCTTCCAGGGTCGAACTGCCGTGATCCTTTTCCGGGTCGCCGTACCAGATCTCGAATTCGGCATTGGTGAACTGCGGGTGGAATTTATAGATGGCGGTGGTCAGCAAGGTTTCCTGACGTCGCGCCGGCCAGTACATCGGGTTCAGTGTCACGCCGCCATAGATCCAGCAGGTGGTGTCGCGGGTGAACTGGGTGTTGGGCAGCGGCGGCAGGATGAAGCTGGAGTGGCCGAGGAAGTCGCGGAACATCTGGATGGTTTTGCCGCCGAAACTGTCCGGCAGATCATCGGCGGACACGCCGCCAATCAGGAATTCGGCGATGTGTCGTGGCTCCAGGCTTTTCAGCCAGGATTTGACTTCGTTGATCAGGCCCAGGCCCACCGAGTCTGCGGTGACCTTGTGGTCGAGAATCCAGTCCAGTGCTTCAGGGATGGCAACGATGTCGGTCAACAGGTTGTGCATTTCCAGCACGTCGATGCCGCGCTCGCGCATCTTGGTGACGAAGTCGAAGTGGTCGCGCTTGGCTTGGGCAACCCACAGCACGTCGTCGAACAGCAGTTCGTCGCAGTTGTTCGGGGTCAGCCGCTGGTGGGCCAGGCCCGGGGAGCAAACCATGACTTTACGCAGTTTTCCGGCTTCAGAATGGACGCCGTACTTAACTTTTTCCGTGGTCATTACAGTGATCCTCCAGATGACAAAATAAACTTGGGTATTACAGAGTCAGGAAGCCGTCATAGAGCCCATAGGCCGCAAACAGGGCGCCTATGACTACTACAGCAAAAATCAGCTTCTCGACGTTGGTGAAGACAGGTTTGCCCAACTCGCGCTTGGCCTTGGCGAACAGAATCACGCCAGGGGCATACAGCAGGGCGGACAGCAGCAGGTATTTCAGGCCGCCGGCGTAGATCAGCCAGACCGCGTAGATCAGGGCAATCGCGCCGATGAACAGGTCTTTCTTGCGTTCGGCGATGGCGTTCTCGTAAGACTCACCGCGCACTGCCAGGAGCAGGGCGTAGGCCGCCGACCACAGGTAAGGCACCAGGATCATCGAGGTGGCGAGGTAGATCAGCGACAGGTAAGTACTGGCCGAGAACAGAGTGATGACGAGGAAAATCTGCACCATCGCGTTGGTCAGCCACAGGGCATTGACCGGTACGTGGTTGGCGTTTTCCTTGCGCAGGAACTCCGGCATGGTGTGGTCCTTGGCGGCGGCGAACATGATTTCCGCACACAGCAGCACCCACGACAGCAAGGCACCCAGCAGCGAGATGATCAGACCGACGCTGATCAGCACCGCGCCCCAGTGGCCCACCACGTGCTCAAGCACGGCTGCCATGGAAGGGTTCTGCAGTTTGGCCAGTTCCGGTTGAGTCATGATGCCCAGCGACAGCACGTTCACCAGCACCAGGAACAGCAGCACAGTGATGAAGCCGATTACGGTGGCCTTACCCACGTCCGAGCGTTTTTCGGCACGGGACGAGAAGATGCTCGCCCCCTCGATACCGATGAACACCCACACGGTGACCAGCATCATGTTGCGCACCTGATCCATCACGCTGCCCAGATCAGGGTTCTTGATGCCCCAGATGTCAGCAGTGAAGATGTCCAGTTTGAAGGCGAACAAGGCGATCAGGACAAACAGCAGCAGCGGCACAACTTTGGCGACCGTGGTCACCAGGTTAATGAACGCGGCTTCCTTGATCCCGCGCAGGACCAGGAAATGCACGGCCCACAGCAGCACCGAGGCGCCGATGATGGCGGCGACGGTATTGCCCTCACCGAAAATCGGGAAGAAGTAACCCAGGGTGCTGAACAGCAAGACGAAGTAGCCGACGTTGCCCAGCCAGGCACTGATCCAATAGCCCCAGGCCGAAGAGAAACCCATGTAATCGCCGAAACCGGCCTTGGCGTAAGCGTACACCCCGCCGTCGAGATCCGGTTTACGGTTGGCCAGGGTCTGGAACACAAAAGCCAGGGTCAACATACCCACGGCGGTGATTGCCCAACCAATTAAAACTGCACCCACATCGGCACTTGCCGCCATGTTTTGGGGCAGGGAGAAGATCCCGCCACCAATCATCGAGCCGACCACCAGCGCGACTAAGGCACCTAGTCGTAGTTTTCCGGGAGCTTCTGACATTGTATGACTCCGTTGCAGGAGAAGAGAGGCTTCAGAATAAATCTGCTTGCGCTTAGAACACCTGATCTAGATCAGTCCATTGATACATTCCATTGCTTGTCATAGACGAATTAAAGCTTCGGTAACGGCCAAGAGTGCCTATTCTAGAGGCGTGTAGGATGTTGAGCAGGAATGGATCCTATTGCTCAAGGATTAGAAATTAGTTGGTTTTCAGGAATGTGCAAATTTTTACGGCAATTTCAGGCGATGATTGAACTTTTTCAAAGTCGCCGGAAAATGACCTCCGTCTTCTGTTGTTTTAGACGAGAAAATTCTAAAAAATGGTTTATTTTTAGCGTTACCTGATAAACGAAATGCCAAACTTGATATTTACTGAAGAGCACACTGTTATGCTCTTTTTCTATGACAATCAGTTGACGTGAGAGGTAACGATGTCGCAACCGGCGCAAAAGCTGAGACTTAACGCATTGATCGCGCTGGTCGTCGGCTCGATGATCGGCGGGGGGATTTTCTCCTTGCCGCAGAACATGGCCGCCCGTGCCGACGCCGGCGCCGTACTGATCGGCTGGGGCATCACCGCGGTAGGCATGCTGACCCTGGCCTTTGTGTTCCAGACCCTGGCCAACCGCAAGCCCGAACTGGACTCCGGGGTCTATGCCTATGCCAAGGCCGGTTTCGGCGATTACATGGGCTTTTCCTCGGCCTGGGGCTACTGGATCAGCGCCTGGCTGGGAAACGTCGGCTACTTCGTCCTGCTGTTCAGCACCCTCGGTTACTTCTTCCCGGTCTTCGGCCAAGGCAACACGCCAATTGCCATTGCCTGCGCCTCTGCTCTGCTGTGGGGCGTGCATTTCCTGGTGATGCGCGGGATCAAGGAAGCCGCGTTCATCAATCAGCTGACCACCGTGGCGAAGATCGTGCCGCTGGTGATGTTCATCGTGATCGCCGCCGTGGCGTTCAAAGCCGACATCTTCACCCGTGATATCTGGGGCCGCAGCAATCCGAATTTCGGCAGCGTGATGGATCAGGTGCGCAACATGATGCTGGTCACGGTGTTCGTGTTCATCGGCATCGAAGGCGCCAGCGTCTATTCCGCCCGTGCCGAAAAGCGCTCGGATGTGGGCCGGGCGACGGTCATCGGTTTTATCGGGGTACTGGCGCTGCTGGTGCTGGTCAACGTGTTGTCCCTGGGGATCATGAGCCAGCCGGAGCTCGCCGAGTTGCAGAACCCTTCGCTGGCGGCGGTGCTGGAGCACATTGTCGGACCGTGGGGCGCATTGCTGATCAGTATCGGCCTGGCGATTTCGCTGCTGGGTGCGTTGCTGTCGTGGGCGCTGCTGTGCGCCGAAATTCTCTTTGCCACGGCGCGAGACAAGACCATGCCGGCGTTCCTGAAAAAGGAGAACGCCAATCATGTACCGGTCAATGCCCTGTGGCTGACCAACGTAATGATCCAGATTTTCCTGCTAATCACCCTGTTTTCCGCCGGTACCTACACCAGTCTGATCTACCTCGCGTCCTCGATGATTTTGGTGCCGTACCTGTGGTCGGCGGCCTATGCAGTGCTGTTGAGCGGACGCGGTGAAACCTACGAGAACGCCTCCGCCGAGCGCCGCAAGGACCTGCTGATCGGTGGTATCGCCCTGGTCTATGCGGTGTGGTTGCTGTATGCCGGCGGGGTTAAATACCTGCTTTTGTCGGCGCTGCTGTATGCGCCGGGGGTGATCCTGTTTGCCAAGGCCAAGCATGAGCAGGGGCAGCCGCTGTTCACCCACATCGAAAAAGGCATTTTTGCCGGCGTGGTACTGGGCGCACTGGTGGCGGCCTATGGGCTGTACGACGGTTTCCTCAGCTTGTGAAACTACGGCTCGACTATCAGCCACCCTATGACTGGCCGGCGATGCTCGGCTTTTTCGCAACGCGAGCAATCAGCGGGCTGGAGACGGTCAACGACGGTGTGTACTCGCGCAACTTCAGCCTGCACGGCGAGCACGGCAGATTCTCGGTCAGTGCGGGCGCGGGTGACTGGCTGGAGTTGACCCTGTTTGAGGTAACACCCGCGCTCGTGCCTGAAGTCGTCGCCCGGGTGCGGCGGATGTTTGACCTGGACGTCGATCTGCTGCCGATCCATCGGCACCTGGCGGCGGATCCGCTGTTGGCGCCGTTAATTGCTGCGCGCCCGGGAGTGAAGGTGCCCGGCGCCTGGGACGGTCTTGAGTTGGCGATACGCGCGGTACTGGGACAACAGATCACAGTGGTTGCGGCAATCAAACTGGCGGGCAAATTGGTTGAACGCTATGGCGCTCGGGTGGCATCACCTGCGCCCGGTTTGAGCCACCTGTTTCCCGAGGCTGCGGTATTGGCACACGCCGACCTGGCAACCCTCGGCATGCCCCGTAGCCGCGGCCGAACCTTGTCAGGGGTGGCGCAGGCGCTGCTGGATAATCCACAGATTTTTGAGCCTGGCCCCAACTTGCGTACCAGCGTCACACCATTGCTGGCGCTGTGGGGCGTGGGCGAGTGGACGGCGCAGTACATAGCGCTGAGGCAGATGCGCCACGCGGATGCGCTTCCGGTGGCGGATGTCGGGCTACTCAACGCACTGACCGCCCTCGAGGAGCGGCCTGTGACGGCAGTCGAGTTACTCGCCCGCGCCGAGCCCTGGCGCCCCTACCGGGGCTATGGGGCGCAACTGCTCTGGACTTTCTTGAGTCGCGCCGATTGATACCGTGGCTTAAACCCGGAACTGATCCATCAATTTCATCTGCTGGGTCGCCAGTGAATTGAGCTGACTGCTGATCTGCGCCGACTCGGTGGCCTGCTCGGTGAGGGTTTCGGTGACGGTGCGGATCGCCGAGACGTTGCGATTGACCTCTTCGGCCACCGCGCTCTGCTGTTCGGCGGCGCTGGCGATCTGCAGGTTCATGTCGCTGATCACCGTGACCGCTTCGCTGATCTTGCCCAGGGCCTGTACCGCCTGCTGGATCTGCCCGGCGTTGCTGTGGGCCTGGGTCTGGCTCGAGTGCATGGTGGCGACCACGCCACGGGTGCCGGTTTGAATCCGCTCGATCACCAGACGAATCTCTTCCACCGAATCCTGGGTGCGCTTGGCCAAGTTGCGCACCTCATCGGCTACCACCGCAAAGCCACGACCGCTTTCTCCGGCGCGTGCGGCTTCGATGGCGGCGTTCAGGGCCAGCAGGTTGGTCTGCTCGGCAATGCTGCGGATTACTTCCAGCACCGAGCCGATCTGCTCGCTGTTGACGGCCAGGGCTTCGACCTCGGTGACCGCCTTGCTGACTTCTTCGGCAAGTTGGCTGATGTCGCGGGTGCTGCGCTCGATGATCGCCATGCCATCGCGGGCCGACTGATCGGCGCCCTTGGCGGCGCTGGCGGCATTCGAGGCACTGTTGGCGACGTCGTGGGCGGTGGCGCTCATCTCGTTGGACGCAGTGGCGACCTGGTCGATCTCGCGGAACTGCACCTGCATGCCTTCGCTGGTCTGGCGGGCAATGGCCGAAGACTGGTCAGCGGTGCCGCGGGCATCGCTGATGCTCTGTTTGATCTGGGAGATGGTCGGTTGCAACTTGTCGAGGAAGCGGTTGAACCAGCTCACCAGTTCGCCCAACTCATCTTGCTTGGTGTAGTTCAGGCGCTGGGTCAGGTCACCGTCACCGCTGGCAATCGCCTTGAGCATGTTTGCCACGCTGTTGATCGGCCGGGTCACGCCCGAGGCCGTAAGCCACATCAGCAGCAGACCAAGGACGCCGGCGCCAATAGCCACCAGCAGAGTCTTGAGGGTGCCGCTGTTCCGCGCGTCGTCCAGCACTGTCTGGAGTTTCGCCGAGTCGGCCAGCAGAACCTGTTGCGGAAGGTCGATGACCACGGCCCAGGCCTTGGTCTCGGGCACCGGGTTGACCGGGTACACGGCGCGGATCAGTTCACCTTGTTTCAACACTTTCGGCGTGCCGCCAGTGAGCAGTTGCAGCACGTCCTTGCCGTCGCTGCCGAGGGTGTCGACGATGTTCTTGCCCAACTGGCTGGCGTCAGTGCTGTAACCGGCCAGTACGCCGCTGCCGGAGACGATCAGCATGTGCCCGGCACCGTCGAACAACTCGCGTTGGGAGCTCAGTGCGGCGGCTTGCAGGGCATCCAGGGAGATATCGATACCCACCACGCCAATGGCCTTGCCATTGACCAGCAGTGGCACCGCGATGCTGGTCATCAGCATATCTTTGCCGCCGACGGTATCGGCGTAGGGATCCAGCAGGCAGGTACGCTTGCTGTCGCGTGGGCAGGTGTACCAGCTGTTGTACGGCGTGCCGCTGAGGTTGAGGGTGGTCTTGGTCATGTCCTCTTCAGTCATGATGGTGTTTTCTGCGCTGCCGGCGGCGCGGCTCCAGTAGCTGGCGAAACGTCCAACTTCGTTGGAGCGACGGGCGACGTCATTGACGAACTCGCTGTCCTTGCCATCCAGGCCGTTGGGTTCGTAGGCCAGCCAGATACCCAGTACCCGGGGGTTGCGTTCGAAGGCGGTTTTCAGGCTCTGGTTCAACTCTTCACGCAACACGCCGGCCTCGAGTGAGCGTTTGGCGGCCATGGTACGCAGGTCGGCAACCTGGTCGGCGAGGGCGGTGACCACCAGCAGGCTTTCACCAAAAGTCTTCTGCACCCGCACCGCCTGCTCGGCGGCTTTGGCCTGCAGCAAGTTCTCGACGCTGGCGGTGAGCATGCGCGTGCTGGAACTGCTGACCAACTCGTCGTTCTGGTTGGTCTGGTAGATGTTCATCCCGACAATCAGCCCGACCACGCCCAAGAGGCACAGTCCAGACAACAGCACGATTTTCAGGCGGATGGAAAGAGAGTCGAACATGGGGCGATCTCGCGAATGGGTGTCGGATTGGCGGTGGGTCTTGAGCGACCGGTTCGCCAAATCCATTCAGCGCCATGTGCGAGACATCGGCTTATAAAGGCAGGGCATGAGGGGCAACCGATGAACGGTTGATGAGTTGTCCTTAATACCTGCAAGTTTGGCAGGATCGCAACGGTTCAGGATGGGCTGGGAACCGATTCCGGTCGCGACCAGATCCACGCATTACCCAGGCTCATCCCGGCGATCGCCATGTAAATGGGCCAGCCGTGGTCGAGCATTACCAGCATCAAGCCCGCGCACAGCAACATGCTGGCGGTAGCGCTGACCTTGGCCCTGCGGGCAATGATTCGGCCATTGCGCCAGTTGCTCAGGATCGGGCCAAACAGCCGGTGGTTTTCCAGCCAGGCACTCAGGCGCGGCGAGCTTTTGGTTGCGGCCCAGGCGGCCAGCAGGATGAACTCGGTGGTGGGCAACCCGGGAATGACGATCGCGACGAGGCCGATTGCCAGGCTGACGTAAGCCAGGAGAGCAAAAAGAATGCGGGCAAGTTTGGAGGTGGCGAGGCGAGGCATGGGCGTTGACTGACTGCGCTTGATCGGAAGGGGAGAGCTTGCCAGGTTGTTGCCGGAGCGGGCGAACCCGCTCCAACAGAAGGGGCCTCAAGCCAACTCAGGCGCGCTGGCGTAAGCCTGTTCCAGCAGCACGGTGAAGCGGTTGAAGGCATCGATGGCGCCTTTCTCCACCGCTGCTTCTTCTTCAGCGCTGAAGGTCAGGCCGTCGAGGGTCTTGATAAAGCTTTTCCAGCCTTCGGCGCGACCACCGGCCGGCTCACCGAGGTGACGGGCACCGAAAGTTTCGCTCAGGCCCAGGCCCACGGCGCGCTTGATCAAGAACGCGGCACCGAGTTTCGAACCTTCGGAAACGAAGATCCAGCCCAGGGCTTCGGCTTTGCTCGGGTTGCTCACGGCACCGGCGACCGGCGCCGGCACTTCGGTGTCGAGGTCGGCCAGGTCAGCCTTGGCGGCCTCGGCACGGCAGCGCTCGGCGAGGTCGGGGACAATGGCGATCAGTTCCGCATCGTTGTACAGCGCGACCAGTTCCGACTGGAACAGGTACTGGGCCACCACGAAACGGGCGAAGTTGGCCTGGGTTTCAAAGGGCGCATGGGCCTTGACCAGCGCGTCGAGCTTGGCATGCGGCTCGTTGGTGATCTGATTCAGGCGTTGCGAACGCAGGCTCGGGCGTTGGGTAGAGTCGGCAGCGGTCATGAAGAAGTCCTTGAGAGAAAGAGGCGCTTGGTAACTAGACGAACCAAGTGGGGCAGTAGAGTAAAAATTGATTGGGATGTGCCTGCCCAGGGCATGCGGCGCTGCAAATCCGTGTAGGAGCGAGCCTGCTCGCTCCTACAGGGGAGGGGGGGCAAAGTTGGGCCCCCCCACCGTGCAATCAGATATCCCAGATCAGGTTGATCGCAAAGTTGCGGCCTGGCTCCGTCAGGCGGTCGAGGTTGGCCGGGCTGAGTACCGCGGCTTCACCCACGCTGTCGTAGCCGCGCACGTTGTCCCACTGCCAGTATTTCTTGTCGCCCAGGTTGTAGATCCCGGCGTTGAGGGTGACGTCGTCGGTGACTTTGTAGAAACCGGAGAGGTCGAGTACGCCGTAGCCTGGGGTCTTGAACTGGCCGCTGGTGCCGTCCGGCGAATAGAAGTTGCTGTCGTCCACCAGGTTTTTCTTCTGCACCAGGGTCCAGCTGAGCAAGCCACCGTAGCGGTCCTGGTCATAGCCCAGGCCGAACACGCCGGTCATCGGGTTGACTGCGTTGATTGGCTCACCAGTGTCGTTGTTTTCACCGTGGGCGTAGGCAATCGCGCCCTGGGTGTACAGGCCCTGTGGCGCGCCGAAGGTATCGAGGTTCAAGCGACCCTTGACCTCAAAGCCCTTGATGGTGGCGTGCTTGATGTTGTTGCTCTGGAACGTCAGCTCGTTGTAGCCAGGGGTGACGGCGTCTTCGTTGATGAAATCGCGGTACTTGTTATAGAACACCGCCACATCGAAGTTGCCCGACTCGAAGTTACCGCGCAGGCCGGTCTCGTAGCTCTTGCTCTTTTCCGGCTCGAGGTCCGGATTCGGCTCGACGCTGTAACCAGGGTTAGTGTTTTCGAAGCGTCCGTACAACGCCTTGGCCGTCGGGGTGCGGAAGCCTTCGGCGTACTTGCCGTACCATTTGTAGTTGTCGTTGAAGGCGTAGGTCAGGCCGAAGTTGGGCGAGACGCGGTGCCAGTTCTTGTTCTCGTCACTGACAGTCCCCAGGCCATCAGGGGAGACGGTGTTGAGGAATTCCTGGGTGATGTGCGGCTTGAGTTCGGTGTAGTCGTAGCGCAGGCCCGGCATGAAGGTCCACTGGTTCCAGGCGATCGAATCCTGCACGAACAAGGCATAGGTGTTGATGGTCGGGTCCGGGAAGTCGCTGGATTTTTTCAGCACGTCGGACGGGCTGATTGCACCGATGGCGGTGCAGCCGCGACCCACAGCCAGGCAAGTACCGCTGCCGCTGCGCGAACCGGTGACCTTTTCCTGCTTGATGCTGGTGCCGTAGGTCAGCAGGTGCTCGGTTTCACCGATGACAAACGACTTGTCCAGTTGCGCGTCGAACACCCACTGCTTTTCTTCGTACAGGGTTTCCCGCGAGCGCATCACGTTGCGGGTGAACGGGAAGTAGTTTTCCAGGGTGCTCTGGTCGGTCTTGGCGATCTGGTGGTTGAGGCTCCACTTGACGTTGTCGGCCAGCAGCGAGTCGAGGGCGAAGGTGTGCTGCAGGCCGAAACGCTCACGGCTGATGGTGTCGTTACCGGTGCGCGAGCGGTACATGCCCAGCGGTTGGCCACCGTTGAACGGGCCGCCGACCGCGCTTTTCTGATTGCTGTCGTTGTCGTCCTTGTACTTCTCGTAGGTCAGGCCCAGGCGCGCGTCGTCGGCGTAGTCCCAGCCAGCCTTGGCCAGTACGTTGGTGGTGCGCACGTCTTCCGGGTTGGCGGCGGTGCGATCCAGGCCAGTGCCGTTGTAGTGATCGTAGGATTCGGTCTCGTGACCGTCGCGCTGGCTGAAGTGCAGCAAACCGTCGAACTGCTCGACGCGGCCGGCGACGGTGGCGGATTTCAGCCAGCTGTCATCGGCCGAGCTGTAGCCGGTTTTCAGGCGGGCACCGACGTCCTGGCCGGGCTTGATGATGTCATCCGGGTCGAGAGTGAAGTAGCTCACCGCACCGCCGATGGCGCTGCTGCCGTAAAGGGCCGAAGCCGGGCCGCGGAGAATTTCTACGCGCTTGATGATTTCCGGGTCGACGTAGTTGCGTTGGGTCTTGGCGTACGGACCGTTGAAGAAGCCGTTGGGGATTTCCACGCCGTCGACCTGGGTCAGAATCCGGTCGCCGTCAATCCCGCGGATGTTGTAGCCGCTGATGCCTCCGCGTGTACCGGTGCCACCGACCGAAACGCCCGGTTCATAGCGCACCAGGTCCTTGATGCTGTTGACGTTGTTGCGATCGAGCTCTTCGCGGGTCTGTGCGCTGACCGTGGCCGGCACGCTGTCGATGCTCTGTTCCTGACGCGTGGCGCTGATGGTCATTTGCTGCAGGGCCAGGGTACCGCCGGCCGCGCGTTTTTCCAGGACGATGTTGTTCGCGCCCAATTTGCGATAGCTCAGGTTGGTCCCCACCAACAGGCGATCCAGGGCTTTTTCCGGGCTCAGTGCGCCATGTACACCCGGCGAGGCCACGCCTTCGCCGAGTTCCGCCGGCAAGCCGACCTGCCAGCCGGTGACGGCGGTGAAGGCATTGAGGGCCGACACCAGCGGCTGCTGGGCAATCGCGAAGCGGTAGTCGCCCATGTTGCGGCTTGGCGGCTGGGCCTGGGTCGCGGCCAGCACAGGTGCGGCCTGCACGCCGGCCATCAGGATGGCAGCAGTCAGCAGGGACAGCGTGCAATGGTGCACGCGAGAAGGTGAAGAGGACCGGCGGGTAAGGCGAGGGGACATCGATAGCGCTCCGTGTCGCACGAATCTTATAGGTGCAGATTGGCATCAATGATGCGAATCAATTGCATTGGCTATAACGAGACGTACGGGGAATAGCTATCGAGTAAAAATAATTCTCATTCAGTTCAAAATCACCAGCGCCGGGTACTCCTGGAGCTTGGCCGAGGTGATGTGTGCCAGTGAGCGCACCACGTCCAGTGGCTGGTCGAGACGGTAATTGCCGGTCACCGACACGTTGGCCAACTGTTCGTTGTTGTTGATGATCCAGCCCGGATAGTAGCGGCGCAATTCGGCCAGGACCTGGCTCAGCGGGCAGTTCTCGAACACCAGGCGACCCTGGATCCAGGCCAGGTCGATGGCCGGATCAAGACGGGCCGGTTGATCGAATCCGTTAGGGCCGATGCGGATGCTTTCACCGGCGCTCAAGCGGATACGCGCATCGCTGTGGGCGCTGCGCAAATCGACGTCGCCGCGTTGCACTCGGACCTGGGCGATGCCGTCGAGATAGCGTACGGCAAACGAGGTATCACGCACGCTGGCGGTGACCGGCCCGGCATCGATCTCCAGCGGCAGGCCGCGCTCGGCGGCCACTTCGAAAAAGGCTTCGCCCTGATACAGCCGGGCCACGCGCTTTTGCTCGTTGATGGTGCTGGAGAAGGCCGAGTTGGTGTTGAGCAGGACTTTTGAACCATCTTCGAGTTGCAGGCGCTGGCGTTCGCCAACCACGGTCAGGTGATCGGCCTGCAGGCGCATCGGCAGATTGCTGAAACTGAACAGGCCGAGAATCAGCACGGCGGCGGTGGCCAGGGGCTTCCAATGCGGGCGCAGGCGACCCAGCACGCTGACCTTGGGTTTGCGGCTGCCCAGGGTCTGTGCGCACTGCGCGACTTGTGGTCCATCCCAGATGGCTTGGGCCTTGGCGAAAGCTTCGCCGTTGCGCGGATCGGCGGTCAGCCAGGCCTGAAAGTCGCGGCTTTGTTCGGCGCTCGGACATTCCAGCACGATCAGCCAGTCCAGCGCCTGGTCCATCGCGCTGCTGCTGGCTGAATCCCGCGCCGAAGGAGGCGGGTCGGAGTTGGGGATGTCCGTCACGGGTGTTCCTCGACCACGTCTGCGCGCGGCTGGCTTCTGATAAAAGTGATGCAGGTTGCGCCTAGGGTAACAAAGCCCGGGCTCTGATGCAGTCGCGCAAATAGTTGTCGGACGGGATCAATCGGCGTTGAGGCGATCAGCCACCCCAACACAAATCGCCATGATCAACTTCAAGTCTTTTTGCACAGTGCTCAGGGACACATCGAGTTTGTCGGCGATCTCCAGATAGCTATGGCCGTGCAGGCGATTGAGGATGAAAATCTGCTGCTGGCGCGGGGTCAGTTGATTCAGGCTGATGTTCAAGCGTTCGAGCATCTGTTCGGCATGGGCGGCATCCTCGGCGCTGCTCAGCGGCGCTGCGACGCTTTGCACGACGTCCAGCGGCACGTCCTCGAGCAGGGTGCGCGACTGGATTCGTCGGGCGCGCAGGTGGTCCAGCGCGAGGTTGCGCGCGGTCTGGAAAACAAAGGGTTCGAGATGGTCGATCGGCCGTTCGCTCAAGGCCCGAGTCACGCGCAGGTAGGTCTCCTGCAACAGGTCCTCGGCGGTGCTGTGGTTATTGACCATCCGCTCCAAAGTGCGCAGCAGCGACACGCGCTGAGCGAGGAAGACGTGATTGAACTGCGCTTGACTCACGGTGGGACCTGCTCCATTTCAAGTGAATGATAATGCTTATCATCTGTATGAAAGGTCAAGCGCAAGTTTCTGTCGGAATTATCGGCGGCCTTGCAAATAGGCCGGATAGTCGGGGATCCGGTGGCTGTGTGGCTGGTCGATCAACGGGCTGCTGATCAGGTAGTCGGCGCTGCATTCATTGCAGGCCACGGGAATGTTCCACACCGCCGCGACCCGCAGCAGCGCCTTGATGTCCGGGTCGTGTGGCTGGGGTTCGAAGGGATCCCAGAAAAATATCAGCAGGTCGACGCGCTGCTCGGCGATTTGCGCGCCCAACTGCTGGTCGCCGCCCAGCGGGCCGCTGATCATGCTTTCAACGGGCAGGTCCAAGCGTTTGCTCAGCAGCATGCCGGTGGTGCCGGTGGCGACCAGATCGTGCTGGCTGAGGCGGTGTTTCTGTCGTTCGGTCCAATCGAGCAGGAAGGCCTTGCAGTGGTCGTGGGCGACCAGGGCAATGCGCTTGCGTGCGGGGATGGTTTTTTCGGTGAAGGTGATGCCGATCATGGGGGGATTCCGCTGGGGTTGCAGTGATGACTGTACCGGCCTAATCGCCAGCAAGCTGGCTCCTACAGGGTCGCGGTGCATATGAAACCTGTAGGAGCTGGCTTGTCGGGCCGCCGCATCGCAGCGAAGGCGCTAGTGCAGACGCCAAATTACTCCGCGTTACACAGCGCCAGGCAGTTATCCAGCATGCGGTTGGAGAACCCCCACTCGTTGTCGTACCAGGCGAGTACTTTAAGCAACTTGCCGCTGACCTTGGTGTGATTAGCGTCGAAAATCGACGACAGCGGGTTGTGGTTGAAGTCACTGGAAACCAGCGGCAGGGTGTTGTAGCCGAGGATCTTCGAGTGCTGGCTGGCTTCCTTGAGCAGAGCATTGACCTGCTCAGCGCTGGCTTCATGCTTCAGTTGCACGGTCAGATCCACCAGCGACACATTGATCACCGGCACGCGCACGGCCATCCCGGTCAACTTGCCGGCCAGTTCCGGCAGCACCAGGCCCACCGCTTCGGCGGCGCCGGTCTTGCTCGGGATCATGTTCTGCGTGGCCGAGCGCGCGCGGTACGGGTCGGTGTGGTAGACGTCGGTCAGGTTCTGGTCGTTGGTGTAGGCGTGGATGGTGGTCATCAGGCCGCTTTCGATACCCAGTTCGCGATGCAGCACCTGGGCAACCGGCGCCAGGCAATTGGTGGTGCACGACGCGTTGGAAATGATCTGGTGCGACTGGCGCAGGATGTCGTGGTTGACCCCGTACACCACCGTGGCATCGGCGCCCTTGGCCGGTGCCGAGATGATGACTTTGCGCGCGCCGGCGCTAATATGCGCGGCGGCTTTGGCGCGGTCGGTGAACAGACCGGTGCATTCGAACACCACGTCGATTTTCTCTGCAGCCCATGGCAAGTCAGCCGGGTTGCGAATGGCGCTGACCGCGATCCGGTCACCGTTGACCGTCAAGCTTTCCTGATCGTGCTGGACGTCGGCATCGAAAGTGCCATGCACGGTGTCGTACTTGAGCAGGTGGGCGTTCATCGAGCTGTCGCCAAGATCATTGATGGCGACGATCTGCAGATCCTGACGATAGCCTTGGGTATACAGTGCGCGAAGGACGTTGCGGCCGATGCGGCCAAAACCATTGATTGCGATTCGAAGAGTCATTTGAGCAGCGCCGCCTTCGTTTTGTTGTTGGAATTACAAGATTATTCGCAAAAAAATAGAAAACAAGCCTTTTTGGTGGCAATATTTTGTTCAATCTACAACGAGTGACCTGAATCAACTGGTCCAAATGGTCAGGAATAATCGGCAAAAGCCAGCTGAGCCGCCTCTTGACCAGCATAGACACGAACAGGTCGCCACATCCGTTAGCCTGGAGTTCTACACATGCATCCCCGCGTACTTGAGGTCACCGAACGGCTTATCACCCGTAGCCGCGCTACCCGTGAGGCCTACCTTGCATTGATTCGCGGCGCCGCCAGTGATGGCCCGATGCGCGGCAAGCTGCAATGCGCCAACTTCGCCCATGGCGTGGCCGGATGCGGCGCGGACGACAAGCAGAACCTGCGGATGATGAATGCTGCCAACGTGGCAATTGTTTCGTCATATAACGACATGCTCTCGGCGCATCAGCCTTACGAGACCTACCCGGAACAAATTAAACAGGCCCTGCGCGAGATCGGTTCGGTCGGCCAGTTCGCCGGTGGCGTCCCGGCGATGTGTGATGGCGTGACCCAGGGCGAGCCGGGCATGGAGCTGGGCATTGCCAGCCGCGAAGTGATCGCGATGTCGACCGCCGTGGCGCTGTCCCACAACATGTTCGACGCGGCGATGATGCTCGGCATCTGCGACAAGATCGTGCCGGGCCTGATGATGGGCTCGCTGCGTTTTGGTCATCTGCCGACCATCTTCGTCCCGGGCGGGCCGATGGTCTCGGGGATTTCCAACAAGGAAAAAGCCGACGTGCGCCAACGTTACGCCGAAGGCAAGGCCAGCCGCGAGGAGCTGCTGGAGTCGGAGATGAAGTCGTACCACAGCCCTGGCACTTGCACCTTCTACGGCACTGCCAACACCAACCAGTTGTTGATGGAAGTCATGGGCCTGCACTTGCCGGGCGCTTCGTTTGTCAACCCGAACACACCCTTGCGCGATGCCCTGACCCGCGAAGCGGCGTACCAGATCACCCGCATGACCAAGCAAAGCGGCAACTTCATGCCGATCGGCGAAATCGTCGACGAGCGTGCGCTGGTCAACTCGATCGTTGCCCTGCACGCCACCGGCGGTTCGACCAACCACACCCTGCACATGCCGGCGATTGCCATGGCCGCCGGGATCCAACTGACCTGGCAGGACATGGCCGACCTCTCCGAAGTGGTGCCGACACTCAGCCACGTCTACCCGAACGGTAAAGCCGACATCAACCACTTCCAGGCGGCGGGCGGCATGTCGTTCCTGATTCGCGAGTTGCTCGGCGCCGGGCTGCTGCATGAAAACGTCAACACCGTGGCCGGTCACGGCCTCAGTCGCTACACCCAGGAGCCTTTCCTGGAAGACGGCAAGCTGGTCTGGCGCGAAGGCCCGACCGACAGCCTCGACGAAAATATCCTGCGTCCGGTAGCTCGGGCATTCTCGCCGGAAGGTGGCCTGCGGGTGATGGAAGGTAACCTCGGGCGCGGCGTGATGAAGGTCTCGGCGGTGGCGCCGGAGCACCAGGTGGTCGAAGCACCGGCCATGGTGTTCCAGGATCAACAAGACCTGGCCGATGCATTCCAGGCTGGCTTGCTGGAAAAAGATTTTGTCGCGGTGATGCGCTTCCAGGGCCCGCGCTCCAACGGCATGCCGGAACTGCACAAGATGACGCCGTTCCTCGGTGTGTTGCAGGACCGCGGCTTCAAAGTGGCGTTGGTCACCGACGGGCGCATGTCCGGTGCCTCGGGGAAAATCCCGGCGGCGATCCACGTCAGCCCGGAAGCTTTTGTCGGCGGTGCTTTGGCCCGCGTGCAAGAGGGCGATATGATCCGCGTCGATGGCGTCGAAGGCACCTTGCAGGTGCTGGTGGATGCCGATGAATTTGCCGCGCGTACCCCCGCCACCGGCCTGCTGGACAACGGCATTGGCTGCGGACGTGAACTGTTCGGCTTCATGCGCATGGCTTTCAGCTCGGCAGAGCAGGGCGCCAGCGCCTTTACCTCTGCCCTGGAGACACTTAAGTGAAGCTAGCGCTGGTCGGTGACATTGGTGGGACCAATGCACGTTTTGCGTTGTGGAAAGACCAGCAATTGGCCTCGGTCGAGGTGCTGGCAACCGCCGACTTCGCCTGCCCGGAAGACGCCATTGGCGTCTACTTGAAGGGCCTCGGCCTGGCGCCGGGGGCGATCGGCTCGGTGTGCCTGTCGGTCGCGGGCCCGGTGAGTGGTGATGAATTCAAGTTCACCAATAATCACTGGCGCCTGAGTCGCCAAGCGTTCTGCCAGACCCTGCAGGTCGAGCAATTGTTGCTGGTCAACGACTTTTCGGCGATGGCCCTCGGCATGACTCGCCTGCAGCCGGGCGAGTTTCGCGTGGTCTGCGAGGGCACGCCACAGCCGTTGCGTCCGGCGGTAGTGATCGGTCCCGGCACAGGGCTGGGCGTTGGCACCCTGCTCGATTGCGGCGAGGGTCGTTGGGCGGCGTTACCGGGTGAAGGTGGGCATGTCGACTTGCCGTTGAGCAGCCCGCGAGAAACCCAGTTGTGGCAGCAAATCCATAGCGAGATCGGTCACGTCAGCGCCGAAACTGCCCTCAGTGGCGGTGGCTTGCCTCGGGTCTATCGGGCGATCTGCGCGGTGGACGGGCATGAACCCGTGCTCAATACCCCGCAGGAAATCACCGCTGCCGGCCTGGCGGGTGATCCGATTGCCCTCGAAGTGCTGGAACAGTTCTGCTGCTGGCTGGGCCGTGTCGCCGGCAACAACGTGCTGACCACCGGCGCGCGCGGCGGTGTGTACATCGTCGGTGGAGTGATCCCGCGGTTTGCCGATTTCTTCCTGGAAAGCGGTTTTGCTCGTTGCTTTGCCGACAAGGGCTGCATGAGCGAGTATTTCAAAGGCATTCCGGTGTGGCTGGTGACAGCGCCGTATTCCGGCCTGATGGGGGCTGGGGTGGCGTTGGAGCAATCCTGAGGCTACGGCGCCTGCATCGCTGGCAAGCCGCAAGCGGGCGCCAGATCCCACAAAATTGCACCGTCTGTAGGAGCTGGCTTGCCAGCGAACAGGAGATTTCGCACAACCAGGGTCCACACCCAATCGGCCATAATCCGCCTCCAATTCCAACAACAAGGACGCCGCCCGTGAGCTCAGTCAACAAATCGATTTTGTTGGTCGATGACGACCAGGAAATCCGCGAGTTGCTGGAAACCTACCTGAGCCGCGCCGGCTTCCAGGTGCGTACCACGCCCGATGGCGCCGGCTTTCGCCAGGCACTGAACGAGGCGCCGAGCGATCTGGTGATCCTCGATGTGATGCTGCCCGACGAAGACGGCTTCAGTTTGTGCCGTTGGGTGCGCCAGCATCCACGCCAGGCGCATGTGCCGATCATCATGCTCACCGCCAGCTCCGACGAAGCCGACCGGGTGATTGGCCTGGAACTGGGCGCCGACGATTACCTCGGCAAACCCTTCAGCCCTCGTGAACTGCAGGCGCGAATCAAGGCTCTGTTGCGTCGTGCGCAGTTCGGCCAGGAGCGCTCCGGTGGAGAAGTGCTGGCCTTCGATGAGTGGCGGCTGGACATGGTCAGCCATCGGCTGTTTCACACCGACGGCGAAGAAGTGATTCTTTCCGGCGCCGATTTTGCCCTGCTGAAACTGTTCCTCGATCACCCGCAGCAAATCCTCGACCGCGACACCATCGGCAACGCCACCCGCGGTCGCGAATTGATGCCCCTTGATCGGATCGTCGACATGGCCGTCAGCCGCTTGCGCCAGCGTTTGCGCGACACCGAAAAACCGGCGCGACTGATCCGTACCGTACGCGGCAGCGGCTATCAACTGGCGGCCAATGTGGTTGCCGGCAATGGCCACTGAGGTGCTGCGCCGCCTGCTGCGTCGAGTGCCCGTGCCGCGTTCGCTGCTTGGGCGGATGCTGCTGCTCACTCTGCTGGCGGTGCTGTTTGCCCAAGCGTTGTCGAGCGTGATCTGGGTCTCGCAACTGCGTGCCACGCAACTGGAGGGCCTGGTCACCGCTGCGCGCAGCCTGGCTCACTCGATGACCGCCAGCGTCAGTTACTTTCGCTCATTGCCGGTGGCCTATCGTCCGCTGGTTCTCGACCAGTTGCGCAGCATGGGCGGTACTCGCTTCGTGGTGACCCTCAACGACAAACCGCTGGACATGCAACTGCTGCCGCCGACCCCGCGCAAGCAGGCGGTACTGGCGGCGGTGGATGAAGTGCTGCGCAAATCCCTGGGAGCGGACACTGATATCTCCGTGCAATTCGTCAGCCCGGATGACCTGCGGATTTTCAATGGTGGGCTGAAGCTCGATGAATTGCCGCGCTCCTGGGCGCACTACGCCCTGACCCTGGAACCGGTCAACCCGCCGGTGCTGGTGACCCAGATCAAGCTGGCCCAGGGCGAGTGGCTATACATCGCCTCGCTGCTGCCGGAGCCCTACACCAGCCTCGAAGAGCAGGGCCTGCCGGCGCAACAGGTGTGGTTCATCCTGCTCACCAGCGGCTTCCTGCTGTTGTTCATTGGCGTGTTGGTGCATTGGCAAAGCCGGCCGCTCAAGCGCCTGGCGCGGGCTGCGCGTGACATGTCGCTGGGAGCTGATGTGCGGCCGGTGGCCGAGGGGGGTGGTAGCGAAGTGGTTGAAGTAGGGCGTGCGTTTAACGCCATGCGCGAACGGATCAGCCGCTACCTGACCGAGCGCAGCCAGCTGTTCAGCGCCATTTCCCATGACCTGCGCACCCCCATCACCCGCCTGCGCCTGCGGGTCGAACTGCTGGAAGATGAGCAACTGCAATACAAGTTCGGCCGCGACCTGGATGAGTTGGAACTGTTGGTCAAGGGCGCCCTGCAATGCGTCAAGGACACCGATATCCACGAGAACATCGAACCGGTGGATCTCAATCTGGTGCTCGATTGCCTGGTCGAGCCCTACCTGGCGCCCAACGGCAATGGCCGGGTGACTCAACTGGGGCGTGCGCTGGCGCCTTATCCGGGGAAACCGCTGGCGCTCAAGCGCTGCATCGGCAACCTGATCGACAACGCCCTCAAATATGGGCAGAACGCCCATCTGCATATCGAAGACGACGATGGGGCCTTCACCCTGCACGTCGATGACGAAGGTCCCGGTGTTCCCGAGCAACGCCTGGAGCAAGTGTTCGAGCCGCATTTCCGTTTGGCTGGACAGCAGCAGGGTTATGGCCTGGGGCTCGGTATAGCGCGCAACATCGCCCACAGCCATGGCGGCGAGGTCAGCCTGCAGAACCTGCGCGAAGGCGGGTTGCGGGTGACGTTGCAGTTGCCGCGCTCAGTGGATTGATACTGATTGTCACCAGTCGGTGACATAACCCACCGCCTTCGTTACCTGCGCGTCCTGACCCCTTGTTTAGACTCCGTTGCAGTCATAACAACAAGAAAGGTACGCCATGAATCCCGTTCCCGCCCATCACCAATGGCTGGCCGATGAGGGCCTGCGCCTGCTGACGTTTGCCAAGGCCTCACGCCTGCCCGCAGGCTTTGGCAACCTCGATCAGAAGGGCCGGCTCCCTGCCGATGCCACGGCCCAGACCATGAACACCGCACGCATGACCCACAGCTTCGCCCTGGCCCACATCCAGGGTTTGCCGGGATTTGCCCATCTGGTGGATCACGGTATCGATGCGCTCATGGGACCGCTGCGCGACGCCGATTTCGGTGGCTGGTTCGCCTCGCCCGACGCGGGTGACAGCGACAAGGCCGCCTACTTGCACGCCTTTGTCGCGCTGGCGGCGAGTTCTGCGGTCGTCGCCCGGCGGCCAGGCGCTCAGGCCTTGCTCAGCGAGGCAATTGACATCATCGACAGGTATTTCTGGAGCGAGGAGGAGGGCGCGTTGCGCGAGTCCTTCAACCGCGACTGGAGCGTCGAAGAAGCCTATCGCGGTGCCAACAGCAACATGCACGCCACCGAAGCCTTTCTCGCCTTGGCCGACGTCACTGGCGACAGTCGTTGGCTTGAGCGTGCGCTGCGGATTGTCGAGCGAGTGATTCACCAGCATGGCGCGGCCAATGAGCACCTGGTTATCGAACATTTCGATCGGCACTGGCGACCGCTGCGTGACTACAACCAGGCCAACCCGGCCGACGGTTTTCGCCCGTTCGGCACGACGCCGGGTCATGGTTTCGAGTGGGCGCGGCTGTTGCTGCACCTGGAAGCCGCGCGGATTCGGGCCGGTCTGGTCACCCCCGACTGGCTACTCAGCGATGCCCGACAGCTATTTGCCAATAACTGCCGGTACGCCTGGCAAGTCGATGGCGCGCCGGGCCTGGTCTACACCCTCGACTGGCAGCAGCGTCCACTGGTGCGCCAGCGCCTGCATTGGGTGCACTGCGAGGCCAGTGCCGCGGCCAGCGCCTTGCTGCAGCGCACCGGGGAAGGTGAATACGCCACCTGGTATCGGCGTTTATGGGACTACAGCGAGCGTCACCTGATCGACCGCGTCGACGGCAGCTGGCACCACGAACTCGATGTGCATAACCGCCCGAGCAGCCAGATCTGGGGCGGCAAGCCAGACCTGTATCACGCCTGGCAGGCCGTGCTGATCCCACGTTTGCCGTTGGCACCGAGCCTCGCCACGGCATTGGCCCAAGGCTCTGACTCAAGGGTTGTGTAACCATGTGGTGACATTTCCCCGTCGCTTCGTTACCTGCGCCACGGATCAGCCTGTTTAAACTCGTTTGCAGCGCAAGCACCAGACTTGCATGCATAACAACAAGAAAGGTACTTCAGATGAATGCGATTTCTCGCCTCGCCACTGTCATTTCTCTCGCCTCACTGTTCCCCCTCAACGCCCTGGCCGCTGACCCGAAAGGTTCCGTGGAAGTCGTGCATTGGTGGACCTCCGGCGGTGAAAAAGCAGCGGTGGATGTGCTCAAGGCACAGGTCGAAAAAGACGGCTTTACCTGGAAGGACGGCGCTGTTGCCGGTGGTGGCGGTGCAACGGCCATGACCGTGCTCAAGAGCCGTGCGGTAGCCGGTAACCCACCTGGCGTGGCGCAGATCAAAGGCCCGGACATTCAGGAATGGGGTAGCACTGGCCTGCTCAGCACCGACGCCCTGAAAGACGTGGCCAAGGCGGAAAACTGGGATGGCCTGCTGTCGAAAAAGGTCTCCGACACCGTGAAGTTCGAAGGTGACTATGTCGCCGTGCCGGTGAACATTCACCGGGTCAACTGGCTGTGGATCAACCCCGAAGTATTCAAGAAGGCCGGGATCGACAAGGCCCCGACTACCCTCGAAGAATTTTACGCCGCCGCCGACAAGCTCAAGGCCGCCGGCTTTATCCCCCTGGCCCACGGTGGCCAGCCATGGCAGGACAGCACCGTGTTTGAAGACGTGGTGCTGTCGGTGATGGGCGCCGACGGCTACAAGAAAGCCCTGGTCGACCTCGATCAGAAAACCCTCTCCGGCCCGGAGATGGTCAAGTCGTTCACCGAGCTGAAAAAACTCACCGGCTACATGGACCCCAATCGTGCCGGGCGTGACTGGAACATCGCCGCCGCTGACGTGATCAACGGCAAGGCCGGCATGCAGATGATGGGTGACTGGGCGAAGAGTGAGTGGACCGCCGCGCACAAAGTCGCTGGCAAGGACTACCAGTGCGTGCCATTCCCCGGCACTGAAAAAGCCTTCACCTACAACATCGACTCGCTGGCGGTGTTCAAGTTGAAAGCGGATCGCAAAGGCGATATCGCGGCCCAGCAGGACCTGGCCAAGGTCGCCTTGGGCAAGGACTTCCAGAAAGTCTTCAGCATGAACAAGGGGTCGATCCCGGTGCGCACCGACATGCTCAACGAGATGGATGCACTGGGCTTCGACGCTTGCGCCCAGGCCTCGGCCAAGGACTTCCTGGCCGATGACAAGTCCGGCGGCCTGCAGCCAAGCATGGCGCACAACATGGCCACTTCGCTGGCCGTGCAGGGCGCGATCTTTGACGTCGTGACCAACTTCATGAATGACAAGGATGCCGACCCGGCCAAGGCCAGCGCGCAACTGGCGTCGGCGGTCAAAGCGGCCCAGTAATCCCTGACACCGAGCCCCCCCCCCCCTGTAGGAGCGAGCCTGCTCGCGATAGCCGACTGACATTCAATGTAAATGTCGACTGATACACCGCTATCGCGAGCAGGCTCGCTCCTACAGGTGACTCTTCAATTTTTACCCTGGATTATCCCGATGAGCTCTGTGGCGGTTCTCAGCAAAGCCTCACCGTTCGACGCACTGCAACGCTGGCTGCCGAAACTGGTTTTGGCGCCGAGCATGCTGATCGTTCTGGTTGGCTTCTACGGTTACATCATCTGGACATTCGTCCTGTCCTTCACCAACTCCAGCTTCATGCCGAGCTACAAGTGGGTCGGCCTGCAGCAATACATGCGCCTGATGGACAATGATCGCTGGTGGGTCGCGAGCAAGAACCTCGCGCTCTTTGGCGGCATGTTCATCGGCATCAGCCTGCTGCTCGGCGTATTCCTCGCGGTGCTGCTGGACCAGCGCATTCGCAAGGAAGGCTTCATCCGCACCATCTATCTGTACCCGATGGCGCTGTCGATGATCGTCACCGGTACCGCCTGGAAATGGCTGCTCAATCCCGGCCTGGGCCTGGACAAGATGCTGCGCGACTGGGGCTGGGAAGGCTTTCGCCTGGATTGGCTGGTGGATCAGGATCGCGTGGTCTATTGCCTGGTGATCGCCGCCGTGTGGCAAGCCTCGGGGTTTGTCATGGCGATGTTCCTGGCCGGCCTGCGTGGCGTCGATCAATCGATCATCCGTGCTGCCCAGGTCGACGGTGCGAGCCTGCCGACCATCTACCTGAAGATCGTCCTGCCGAGCCTGCGCCCGGTGTTCTTCAGCGCCTTCATGATCCTCGCGCACATCGCGATCAAGAGCTTCGACCTGGTGGCGGCGATGACCGCCGGTGGCCCAGGCTACTCCTCCGACCTGCCGGCGATGTTCATGTATTCGTTCACCTTCAGCCGTGGCCAGATGGGCATCGGTTCGGCCAGCGCAATGATGATGCTCGGCGCGATCCTGGCGATTCTGGTGCCGTACCTGTACTCCGAATTGCGGGGCAAGCGTCATGAGTAACTCGCTGGCAAAACCAACCCTGAACTTCAGTCGCATTGCCATCTATGCCACGTTGCTGCTGGCTGCGGCGGTGTATCTGGTGCCGCTGGTGGTGATGCTTCTGACCAGCTTCAAGTCGCCGGAAGATATCCGCACCGGCAACCTCCTGAGTTGGCCCACCGTGATCGACGGCATCGGCTGGATCAAGGCATGGGACGTGGTCGGCGGCTACTTCTGGAACTCGGTGAAAATCACCGTGCCAGCGGTGCTGATCTCGACCCTGATCGGCGCCATGAACGGTTACGTACTGTCGATGTGGCGCTTCCGTGGTTCGCAGCTGTTTTTCGGCCTGCTGTTGTTCGGCTGCTTCCTGCCGTTCCAGACCGTGCTGCTGCCAGCCTCGTTCACCATCGGCAAACTCGGCCTGGCCAACACCACCACCGGGCTGGTGCTGGTGCACATCGTCTACGGTCTGGCGTTCACCACGCTGTTCTTCCGCAACTACTACGTGAGCATCCCCGATGCCCTGGTCAAGGCGGCACGCCTGGACGGCGCGGGCTTCTTCACCATCTTCGGCAAGATCCTGCTGCCGATGTCGATTCCGATCGTGATGGTCTGCCTGATCTGGCAATTCACCCAGATCTGGAACGACTTCCTGTTTGGCGTGGTGTTCGCCAGTGGCGATGCGCAACCGATCACCGTGGCCCTGAACAACCTGGTCAACACCAGCACCGGGGCCAAGGAATACAACGTTGATATGGCCGCCGCGATGATCGCCGGGCTGCCGACACTGCTGGTCTACATATTCGCTGGCAAGTATTTCCTGCGTGGGCTCACGGCCGGCGCGGTCAAGGGGTGAAACATGGCAACTCTCGAATTACGTAACGTCAACAAAACCTACGGCGCCGGCTTGCCGGACACCCTGAAAAACATCGAGCTGAAGATCGACGACGGTGAGTTCCTGATCCTGGTCGGCCCGTCCGGGTGCGGCAAATCGACCCTGATGAACTGCATCGCCGGTCTCGAGAACATCAGTGGCGGGGCGATCCTGGTGGACGACGCCGACATCAGCGGCATGAGCCCCAAGGATCGTGACATCGCCATGGTGTTCCAGTCCTATGCGCTGTACCCGACCATGAGCGTGCGCGAGAACATTGCCTTCGGCTTGAAGATCCGCAAGATGCCCGCCGCCGAGATCGATGCGGAAGTGGCGCGGGTGTCCAAGCTGCTGCAGATCGAACACCTGCTCAGCCGCAAGCCGGGCCAGTTGTCCGGTGGCCAGCAGCAACGCGTGGCGATGGGCCGGGCACTGGCGCGGCGGCCGAAGATTTATCTGTTCGACGAGCCGCTGTCCAACCTCGACGCCAAGCTGCGGGTCGAGATGCGCACCGAAATGAAGCTGATGCACCAACGCCTGAAGACCACCACTGTCTACGTAACCCACGACCAGATCGAGGCCATGACCCTTGGTGACAAAGTCGCGGTGATGAAGGACGGGATCATCCAGCAGTTCGGTACGCCGAAACAGATCTACAACGACCCGGCCAACCTGTTCGTGGCGAGCTTCATCGGTTCGCCGCCGATGAACTTCATCCCCCTGCGTCTGCAGCGCAAGGACGGTCGTCTGCTGGCGCTACTGGACAGTGGTCAGGCGCGTTGCGAGCTGCCGCTGGGCATGCAGGACGCCGGCCTGGAAGACCGCGAAGTGATCCTCGGCATGCGTCCGGAGCAGATCGTCCTGGCCAGCGCCGAAGCCAATGGCCTGCCGAGCATCCGTGCCGAAGTCCAGGTCACTGAACCGACCGGTCCGGACACCCTGGTGTTCGTCAACTTGAACGACACCAAAGTCTGCTGCCGCCTTGCGCCAGACGTTGCACCGCAGGTGGGCGAGACCCTGAACCTGCAGTTCGATCCGGCCAAGGTGCTGCTGTTCGATGCCAAGACGGGGGAGCGATTGGGCGTTGCCGGCGTGTCACAAACCGAAATCCGAGCCGCCAACGTCACCCAATTCAAAGGCCGCTGAAAATCTTCAACAACTGTAGGAGCGAGCCTGCTCGCGATGGTGTGTCAGTCGACATCAATGCAGCTGACACACCTTCGCGAGCAAGCCGCAAGCGTGCGCTCGTTCCTACAAGGGGCTACGCAATCCAATAACAATAAACGAGGAAGTAGGGATGAAATCGAAGAACAACGCCCGTTTGATCTGCCAGGTCACCGCCGCCGCAGCCCTGGTGCTCGCCGGCAATGCGATGGCCGATGACGCCTTCAGCGCCGACTCGAAGTGGATGACCGGCGACTGGGGCGGCGAGCGCACCAAGCTGATCGAGCAGGGCATCGACATCAAGATGGACTATGTCGGTGAAGTCGGTGGCAACCTGCATGGCGGATACAACGGCGACAAGACCGCGCGTTATGCCGACCAGTTCGGCCTGGGCGCGGCGCTGGACCTGGAGAAGCTGTTTGGGTGGGACAACACCCAGGCCAAAATCCAGCTGACCAACCGTAACGGCGAAAACATCTCCAACGACCGTATCGGCGACCCGCGCGCCGGGACCCTCAGCTCGTCTCAGGAAGTCTACGGTCGCGGCCATATGGTCCGCCTGACCCAGTTGTGGATCCAGCATCAGTTCCTCGACAACACCCTGGACGTCAAGGCCGGTTACTTCGGCGAAGGCGAAGACTTCAACACCTTCCCCTGCGAGTTCCAGAACCTGGCGTTCTGCGGCTCCCAGGTGGGTAACTGGGCGACCAACATCTGGTACAACTGGCCGGTCAGCCAGGCGGCCATTCGCGTGAAGTACAACATCACGCCGGAGTTCTATGCGCAGATCGGCGCGTACAACCAGAACCCGTCCCAGCTCGAGCACGGCAACGGCTTCAAACTGAGCGGCAGTGGCACTGCAGGCACGGTGTTGCCGGTGGAGTTGGTCTGGTCGCCGAAGGTCAACAACCTGCCAGGCGAATACCGCGTCGGTTACTACAAGAGCACCGCTGATGCCAACGACGTGCGCGAAGACGACAACGGCCAGGATGCCGCGACCACCGGCGACGGCTACCGCGTACACAACAGCAAGCACGGCTACTGGTTCGTTGCCCAGCAGCAACTCACCAGCCACAACGGCGATGCCTCGCGCGGCTTGAACGTCGCGGCCAACGCGACCTTCCACGACAAGGACACCAACGTCGTGGACAACTACCAGTCGTTGATGTTCGTCTACAAAGGCCCGTTCGATGCGCGTCCAAAGGATGACATTGGCATCGGTTTCGCGCGGATCCACGTCAACGATGATGTGAAGAAAAACGCCGAACTGACCAATGACGCCAACGGTGTCAGCAACTACAACGACCCGTTGTTCGCGCCGCTGCGCAGCACCGAGTACAACTACGAGCTGAACTACGGCATCCACGTCACCAACTGGCTGACCGTGCGCCCCAACCTGCAATACATCACTCATCCAGGTGGTGTGGATGAAGTCGACAACGCGCTGGTCGCTGGTCTGAAAATTCAGTCGGTGTTCTGACGCGGTTGCGATAAGCTCCTCTCAATGTGCGCATTTTTTGCGGACGGCCGTGGCTGTCCGCTTTTTTTTGTGCCGGACATGAGCTCGCAACGACAACAATGAATTCGGGACCTTGGCACATGCCAGAGCATCCGCTGCAACGTTTCTTCAAATCCATGCGCGAGCGCCCGGTGTTCGCCTGGGAGCGCTATCAGAAGCGCGACGTGCTGGTGATCGACCATCCGCTGTGCCAAGCGGTGTTCAGCCGCCAGGGCGCGCAGCTGCTGCATTTTCAGCCGGCGGGGCACAAGCCTTGGCTGTGGTGCGCGGCCAAGTGGCCGCAGGTTGGCGCCATTCGCGGTGGCGTGCCGGTGTGCTGGCCGTGGTACGGCCGTCACCCCAGCGAAAATGCCTGGCCGTCCCATGGCTGGGCGCGGCTGCTCGACTGGAAACTGATCAACAGCCATAGCGACGATGAGGGTGTGCGCCTGCACTGGCAGTTGCAGCTGTGCGACTGGCAGGTGGACCTGCATGCCCATCTGGGCGAGCGCATGGACCTGCGCCTGAGCACCGAGCACCAGGACAGCCTGCCGTGCCAGTTGAGCCATGCTTTGCACGCTTACTGGCGTATTGGTGATGTCGGTGAGGTAGCGCTGTCTGGGCTCGAAGGCGCTCAGGGTTACGACCAGCTCAAGCGCGAAAATTGCCAGCAAGAGGGCGAGTTGCGCGTTGATGGCGGTTGCCAGCGGGTGTTCCAGCATGACGGCGAATTACAGCTCAAGGACCATGCCTGGGATCGGGCGTTGTACATCGATACCGGCGATACGGCTGACACAGTGGTCTGGCATCCCGGCTCACGGCCGCTGCTGGGGGTGAGCTGGAATGAGGTGTCGGAATTCGTCTGTGTCGAAGCGGCGAGTGGCGGCACCGACAGTCTGTGCCTGAAGCCTGGAGAGCGGGCGCATTTGAGTTTGCAGGCGCGGGTGGGGGGGTAGTTCAGGGATTTGTTGGGTGGCTGCCGGCTTCATCGCGGGCAAGCCCGCTCCCACAGGGGATTTGCGTTGAACACAAAATAATGTGGGAGCGAGCCTGTCGAGTCGTCGCACCGTCGCGAAGGGGCCGGACCAGTCAGCCCAAAGCCTGGATTAATTGAACTCATCCCCCACCGGATACCGGCTGGCATTCAGGCTTTCCTTGATCTTGCGCAGGTGCGGCTGGAAGTCGACACCGCGACGCAAGGTCATGCCGGTGGCGAGCACGTCGAGCACAGTCAACTGAATGATCCGCGAGGTCATCGGCATGTAGATGTCGGTGTCTTCCGGCAGCGGGATGTTCAGGCTCAGGGTACTGGCCTTGGCCAGTGGCGAGTTCTCGGCGGTCAGGCCGAGCACCGAGGCGCCGTTCTCCCGGGCGATCCGCGCCACTTCCACCAGTTCGCGAGTACGGCCGGTGTAGGAAATGATCACGAACAACTCCCCGGTATGGGCCACCGAGGCAATCATTCGTTGCATCAGCACGTCGGCATGGGCCGTGACGGCCAAGTTGAAACGGAAGAACTTGTGCTGGGCATCCAAAGCCACCGGGGCTGAGGCGCCGAGGCCGAAGAAGTGGATCTGCCGGGCCTGGATCAACAAGTCCACGGCACGGCTGATCAGGTTCGGGTCCAGGGCCTGGCAGGCGCTGTCCAGGGATGCAATGGCGCTGCCAAAGATTTTCTGGGTGTAGGCCTGCGGATTGTCATCGGCCTCCACCGCGCGACTGACGTAGGCGGCACCGCTGGCCAGGCTCTGGGCCAGTTGCAGTTTGAGTTCCGGGTAGCCGCTGACACCGAACGAGCGGCAGAAACGGTTGACCGTCGGTTCGCTGACCGATGCGGCCTGGGCGAGGGCGGCGATACTGAAGCGGGTGGCCTGCTGTGGGTTGAGCAGGATCACTTCGGCGACCTTGCGTTCGGCCTTGTTCAGGTCCTCAAGGCGATTCTGGATCTGTTCCAGTAAATTTCGCACGCGGTCCATATAAATTTCCTTGGTTCAGCGTTGCAAATAGGGGCTTGGCTAGGCCAATTGAGACTTTGAGTGGTCCCATAACGGTGGCCTATCCTACTGATGGCTCCGACTGACCACCACTCGGAATCTGTATTTTGGAAAAATGTTGTGGTTATTACTACATTTTTCCTTGAGCGATGCCTTGAAAAAAGGTATTTGTAGCTTAACTTGATAAAAGAACAAACATCATGCCCTCGATTACGGTTGAACCGTGCACTTTTTCCCTGTTCGGCGCCCTTGGCGATCTGGCGTTGCGCAAGCTGTTTCCTGCCTTGTACCAACTGGATGGCGCCGATCTGCTGCATGAAGACACGCGTATTATCGCACTGGCCCGTGAGCCGGGCAGCGCCGAGGATCATCTGGCGTTCATCGCCCGTGAACTGCGGCGCTTTGTCGAACCCAAGGATATCGATGAGGGGGTGGTCGAGCGGTTTCTGGCGCGCCTGACGTACCTGCACGTCGACTTCCTCAAGGCTGACGATTACCTGGCCCTGGCTGAACTGGCCGGGACCACGCAGCGCATGATTGCCTACTTCGCCACACCGGCAGCGGTGTACGGCGCGATCTGCGAGAACCTCGCGCAGGTTGGCCTGGCCGAGAACACTCGGGTGGTGCTGGAAAAGCCCATTGGTTCGGACCTGGAATCCTCGCGCAAGGTCAACGACGCCGTGGCGCGTTTCTTCCCGGAGAACCGCACCTATCGCATCGACCACTACCTGGGCAAGGAGACGGTGCAGAACCTGATCGCCCTGCGTTTCGCCAACAGCCTGTTCGAGACCCAGTGGAACCAGAATTACATTTCCCATGTGGAAATTACTGTCGCCGAAAAAGTCGGGATCGAAGGGCGCTGGGGCTATTTCGACAAGGCCGGGCAGCTTCGCGACATGATCCAGAACCACCTGTTGCAGCTGCTCTGCCTGATCGCCATGGACCCGCCTGCGGACCTCTCGGCTGACAGCATCCGCGACGAAAAGGTCAAGGTGCTCAAGGCCCTGGCGCCGATCAGTCCGGAAGGCCTGACCACCCAAGTGGTACGCGGCCAGTACATCGCCGGCTACAGCGCTGGCAAGCCGGTTCCGGGTTATCTGGAAGAAGAAAACTCCAACACCCAGAGTGACACCGAAACTTTCGTCGCCCTGCGCGCCGATATTCGCAACTGGCGCTGGGCTGGCGTGCCGTTTTACCTGCGTACCGGCAAACGCATGCCGGACAAGCTGTCGCAGATCGTCATCCATTTCAAGGAACCGTCGCACTACATCTTTGCCCCCGAGCAGCGCTTGCAGATCAGCAACAAACTGATCATCCGCCTGCAGCCGGACGAAGGTATTTCCTTGCGCGTGATGACCAAGGAGCAGGGCCTGGACAAGGGCATGCAACTGCGCAGCGGACCGCTGCAACTGAATTTCTCCGACACCTATCGCAGCGCACGGATTCCCGATGCCTATGAGCGGCTGTTGCTGGAAGTGATGCACGGCAATCAGAACCTGTTTGTCCGTAAAGATGAAATCGAAGCCGCGTGGAAGTGGTGCGACCAGTTGATCGCCGGCTGGAAAAAATCCGGTGATGCGCCCAAGCCGTACGCGGCCGGGTCCTGGGGGCCGATGAGCTCCATTGCACTGATCACGCGGGATGGGAGGTCGTGGTATGGCGATATCTGAATTGCAGCTGCCGCAAGGCGTCAGCGCACATGCGTACAAAAGCCCGGTGCTGTTGGCTGAAGGACTGGCCCTGGCCGTTGCCAAACAACTGAGCGACGCTATCGATACCCAGGGCAGTGCGACCCTGGTGGTATCCGGCGGACGCAGCCCGGTGGCGTTTTTCCAGCATCTGGCCAAGCAGAAGCTGGAGTGGTCGAAGGTGGTGGTCAGCCTGGCTGACGAACGCTGGGTCCCGGTCGAGCACGCCGACAGCAACGCCGGCCTGCTCAAGCGCTACCTGTTGCAGGGGCCTGCGGCCAGTGCGCAGTTCCTCAGCCTGTACAGCGCCAGCGCCAACCTCGAACAGGCCGCTGAACAGGCTGACCGCCTGCTGGCGGAACTGCCGAGGATTGATGTGCTGATTCTCGGCATGGGCGACGACGGCCATACCGCGTCGCTATTCCCCAACAGCCCGAACCTCGCGCAAGCCTTGCAGGCCGATGGCAGCCGCCGTTGCTGGCCGATGCTGGCGCCAACCGTACCGCATCAGCGCCTGACCATGAGTCGCGCGTTGCTGGCTTCGGCACGGTACACCGCATTGTCGATTTCCGGTCAGTCCAAGCTGACCACCCTGAAGGCTGCACTGTCCGGTGACGATGTCGCCGCCATGCCGATTCGTGCATTTCTGCAACCCACGTTAGAGATTTACTGGTGCCCATGAGCCAAGGATCAGCCGCTATGAAAAACCCATCCCCGACCGTTTCCATGGCGGACAAAGTTGCCCTGATTGACAGCCTTTGCGCCAAGGCGCGGATTCTGCCGGTGATTACCATTGCCCGCGAGCAGGACGTTCTGCCGCTGGCGGATGCCCTGGCTGCCGGTGGCCTGACGGCGCTGGAAGTGACCCTGCGTTCGGAGCACGGCCTCAAGGCGATCCAGATCCTGCGCGAGCAGCGCCCGGAGTTGATGACCGGTGCCGGTACGGTGCTTGATCGCACCACCCTGGCAGCCGCCGAAGCTGCCGGTTCGCAATTTATCGTGACGCCGGGTATCACCCGTGAGCTGCTGGAGGCCAGCGTTGCCAGCCCGATCCCACTGTTGCCAGGTATCAGCAACGCTTCCGGGATCATGGAGGGTTATGCCCTGGGCTATCGCCGCTTCAAGTTGTTCCCGGCCGAAGTCAGTGGCGGCGTGGCGGCGATCAAGGCGCTGGGCGGCCCGTTCGGCGAAGTGAAATTCTGCCCGACTGGCGGCGTCGGCCCGGCCAACATCAAGAGCTATATGGCGTTGAAAAACGTGATGTGCGTCGGTGGTAGCTGGATGCTCGATCCGGAGTGGATCAAGAACGGCGACTGGGCGCGTATCCAGGAGTGCACCGCCGAGGCGCTGGCACTGCTCGACTGATTGCTTCACCAGACACTTCGTTGTGTGTTCTACGGCTTTTCGGCGCACTTGGTCGGTGCGCCTTTTTTTTGCCTGAAGAAAAGTCCGCTCAGCTCAGTTCGATCAACGCCTGTGCCACGCGCTGCATGTCCTGTGCAGTGCTGGTCAGCCCCGGAGTAATCCGAATGCACGGACCACAGGCCGCGCCACTGCGGGTCACGGTGAACAGGTTGTAGTCGCTGAGCAGGCGATCGACCATGGTCTGCTGATTGGCATGCCGGGTGAAGCGCATGGAGGTGATTGCGCAGTACAGGCGCGGATCGTCCGGGGTCGTGACCTCAATACCTGGCACATTGCGCACGGCGCTGACCCAAAGGTTGCGCAAGTAGTTGAGACGCGCGCCCTTGGCTGCCGCTCCGCCCATTGCCCAATGTTCTTCCAGCACCAGCGGCAAGGTCAGCAGGGCCGG
This sequence comes from Pseudomonas sp. Pse1, assembly GCF_024519635.1. Classification (NCBI taxonomy): domain Bacteria; kingdom Pseudomonadati; phylum Pseudomonadota; class Gammaproteobacteria; order Pseudomonadales; family Pseudomonadaceae; genus Pseudomonas; species Pseudomonas sp. Pse1. The sequence continues at coordinate 450,689 of NZ_JALJRO010000003.1, forward strand.
GATGTTCTGGGTGCTGTAGGGCGTGCGCGAGCGGATGTCGGTGACCGGGAAGTGGAACTCGCCCATGTCCGGATCAATCTCGGCCAGGCGTTGGGGGGCAATGTAGATAAAGCCCAGGGTCAGCGGCGCGCCGATCCATTTGTGCAGGTTATAGCCGGCAAACACAATGCCCAGGTCTTGCAGGTTGAATTCGATCTGGCCCAAGGCGTGGGCGCCATCCAGGATCACCTCGACCCCGTACTCGCGAGCCAGCGCGGCAATTGCCTGGACCGGCATCACCAAACCGGTGCGGTGGGTGACGTGAGTCAGCGCCATCAGTTTGAGACGCGGGTGCTGTTCGAAGGCGGCGCGATAACTCGCCAGCAGGCTGTCGAAGCTGGCGGGATGGTCGTGCTGGATTTCGATCACTTCGACGCCACGGTGCTGGCCCAACCAGCGCATGGCGCCCTTGACCGTGTCGTAGTCCAGATCACACAGCAGCACCTGATCGCCCGGCTGCAGGCCGTTGTAGTTGCGAATCAGCGATTGCAGGCCGTCCGACGCACAGCGAGTGAAGGCGACAGCCTCGGCAGGCACCTTCAGCAGATCGGCCAATTGCTCGCGGATCCTGACGCTGTCGATCTGCTCGAAGCGCTGGCGCACGTACACCGAGTTGCTGCGGTTGATCAACTCGATGTTGCGTTGGTATTCGTCGATGACCGTGCGCGACATGCGCCCGAAGTAACCGTTTTCCAGATTGATCGGGCCGGGCTGGACATCGTAGCGGTCAGCAAAGGTTTGCCAGAAAGCTTCATCACGGGCACGTAGGGTGTTGTCGGGCATGGGTGATTCGCTCTTGGGCAACGTTCAGTGGCGGGGCTTGGGCTTGCCGTGTTTGGCCCGTAGCGGGTCCAGCAAGTCGGACAAGCCGTTGTGGTCGATTTCCTGCATCAGTGCCAGTAAACCGCCCAGCTCACCGTGAGGAAAACCCTCGCGGGCGAACCAGTTCAGGTAGGGGCCGGGCAGGTCGGCGATGATCCGGCCCTTGTATTTGCCAAAGGGCATTTCGCGGGTGACCAGCAGTTCGAGCTTCTCGGGATTCATCGAGGGGTCTTCTTTAATCTGACCCTATGGAAAATACAGGCATTCTGCATGCAGGCCAATTGACAGATCATGCAAATAACGAGGATACAGTTTTCGCAATCAAATATAACTGTTTGAAATTAAAGGAAAAATAGACGATTAGAAAGCTGGCACACGAGCTGCAATGTTCTCTCCACGTTCCCACAACCTGGAAGGAATTAAAAAATGACCGACATGAATAAAGAAGCCATCTCCGTCCTCAACGACCTGATCGAAACCAGCAAGGACGGCCAGGAAGGGTTCAAGACCTGTGCTGAAGATATCAAGCATCCAGAACTCAAGGCGCTGTTCGTCAAGCGCTCGGCCGACTGTGCCACCGCCGCTGCCGAACTGCAAAGCGCCGTGCGCCAACTGGGCGGTGATCCGGAAACCTCCACCAGCGTCAGCGGTGATCTGCACCGCCGCTGGGTCGACCTCAAGTCGATGATCACTGGCAAAGACGAAGAGGCGGTGCTCAACGAAGCCGAGCGTGGTGAAGACCATGCGCTGAAGGCCTATCGTGAAGCCATCGAGAAAATCAACAAACATAATCTGATGGGCATTCGTGATCTGGTTGAGCGCCAGTACCACGGTGTGCAACGCAATCACGACCAGGTCAAAGCCTTGCGCAATCAGGCGCGTGCCCGCTCGTAAGGGTCAAAAGCCTGTCAAAAACGCCAGCTTGCCTGGCGTTTTTTTGTTCTTTGCGGAAACTACGGTTGTTTCGGACTTTTTGGTTTCTATGAGTGGGAGGTGGTTGGTACGGATAGTTTGGTCACGGGGTTGCTACAGGGCTATATCAGACGATATTCCAACGTTGCATATTCCGAGTAATGGGACTCGGCATGACTCGATCAGCTATTGGATTTGTCGCCAGAGTTTCGGTTGAGAAATGCATCAAACATCTGCTTGCTGGCATCTAACCGCTGCTGTTCCTCCACCGATATACGGCGGAAGAACGGTGAAGGCTTGGGCTTTGGGCTGCCTTTGGGGAGGTCGAAGCGGCGCATCCATTGGTTGCTGGTACGCTCGTTGAGCCGTATTTCACCGGCAATCGAGCCGTAATGCAGTGAGCCGATATTGTTGACGCGCAATGGTTTGAGTACTTCATTGACCATCACATACAACTCCGGACGTGGATCGATAGTGGCTTTGCCTAAAGCTGGCCAGTTTCCGGCACGAAAAATCGTGCCCCACTCGTAAGGTAGGACGCCTATGCGTACGTCATCAAGTTGGGTAAGTAGATCCTCGGTTGTGCCTAACTTGCTGACCCAGTGGTGAGCCAGGTAGGTGTACCAGTTGAGGTTGGTGTAGCCGGTGCGCCATTTTTTATTGCCACTGGGAATACATAGGTCTACACCCCGGTACTCTTGTATGAGTTCGTATTCAACATGCTGGTAATTTTCCCATTCGTAGCTGTGCTGAATACCTAGCCCCGCAGCACCGTGCAGTGGACGTAAAATATTGCACAGCGAAAAAATCAGGCTTTCAAAATGTTGTTTCCTTGCGCCTTTCAGTTCATCAACTGGAAGGTAGAGTCTTACTGTTGTCATGGAACCATGGACATTCTCGTACCATCCAGCAGGAGAGTACACCTCGAACATGTAGGAGCCAACGTGCTCAAAGCCAGTTAGAGAGGACCACATAATGGCTGCAGGCTCATCGTAACCATCAGATTTTATATAGGCGATGCAGTCGAGCATGGCGTGTTCACTGAACGATTTTTCAATCATTTCCTCGCCACCCGTGTAGCCCCATACCAATTTTTCACCGAAGTGCTTGCAATAAAGCTCAAAGGCTTCCGCAATATGCTGTCTGCGAACTGGCAAGTAACCATCAACCAGGTAAAAAGTTGCTACTAACCCGATTTGTAAGACCGGATGGTCTTCATCTTGCTCATCGATAATGGTGAAGTCCCAGCGATTAACATCGAAGTCGTTGAAAAACTGTTCTTCATTCATGGCTTGTCTCCGGTACATCGTCCCAGAACACATAGTTCTGGACGGTGGTCTGTTGGTGCTGCTGGAGTTTGTTCCAATCGGCCCAACGAGCTCGGGTTTCCTGCTCTTCGGCGGATAGCGTTGAGTGGACAAATGCGGTGTTGGATTGAGCAAAGGCAGGCATGGCGGCGCCGGTCCCTAATGCGCCACCTGCCAGTACGCGTTTGACGGCAGCGATGAAAGGCTCGAAACGAATCGTATGCCCGCCGGCATTAGCGACCAGAGCAGTCGCTTCGGCAGTGGCAAAACTGGGTGCTGCGGCCATGGAAGCCATTGCCGCGCCGATCGCGACAAAGGGGGCTGCCAGTGTCATTTCAATGCTGGCAACAGCGCGCCGATTTTGCGCCTGTATCGCTCTGTCATCCGGTGCTGCAGTCATCACTGGCATACCGGGGTCCACAAACTGGGTTTGCAGCCTGAGTCGGGCCGCTGCATGCTCGGCATCTATGTTACCTACCAAAAGTTTATGCCTGAGCGCTGAGGCTCGGGACGCCAAACTGAGGACTTGTCCAACCGGTTTGTATACCGGCTCACTTTCCGAGGAGCGGACCCATTCGCGCCACTTTTGCTTATCACTTGAGTCGCAATTTTTAGTCTCAAGTAGCCTCAGCTTCCGATAGTCTCCCGCGATATCCTGATATGCTTTTTGTTGCGCAGGCGCTAGCCTATCCCCCGGAAACTTCATCTCAATCACCGACACCAAATTACCCTGGCTGTACTGCGGCTTACCTGGATTGCCAAATGCTCTGAGGCGAAGTACATCAGGTATACGCAACAACCCACGAGGAGTTTTTTGTCCATCCACCCACAGTGCACCATCCTTGGTGGATGGCGTGGGTGAGAGCATGTGTTCAAGGTCTGTCTTGCTCAGCAGATCGGTTTCCACTCGCATACTTGCCAGTTTTTCGAAGTGGCGGTTGCGCAATTGCTGGTATTGAGACAGTGGGAAGCTGCTGGGGCGATGAGGTTCGCGTTTGCTCATGATCGGTTGGGGTGGGCTTTTGCTCATGTCAAATCCCACTTCACCGCAATAAGGGAAGTGATATCTGAACGCTTCGTTATCGCAACGTACTAACTGAGAGACGGTGCGTTGGTACATGGGATGGCCGTCTTTTGCCCTCTTATAGGGGGTCAACTTAGCGTATGAGGCTTTTTCACACAGGTACCATAAGTCGAGAGGATCGGTAACCGGCAGTACCACACCGCTGGCCGTGGGTTTCGTCACGCTGCGCAACTTGCCGCCCGGCGCTCGACTTGCGGTTCGCTGTTTTGCTGGCTCACTCATGGTTTAGTTCTCGTCTGGAGTTGGAGTGCGGGTGAAGTCAATGTCCATGACGCCGTAGTCATCCCAGTAGCCGGCACTGAGTTTCACAAGATCCTTTTCATCAGCCAGCGCTTGAATCACCAGCGTTTCGGCATCGCTTGAATTGACGATTTGGGTTTTGCCTTGCGCGTCGGTTCTAGCGCGAAGAATGTGGCCACTGCCGCGAACGATTTCATAAGGATGATCAGGTAACGGCTCACCGGTGTCGGCTTCACGCAGGATAAAAAACTCCTGTAAGTTGCCTGTTTGAGGGCTGCCTTGACCCCACCAACTGTTATTGGCGTTGGCACCATTCGCCGACTCAACCAGACCTTTGATATTGATCAATAGGCCGTCAAGGGTGATGCCGCTCTCGTCAAGGATGAGAGTCCCGCCGGGAGCCTTGAGGACAATGCGTTGTCCTGCCTTGACCTCGAAGCAAGTGGTTTTTTGTTCGATGGACCGACCCGCTGAAAGCCGATAATCACTCTGTACTTTGTGGTCAACGTTTCCACCGGTTTGGATGTGATGGTTAGTTCCGGTTTTATCGTGACGCTCGTTGCCCACACATTCGATGCGGTTGTTGTCGATGGTGATTTCATGATCATGACCGATGTAGTGAAATCGATCCCTGGCAACGGCATGGCGCTGATCACGGCCAATGTTTACCGTCTCGTCATTGGCAACGTTTTCTGCGCGATCATGACCAATCTCTATTTTTTCATCTCGCTCAACCTTCTCACTGCGGTCATTCCCCACAAACGTTGTGTTGTCATGTTTGACGTGGACGTTCTTGTCCTTTTCGGCATGGATGAAAACCTCCTGCTGCCCCAACTCATCCTCAAACCGCAGTTCATTAAATCCACTGCCCTTATGGGTCCGGCTTTTGATGGTCATCCGCGTCTTGTGCTTGGGCAGTTCGTAGGGCGGTAGGTTGGTCTCGCGGTAGGCGCGGCCGGTGGCGATGGGTTGGTCGGGGTCGCCATCGAGGTAGCTGATGATCAGTTCCTGGCCGACCCGTGGGATGGCCATGGCGCCCCAGGTTGCGCCGGCCCAGCCTTGCGCTACGCGAATCCAGCAGGAACTCTGGTCGTTGTTTTTGTCCGTGCGATCCCAAGGGAACTGCACTTTGACCCGGCCCCATTCATCGCAATAAATCTCTTCGCCTGGCGGACCGACTACGCTGGCGATCTGTGGGCCGTCGATGCAGGGTTTGGCGCGTAGTGGGGCTTTCCAGTCGGAGGTCCAGCGTATGGCGCTGGCGGACATTTCATAGGAAGTGCTGCTGTCGCTGCCGAAGGCTTCTTCTTCGAGGCTGGTGTATTGTTTGCCTTGGTGCTTGACGGCGATGGTGCGCCAGCGGTCGTTGAAGTCTTCGCGCGGGTGCTCGTTGAGGTCGAAGGCCAGGCCCGGTTGCAGACGCGCATCGTCGCCGCTCAGGTGGGCCAATTTGGCGTCGTTGCGCAGGGCGGTCAGGCGGGTTTTGGTGAAGGGTTTGCCGGCGATGTCGCGCTTGTAGCGGCCGGGGTAGTCGTAGCGCTCGTAGTCCTTGTGCTGGTGGTTCAGGTCCTGATTGCCGGTGGCGGTGTGCTGTTGGTTGTAGCGCGGATGGGTAAAGCGGTAATCGCGCTGCACCTGCGCGGCGGTGCGCACTTGTTCGGTGTAGTGGAAGCGGGTTAGTGCCGGTTCCATAGAATCGCCGCCGGCCATTGGCTGGTAGATCACCGGGCAATCGGTGTGGGTGCCGATGGTGCCGAGGCCGCCGACGCGGTCGGTGAGGATCAAGGTGTGGCCGTCGATGCGGTGTTCGAAGCTGTAGAGCAGGCCTTCTTCGGCGGCGAGGCGGGCGATGAAATCGAGGTCGGTTTCGCCGGCCTGCACGCAGTATTCGCGGGGCTGGTGGTCGAAACAGATTTCGCTGCGGATGTCGGTCAACTGGTGGTCGGCGAGTACGCGGGTGATGATCTCGGGTACGGTCAGGCTCTGGAAAATTCGCCAGTTGGAGCGCAGGTCGAAGCGCGCCAGGGTCGGTTCGACGATGGCACTGTAGCGGGTGCGGCGAAAACCGGTGTCGCCTTGGGTGAACAGACTGACCAGACCGTGGACATGCCGAACCGGCGTGTCGCCCCGCCAAATCGTGAACAGCCCCGCCAGGTCGAGCACGCGATTGAAGTCGATGGCGGCGTTGTGACTGGCCAGCTCAAGGGTGAGCTTGAAGGGGTGGGACAGGCCTTCATCGAGGGTGAACGAGACCACGTCGAAGGCATCGCCCCGCAGCGGTGTGAAGGTGAAACGCAGGTCGCTTTGGCGGGGCATGGAACCTCCTTGTTGTTCGAGTTTTTCGCGCGAAGAAAAGGAGGAGGGGCGTCAGGGCGCCATCCGCCATTTCAATTCGGGCTCAACTCTAGGCACTCAAGGTTTGGTTCATCTATAGGGTGGGTGAAATCAAGAGCGGTCCTACAATGCTGGAGTAATCCGCTGTCAGAATTGACTGTGTTTGCAGGGGGGATGGTGCAATCGCTATCGCCTGCCCATCGCGGCCAGCTTTAAAAGCTTTGGAGGAGTGGCATTGGAATTAGCGCTGGACGAATATAGATAGCTAGCTAATAATTTGCTCGTCGTCGTTCGTCAGCGATCACGACTATGGTTGTTTTATTCCCTCCCAGAGTTGTTTTTGTGCCCATTACTCTTCAAGCCTTGTTGGCTCCCGATCGTCGCGCCCTGCAGTTCGCGCTCAAGACCGTGCTGGGCGGTGGGTTGGCGTTATGGTTGGCGTTGCGTTGGGGCCTGGAACAGCCGGCGTGGGCCTTGATGACCGCCTTTATCGTCGCCCAGCCGTTGTCGGGGATGGTGGTGCACAAGGGCATGGCGCGGTTGCTGGGCACGGTAGTGGGAACCGTGATGGCGGTGGTCTTCGTCGGCCTGTTCGCGCAGACGCCCTGGCTGTTTTTGTTCGCCCTGGCCTTGTGGCTGGGGTTGTGTACCGCCAGCTCGACCCTGCTGCGCAGCGCCTGGTCCTATTCCTTTGTGCTGGCCGGCTACACCGTGGCGATTATCGCGCTGCCGGCCTTGAGTCACCCGCTGACCGTGTTCGATCAGGCGGTGGCGCGTTGCACGGAAATCTCCCTGGGCATTCTCTGCGCCACCGCCAGTAGCGCCTTGATCTGGCCGCTGCGGGTCGAGCAACAATTGGCGAGTCAGGCGCAGGCGGCCTGGCTCAGCGGCCTGCAGACGGCGCGGGCCACCTTGGTCGGCGACCGTCAGGCGCGCAAGGGCCTGCTGGAAATCCTTGGGCGGATTGTCGCCGTCGACGCCCAGCGCGAGCACGCCTGGTTCGAGGGAGCCCTGGGGCGGCAGCGGGCGCGGGCGATCAGCGGCTTGAGCCAGAAACTGTTGATGCTGTTGCGCATCTCGCGCTCGGTCCGCCGTCAGTGGCGTCAGCTCGACGAGCGCGAAGCCGATCAGTTGCAGCCGTGGATGGAACAGGTGCAGCAAGTGCTGGAGAGCGCCGATACCGGCGCCATGCAGCGCTTGCGTCCGCGCGTGCTCGCCGCCTCGCACGAAACCTCTATCAGTGCCGCGCAGAGTTACTGCCTGGCGCGCTTCACCCTGTTACTCGACTCCGCGTTGGCGGCTGCGGCGGCGCTGGATGCGGTCCAGCAAGGTCGTGAGCCCATCGAAGCGCCCGCCACCCTGACACCGCACCGCGACCTCTCCCTGGCCCTGGTATTTGGCGCGCGCAGTGCCCTGGCATTTCTGACCGTCGCCAGTTTCTGGATGGCCACCGCCTGGCCCGCGGCAGCAGGCGCCATGTTGCTGACTTGCGTGGTCTGCAGCCTGTTTGCCAGCCGAGAGAACGGCGCGCAGATCGGCATGAGTTTTATGCGCGGGATCTTCCTGGCGATCCCGGTGGCCTTTGTGGTCGGCGAAATCCTGTTGCCGCAATGGAGCAGCTTCGCCCTGCTGGGCATGGCCCTGGGCGTGCCGCTGTTCTTCGGTGCGCTGGGTATGGCCAAACCGCAGATCGGTGCGACCGCCACTTCGTTTTGCCTGCACTTCATCGTGCTGGTGGCGCCGCTGAACCAGATGGCGTTCGATGTCGCCGTGTTTCTCAACAGTGCCCAGGCGATGATGATCGGTGTCGGCGCCGCCGTGTTGGCGTTCCACTTGCTGATCCTGCGCAATCCGGCCTGGCATGGCCGACGCTTGCTGGCGGCCACCCTCGACGACCTGGCGCGTCTGACTCGACGTAATTTGCGCGGCGCGGAAAGCTGGTTCGGTGGGCGCATGGCGGATCGCTTGCTACAGCTGGCGCGGCATTATCCGGAGCTGCCGCAACAGGCTCGCAGTCGTTGGGATGACGGTGTACTGGGCCTGGATATCGGTGATGAGTTGCTGCATTTGCGTTTGAGCCTGGCGGTGGCCCAAGTGCCGGTCAGCACCCAGCAACGCGACTATCTCGAACATCTGGAATCGGCCTTGCGCCAGGGCCCGGCGGCTGATCGTGGGGATATTCTGGAGGCGCCTACAGCCGGTTTTCTGCAAAGCCTGCAGGCATTTCCACAGAGTGATGCGCTGAAACTTTCCCAGGGGGCCGTGCTGCAGTTGCAACGCAGCTGGCGCGCCTGGTGCCAGCAACAGGAGGGCAGTCATGGGGTTGCGTGAGTGGGCGCTGGGCGGGGTGTTGCTCAGTCCTTTTCTGATTTATGTATTGCTGGCCCTGGTGCTGACCGCCGGCCTGCGATTATTGCTGCGCCTGACCCCGGTCGGTCGCTGGATCTGGCATGAGGCCCTGTTCGATTGTGCCCTGTATGTCTGTGTCCTGACCCTGATTACTCTGGGACTTGGGCCTTTATAAGGAGTTGACTATGCGTACCTCCGTACGTGTCGCGGTAACCCTGTGCCTGGTGGCCGTGGCGATTTTTGCCGGCATGCACTTGTGGCAGTACTACATGCTCACCCCCTGGACCCGCGATGCACGGATTCGCGCCGACGTGGTGGTCATCGCCCCCGACGTGTCCGGCTGGGTGGAGGAGCTTAAGGCGGTCGACAACCAGCCGGTCAAGGCCGGTGATCTGTTGCTGAGCATCGACCGCGAGCGCTACCAGGCCGCTTTGGAAAAAGCTCGCGCCGTGGTGCAGACCCGCCAGCAACAACTCAGCCTGCGTGAACATGAAGCCAGTCGCCGCGCCGCCCTCGGCCCACAGGCGATCAGCGCCGAGTTGCGCGAGAACGCGCAGATCAACGCCGGCATTGCCCGAGGTGAATTGCGCCAGGCCGAGGCCGACGCCAAGATCGCCGAGATCAATCTGGCCCGCAGCCAGGTGCATGCGCCACGCAGCGGGCACGTGACCAATCTGCGCCTGGCCCAGGGCAACTACGTGAACGCCGGGCAGCCTGTGATGGCGCTGGTCGATGACTCGACGTTCTATGTGCAGGCGTATTTCGAGGAAACCAAACTGCCGCGAATCAAGGTCGGCGATCCGGTCAAAGTCTGGCTGATGAGTGCGGGGGAAGCGATCCCGGGGCAGGTCGAGAGCATCAGTCGCGGGATCAATGATCGCAACAGCACGCCGGACGGCCAGTTGCTGGCTCAGGTCGAGCCGACGTTCAACTGGGTGCGCCTGGCGCAACGGATTCCGGTGCGGATCAAGTTCGACCGGTTGCCTGAAGGGGTCAACCTCAGTTCAGGGATGACCGCCAGCGTGCAAGTGCAGGAAGCGGCCCGATAGGCACGGGCCGCATGACCGGCTGATCAGCCGATGCTGATGGCCGGCAGGGTTGGCAGGGTCACGGTCTGCTGTTTGCGCGGGGCGAGGATTTCCGCCTCGCCATCAACCACCAATTCATCGCGCTGGTTGAATACGCGGGTAGCGATGCGCACGCGGAATTTCGGCATTTTTTCGAGGATTTCCAGGCGCACGGTCAGGGTGTCGCCGATTTTCACCGGCTTCTGGAAGCTCATCGTCTGGCCAATGTAGATAGTGCCGGGCCCAGGCAACTCGCACGCTACGGCGGCGCTGATCAAGGCACCGCTGAACATGCCGTGGGCGATACGCTCCTTGAACATGCTGGCGGCGGCAAACTCGGCGTCCAGGTGCACCGGGTTGTGGTCGCCGGACATTGCCGCGAACAGCTGGATGTCGCGCTCTTCCACGGTTTTGCTGTAGCTGGCGGTCTGGCCGACTTCGAGGGCTTCGTACGGCGTGTTGGTAACCTGGGTCATGGGTTGAATCCTGTGACGAGTTAAGTGAAAGAGCCGAGGCTCATTCGGTTCTGGGTGGCCGGCGATGGCTCAACGCCTTATCCAGCCAGTCGAGCAGGTCCGCGGTGACTTCATCGCGGTTGCTCTCGTTGAACAGTTCGTGCCGGGCTTGCGGGTAGAGATTGAGCTGCAGGCTCTGGCTGCCGGCCCGGCGCAAGGCATTGGCCAACGACTTGAGACGCTTGCCCTCACTCACCGGATCACATTCGCCGCCCATGATCAGCAAGGGCAGGCCCGGATCAATCTGCGCGAGATTGGACGCTTTGCTGATCTGCTGCAAGCCGCCCAGCATGTCGATCCACATCTGATTAGTGCAACGGAAGCCGCAGAGCGGGTCGCGGACGTATTTGTCGACTTCGTCCGGATCGCGACTGAGCCAGTCGAACGGGCTGCGGTTGGGTTTGAATGCCTTGTTGAAGGCGCCGAATGACAACCATTCGATCAGCGCACTGCGCCCGGTCGGCCCCTGGCGCCAGCGCTCGAAACGGGCAATCAGGCTCGCGGCGCGGTACAGCGCCACCGGCTGGAAATTCGAACCGCTGAGCACTGCGCCATACAGGCTGGCGCTGTGATGCAGCAGATAGGCCTGGGCGATGTAGCTGCCCATGCTGTGGCCCAGCAGCACGATTGGAATGCCCGGATGCTGTTGACCGATATGTTGGTTGAGGCTGGCGAGATCACCGACGACCTTGCACCAGCCGTCTTCGTCGGCGTAGTGACCCAATACGCCGTTTTCGGCCGTTCGACCATGGCCGCGCTGGTCCAGTGCGTAGACCCCGTACGTCTGGTTACACAATCGCTGAGCCAGGCGCTCATAACGCGCGCTATGTTCCGCCATCCCGTGGGAAATCAGGATCACCGCCTTGAGCGGGCCTTCGGGTAACCACTGGTTGACGAAAACCTGGCTGCGGTCATTCGCGGTCAACCAGAACGTGTCGTGGATCATGGCGGTTCCTTTGCGCGGGGTCGTTGCATTGTATAGCGCATCGGCTGGCGTACGGGGGATGCGGGCAATCCATGGCAGCAAGATTCACGCGGTCAATGACACTGGTGCTGATATTTGCCTGATTCGCCATAACTGCTAGTGTCCCAGAAGCTCCGCTTTGGAGGAGATGTGCCATTTTTTGTAGGAGCGAGCCTGCTCGCGAAAAACGTCAACGATGACGCGGACATCCTGAATGCTCGCGGCGCCTTCAGATTTTTCGCGAGCAGGCTAGCTCCTACGGGGATAGACGCGGCATCACCCCAAGCGGCCCGGATTGGCTCAGGTATAGAGGACAAGAACAATGCAACCTGATTTCTGGAATGACAAACGCCCGGCCGGTGTACCCGTGGATATCGATCTGGGTGCCTACCAATCGGTGATCGAGGTGTTCGAACGTTCCTGCAAGAAATTTGCTGATCGTCCGGCATTCAGCAACATGGGCGTGACCCTGACCTACGCCGATCTGGAGCGTTACAGCGCGGCTTTCGCTGGTTACCTGCAAAGCCAGACCGACCTGGTACCGGGCGATCGCATCGCAGTGCAGATGCCCAATGTCCTGCAATACCCCATTGCCGTGTTCGGCGCCTTGCGCGCCGGCCTGATCGTGGTCAACACCAATCCGTTGTACACCGCGCGCGAGATGCGCCACCAGTTCAAGGACTCCGGTGCCCGGGCGCTGGTGTACCTGAACATGTTCGGGCAAAAAGTCCAGGAAGTGCTGGCCGACACCGAGATCCAATACCTGATCGAAGCGAAGATGGGCGACCTGATGCCCACCGCCAAGGGCTGGCTGGTCAATACCCTGGTCGACAAGGTCAAAAAGATGGTCCCGGCCTATGACCTGCCGCAGGCCATCTCCTTCAAGACCGCCCTGCGACTGGGGCGCGGCCAGGGCATCAAACCGCTGCAAGCCGGGCTCGACGACATCGCCGTGCTGCAATATACCGGCGGCACCACGGGCCTGGCCAAGGGCGCGATGCTGACCCACGGCAACCTGGTGGCCAACATGCAGCAGGCCCGCGCCTGCCTCGGTCAGTTTGGTCGCGACGGCCAGCCGCTGTTGCGCGAAGGCCAGGAAGTGATGATCGCGCCGCTGCCGCTGTACCACATCTATGCCTTCACGGCGAACTGCATGTGCATGATGGTGACTGGCAATCACAACGTGCTGATCACCAACCCACGAGACATCGCCGGCTTCATCAAGGAGCTGAAAAACTGGCGTTTCTCGGCATTGCTGGGGCTTAACACGCTGTTTGTGGCACTCATGGATCACCCGGACTTCAAAACCCTGGATTTCTCCAGCCTCAAGCTGACCAACTCCGGCGGCACCGCGCTGGTCAAGGCTACGGCCGAGCGTTGGGCACAGCTGACCGGTTGCCGGATCACCGAGGGCTACGGCCTCACCGAGACCTCGCCGGTGGCCTGCACCAACCCTTACGGCGACCTGTCACGCCTGGGCACGGTCGGCATTCCGGTCCCTGGCACGACCTTGAAAGTCATTAACGATGACGGCGTCGAGCAAGCCCTGGGTGAGCGGGGCGAGCTGTGCATCAAGGGCCCACAGATCATGAAAGGCTACTGGCTGAAACCGGAGGCCACGGCCGAAGTGCTGGATGCCGAGGGCTGGTTCAAGTCCGGTGATATCGGGGTGATCGATCCGGACGGCTTTGTGCGTATCGTCGACCGCAAGAAAGACATGATCATCGTCTCGGGCTTCAACGTGTACCCCAACGAGATCGAAGACGTGGTCATGGCCCATCCGAAAGTCGCCAACTGCGCGGTGATCGGTGTGCCGGACGACCGTTCCGGAGAGGCGGTGAAGCTGTTCGTGGTGGCCCGTGAAGCCGGGGTCAGCCTTGAGGAGTTGAAGGCGTACTGCAAGGAAAACTTCACCGCCTACAAGGTGCCCAAACACATCGTCCTGCGCGAGTCATTGCCGATGACCCCGGTGGGCAAGATCCTGCGTCGGGAGTTGCGCGACATCGCGTAATGATTTGTTAGCGAGCCGGCAGCAAAAAAGGGGCGTCCATCAATGGGCGCCCCTTTTTTTGTCCCTGGAAAAGCCGTTTGAACCCTGTAGCACGGGTATTTCAGGGTCTTTAGATTTTTTACTCTAAAAGTGACCATTAAAGTTTCTTGAGTCATCATAGTGACCGTAGAGGCCTGTTTTGGCTCTAGTAGGCCCTTGGCAAAGCTGCTACTCTCGGCGCGCTTTGGGACTTCTCGGCACTCGATAAACGCCAGATTCACCAAAAACACACACCAATAATAATCGCATCAAATGCGGTGAAGAATTCGCGTTGCTGAGGAGTGGGCTTCCATGATCGAAGACTTTTGGAAGGATAAGTACCCAGCTGGGATTGCTGCCGATATCAATCCAGACGAGTACCCGAATATTCAGGCAGTGTTGAAGCAATCCTGCCAACGCTTCGCCAACAAGCCGGCTTTCAGCAACCTCGGCAAGACACTTACCTACGGTGAGCTGTACGAATTGTCCGGGGCCTTTGCCGCTTATCTGCAACAGCATACCGATTTGCGCCCGGGCGATCGAATCGCCGTGCAATTGCCCAACCTGCTGCAGTACCCAATCGCCGTGTTTGGTGCCATCCGCGCCGGGCTGATTGTGGTCAATACCAACCCGCTGTACACCGCGCGGGAAATGGAACACCAGTTCAACGATTCCGGAGCCAAGGCGCTGGTGTGCCTGGCGAACATGGCGCACCTGGCCGAGGCCGTGGTGCCCAAGACCGGCGTCAAGCACGTCATCGTCACCGAAGTGGCGGACCTGCTGCCACCGCTCAAGCGCCTGCTGATCAACAGCGTCATCAAGTATGTGAAGAAGATGGTCCCGGCGTTTCATCTGCCCAACGCCATCAAATTCAATGACGTGCTGAGCAAGGGGCGTGGCCAACCGGTGACCGAAGCCAACCCGGCCAGCAGCGACGTCGCGGTGCTGCAATACACCGGCGGCACCACTGGCGTAGCCAAGGGCGCGATGCTGACCCACCGCAATCTGGTGGCGAACATGCTGCAGTGCAAGGCGCTGATGGGCTCCAACCTGCACGAAGGCTGCGAGATCCTGATTACGCCGCTGCCGCTGTACCACATCTATGCCTTCACCTTTCACTGCATGGCAATGATGTTGATCGGCAACCACAACATCCTGATCAGCAACCCGCGGGATCTGCCGGCGATGGTCAAGGAACTGTCGAAGTGGAAGTTCAGCGGCTTTGTCGGCCTCAACACGCTGTTCGTCGCACTGTGCAACAACGAAGGGTTCCGCAAGCTGGATTTCTCGGCCCTCAAGGTCACCTTGTCTGGTGGAATGGCCCTGCAACTGGCCGCCGCCGAACGCTGGAAAGAAGTGACCGGCTGCCCGATCTGTGAAGGTTACGGCATGACCGAAACCAGCCCGGTGGCCACGGTCAACCCGATCCAGAACATCCAGATCGGCACCATCGGCATTCCAGTGCCTTCGACCCTGTGCAAGGTCATCGACGACGCTGGCGTGGAACAACCAATGGGCGAAATCGGCGAACTCTGTGTGAAAGGGCCACAGGTGATGAAGGGCTACTGGCAGCGCCAGGAGGCTACCGACGAGATCCTCGACAGCGAAGGGTGGCTGAAGACCGGTGACATCGCGTTGATTCAGCCTGACGGCTACATGCGCATTGTCGATCGCAAGAAAGACATGATTCTGGTCTCCGGTTTCAACGTTTACCCGAACGAGCTGGAAGACGTGCTGGCGACCCTGCCGGGCGTGCTGCAGTGCGCGGCCATTGGCGTTCCGGACGAGAAGTCGGGCGAGGCGATCAAGATTTTCATCGTCGCCAAGCCGGGTGTGACCCTGACCAAGGAGCAGGTGATGACCCACATGCGCGCCAACGTCACCGGCTACAAAGTGCCGAAGGCTGTTGAATTCCGCGATGCGCTGCCGACCACCAACGTCGGCAAGATCCTGCGCCGCGAGCTGCGGGACGAAGAGCTGAAGAAGCTGGGCTTGAAGAAGTAAACCAGGCGCCCAACAAAAAGCCCCGCACATGCGGGGCTTTTGATTTGCGCAGACTTACTGCTGGAATTGCGCAAAATTCACATTGGTGCCTGCCGGGCGCATGTCCTGCAGGAAGGAGTCTTTGTCGGCGCTCAACTCCAGGCTCAGCGCTGCCTTGCGCTTGCCTTCGTTGCGCACCACCAGGCCTTCGAGCTTTTCGCGCAGGAACACCGTAGGCACCTTCAGGTGCAGCAGGGTGTCGGTGGCCGGCGTGTGCATCAGCAGGTGAATCCACTCGTACTGACCAATCGCCAAGCGCGTCACCGGGATGTCGAACCACCAGATATTGCGGTTGCGGTTCAATTCGGTGAAGTGGCAGTTGTTGACGCCCAGCACTGCACCGCCCAGTTCCTGGTTTCTGCGGGCAATGGCCTGCTTTTTATCGAGTTTCATAACGTTCCTACACAAATGGAGCTTCAGTGCCAAAGCCTGAACAAGACGCGCATTCTCCCGGCTAAAGCGCCAAACATAAAGCCCAACCTGCATGGGCTGATGAAATGAACCGGGTGAAAAATAAATGAAACTCCTCGCAAGGCCAGCCGGTCAACGTCTAGGTAAGCCCTTTTGACCACTGAACGTTCACGGGAGTAACGACCATGAGCAGCACTGGCGATAAAGCAAAAGGTTTGGCCAACGAAGCAATCGGCAACATCAAGCAGGGTATTGGCAAGGCCACCGACGACACCAAGTTGCAGACCGAAGGCAAGATCCAGGAGAAGAAGGGCGAAGCCCAGCAAGAGCTGGGCAAAGCCAAGGACGCAGTGAAGAACACCATCGACAAAGCCTGATTTGGCTAGCCGACGTTACAGCAGCATGACGGCCATCCGCGGATGGCCGTTTTTACGTCAGACAGGCATGGACTACGCTAGAAATTGTTTCAAGGTCGCCAAACAAGCTACTTTGATGTAGAAAACGGCCCCTGAGTCGCCTCCGACTTCAATCCAGCGGCGAAAGGAGACGCTATGATTTTCCCCGATTTGAAAGGCTTGCCCCTGCATCGCGTGATGATGCGCACCGTCACCGAGTTTGTCGACGATGAAATGTCGACCTACGCCTCGGCACTGGCCTATCAGATGTTGTTCTCGCTGTTTCCTTTCATTCTGTTCCTGATCGCCCTGATCGGTTTCCTGCACCTGCCGGACTTTTTCTCCTGGCTGCGCCTGCAATCGGAACTGGTGTTGCCGCCGCAAGCCCTGGAACAGGTCAACCCGGTCATCGACCAGTTGCAGCAATCCAAGGGCGGGCTGCTCTCGGTGGGTATCGTCATCGCCCTGTGGACCGCCTCGGCCGGTGTGCGACTGATGATGAGTGCGATGAACGCCGCCTACGACGTGGTCGAAGGTCGCCCGGTGTGGAAGCGTTTCCCGCTGTCGATCTTCTATACCGTCGGCATTGCCGGCATGCTCCTGATCGCCGCCGCGCTGATGGTGCTGGGGCCGCAGGTGATGGAATGGATTGCCGCGCAAATTGGCATGCAGGAGTTTATCGTCACCGTCTGGACGATCTTGCGCTGGCCAGTGATCGTGATCCTGCTGATGATCGCGGTGGCGTTGATCTATTACGTGATGCCGGACGTGAAGCAGGAATTCCGCTTCATCACCCCGGGCTCGGTGCTGGCGGTGGTGGTGTGGATCATCGCGTCCCTGGGCTTTGGTTTCTACGTGAAGACCTTTGCCAACTACAACGCCATGTATGGCAGTATCGGTGCGATCATCGTGCTATTGCTGTACTTCTATATTTCCGCGGCGGTGTTGCTGCTCGGCGCTGAAATGAATGCGGTGATCGAACACATGTCGAACGAAGGCAAGGACCCGGGGGAAAAAGTCCCGGGTGAGCACGCAAACGAACCCAAACAACACGTTTCGGGATTGGGACGGGACCACTCGCTCAAACCGACCTCTGACGAAGCCTGATCATGATCCGTGAAATTCTCAAAATGGGCGATGAACGCCTGCTGCGTATTGCCTCACCGGTTCCGGCTGAACTGTTCGACAGCCCCGAGCTGTGGCAGTTGATCGATGACATGTTCCAGACCATGGAAAGCGTCGGTGGCGTCGGCCTCGCAGCCCCGCAGATTGGTGTCGACCTGCAACTGGTGATCTTCGGCTTCGAGCACAGCGAGCGCTATCCCGACGCTGAAGCGGTGCCGCAGACCATCCTGATCAATCCGTTGATCACCCCGCTAGACCCAAGCATGGAAGAGGGCTTCGAAGGCTGCCTGTCGGTGCCGGGCCTGCGTGGGGCCGTCGAGCGCTACCAGCACATCCGCTATGAAGGGTTCGATCCCAAGGGCGAACCGATCGTGCGCTATGCCTCGGGGTTTCATGCGCGGGTGGTGCAGCACGAGTGCGATCACCTGATCGGCCGGTTGTACCCGTCGCGCATCAGCGACTTCCGCAAGTTCGGCTTCACCGACGTGATGTTCCCCGACCTCGACCCCAACGCCGACGACTGAACCCGTTCAACCCCGGGCCATGGCGATCATCGGCTTGCTGCGGCTGTAGCGCAGCAGGCGCTCGCCTAGCGCCTGGGGCAGCAGCGGATGGGCGCTGAAACCGTTGCGCTCATAGAAGCCTTGTAGATCCGGGTGACAGAACAGCCACACCGGCGCGCTGCTCGTGGCCAGCGCCTCTGCCATCAAGGCCGCCGCCACGCCCTGGCCGCGACAATCCGGGGCGACAAACAAACCCGTCAACCAGAACCCCGATGCCACCGGCCGCAGGCACAGCCCGGCGATGATTTCGTCGCGCCGGCCGACCCACAGCTGCGCGTCACGCACCGCTTTCATCGAAGATTGGTGGCTGCGATAGAACTTGTTCATCAGTGGCCACAGGGCTTCATCGAGCTGGCTGTACTGGATATCGGGCATGGTAACTGTCATCGATTCTCAAGGCCGCCGAGTATAAAAGACCGACGGTTGGCGCTGAACCGATTTTGTCCCGATTACTGGCTCAATGATGGCCTTGCAGCCGTGAAGAGCCTGTCTATGCTTACGGCTGAGCGATTGATTCTGGCGCTTGAGTTGGCCTGTCCCGGGCAATCAAGAGAGGGGTGCCCCAGTAGGAACGTGCGGCACGAACCTCCGACTCAACTCTGTTATTGACTTGATCTGGCCCTCCCGCAGAGGGGTGTGTGTGCCTGTTCCATGGAACGTTGTGGTGGATACGTTGAAAGACCGATGAACTTTCATCAATCAAAAAAACCGTGCTTGGGGCAATGCGACCATGTTTAACCTACATCACAAATCCGACCTGCTCGAGATTCAACGAACCACCTGCGCGTTGACCGAAGCCAACGCCAAGTGGGCAGCGATCAGCCGTTCGATGGCCATGATCGAGTTCGGCCCGACGGGGGTGATTCTCGATGCCAATGAAAACTTCTGCGCTGCCGTCGGCTATTCCCTTGAGGAAATCCGTGGCAAGCATCATCGGATTTTCTGTGAGGACGACTACGCCAGCAGCGTGGATTACCAACGCTTCTGGCGCGATCTGGGGCGCGGCGAGCCCAGCAGCGGGACCTTCCAACGCTTGAACAAGAAGGGCCAGGAAGTCTGGCTGGAAGCGAGTTACATGCCGGTATTCGGCGTCGATCGCCAAGTCACCAGCGTAATCAAGGTGGCCACCGACATTACCGCCCGCATCCATAAGGAACATGAAAATCAGAGTTTGGTAAACGCTGTGGGACGAGCGATGGCAGTGATCGAATTTTCACCCGATGGCAGGGTGATCACCGCCAACGACAACTTCCTGCAGACCATGCATTACTCGCTGGGCGAAGTGGTCGGGCAGCACCACAGCCTGTTCTGTCACCGCTCGGAAAGCGAATCGGCGGCCTATAAGGCGTTCTGGGCCTCGCTGAACCGTGGCGAATTCCATTCCCATCGTTTTGAGCGGGTCGACAAGTACGGACGCATGGTTTACCTCGAAGCGTCCTACAACCCGATTTTCGATGCGCGCGGGCGCTTGTACAAAGTGGTTAAGTTCGCCAGCGACATCACCCCGCAAATGACCACCCTGCAGACCGCTGCCGAATCCGCCCATGCGACCTCGGTGCAGAACGACGCCTGTGCCCGCAAAGGCTCGCAGGTGGTGCAGCAGACCGTGCAGATCATCGAGGAGATTTCCAAAGACCTGAATGAAGCGGCGCTGAGCATCGATGCCGTGAGTAAACAGTCCGACATCATCGGCAGCATCGTGCAGACCATCCGCGGGATTGCCGACCAGACCAACCTGCTGGCACTCAACGCTGCCATCGAAGCGGCGCGGGCCGGCGAGCATGGTCGTGGCTTTGCGGTGGTGGCCGATGAAGTCCGGAGTCTGGCGGCGCGGACCAGCAAGGCGACTCTGGAGATCGTCGACGTGGTGCGCAAGAACCACGACTTGTCGTTGAGTGCCGTCTCGAGCATGCAATCGAGCTTGAGTCGCACCGGACTCGGGGTGGAACTGGCGAACGAGGCCGGTGAAGTGATCCTGGAAATCCAGCAGGGTTCACGTCACGTGGTGGACGCCATCGGCCAGTTCAGTTCGAGTTTGCAGCTCAACTGAATCCGCTCGACTGAAATGTAGCGGCCTCGAACTCAGGTGCTTTCGCGGACCTTGAGTTCGAAGCCCATGTCCACCAGCGGTTTGGCGATGCGGTTGCCGGCCATCAGTGTCAGCAGGTGTTCGGCGGCCCGCCGGCCGATGGCTTCGCGCGGGGTGCTGATGCTGCTCAGGCGCGGCACCATGTGTTCGGAGGCGGGCAGGTCGTTGAATCCCAGCACAGCGACCTGCTCCGGAACCTTGATCCCGTGGCGCATGGCCTCGAGCAGGGCGCCGTGGGCCAGGTCGTCGTTGCCGAAGAAGATCGCATCGACTTCGGGGTGGTTGGCCATCATCTGCAGGAACAACTCGCCGCCCAGCCCGACCGAGGATGGGCGCGGCGTCAGCAATTCCAGATCCGAATCATAGCGGCCGGCATGTTGCAGGGCGCGGCGGAAGCCTTCGCCACGCAGCAGGGTGCGCTGGTCGAGTTGTGCGCCGATATACGCCAGTTTTTTCCGACCCCGGGCGAGCAAATGTTGCGCGGCGGTTTCACCGGCGCTGATTTGCGAGAAGCCGACGCAGTTCACGCCGGCATCGGGGTCCAGGTCCATCATGTAGACGCAGGGCACATTGCTCGTCTCGACCATCCGCCGGGCGCTATCGGTGCGGTCAAAACCGGTCAGCAGCAAGCCGCGTGGCTGGTAGGCCATGTAATTGCGCAGCAGATTTTCTTCTTCGTCACGGGAGTAGTGGCAGTTGCCGATCAGCACTTCGAAGCCTTTGGGGCGCAAGACCTGATGGATGGCTTCGAGGGTTTCGATGAACAGCAGGTTCGACAGCGATGGCACCAGCACCACCACCGATTGGCTCTGCGCCGAGGCCAGGGCGCGGGCCGCGGGGTTGACCACGTAATTGAGTTCCGAGGCGGCCTGCTGGACCTTTTCCACCAGTTCGGTGGCCACGCTGCTGACCCCGCGCAAGGCGCGTGAGGCGGTGATCGGACTGACCCCGGCCAGGCGAGCAACTTCGTTGAGGGTAGGGCGGCCAGTGGTGCGGGTATTTTTATCGTTTTTGGTCGAGGTCATCGGGCGGCTTGCCAAACAAAATTCAAGGCACTAAGGTAGCGCTGTCTCGATGCGGCTGCAAATGATTGAGCGGGGGTTGCCTGATCCCTGCCTGTCGGCATTGGGCAAGAATGTGTTGCAACCCATAAAAACGACAAGAAGTCGTCGGCAATGGCTGCGTTTGCACTAGAGTTTCAATGAGCAAAGGTAGCGCTGTCTGCGCGCTGAGGTGTTACATGAGTCAAGCAATCTCCGCCCTGGTCATCATGGGCGTGGCCGGCTGCGGCAAGTCCAGCGTCAGCGAGGCCTTGTGCCGGCTCAGCGGCGCGACCGGCATCGAAGGCGATTCCTTCCATCCTGCGGCCAACATCGAAAAGATGAGCGCCGGCATTCCCCTGAACGACGACGACCGTGCCGGCTGGCTGGACAGCCTGTGCGACGAACTGCGTCGCGTCGATGCCAAGGGCCAGCGCCCGGTATTGACCTGTTCGGCCCTCAAGCACAGTTATCGCGAGCGTTTGCGCAGCGCCTTGCCAGGCCTGGGCTTTGTGTTTCTCGAGTTGAGTCGCGAGGTGGCCGCTGACCGGGTCTCCCATCGTCCGGGGCACTTCATGCCGTCGACCCTGATCGATAGCCAGTTCGCCACCCTTGAGTCGCCGGTCGGTGAACCGCTGACCCTGGCCCTCAATGCCTCCGTTCACAGCGTCGAGCAACTGGCCAAGCAAGCCCACGATTGGTGGGGCGAACATGGCTTGAAGCTCGCCGTATGAGTTTTGCTTTCAAAGGTAGCGCTGTCCTGATGGCTATTGAATTACCCGCTTTAATAACAACAACAACCAGGAGACACCCCTAATGTTCGGCATGTCCCACGACACGTTCCTGCTGCTCGATGCAGTGGTCACGGTGATTGGCTTGATTGTCCTGATCACCAAGTTCAAGTTGCACCCCTTCATTGCGTTGATCATCGCGGCCGCGTTCCTCGGGCTGACTTCGGGCATGCCGATCGGCACCATCATCAAGGCGTTCCAGGACGGTTTCGGTGGGGTACTGGGGTTTGTCGGGATCATCCTCGCGTTGGGCACCATGCTCGGCAAGATGATGGCCGAGTCGGGGGGGGCGGACCAGATTGCCCAGACCCTGATCCGCGCCTTCGGCAAGGACAAGGTGCAATGGGCAATGATGTTCGCCGCGTTCCTGGTGGGCATCCCGCTGTTCTTCGAAATCGGCTTCGTGCTGCTGATCCCGCTGGTGTTCATCGTCGCCCGGCGCACCGGCGTGTCGATCATCAAGATTGGTATCCCGCTGCTGGCCGGCCTGTCTGCGGTACACGGCCTGGTGCCACCGCACCCGGGCCCGCTGCTGGCGATCGGCGTGTTCGGTGCCGACATCGGCAAGACCATTCTGTACGGTCTGATCGTGGCGCTGCCGACGGCGATCATCGCCGGTCCGATCTACGGTACGTTCATTGCCAAGTACATTCCCGGTCATCCGAATCAGGAACTGGTGGATCAACTGGCCCGTGAAACCGATTCGGCCACCTTGCCGAGCTTCGGCATCACCCTGGTCACCGTGCTGTCGCCGGTGTTCCTGATGCTGCTCAAGACCTTTGCCGACGTGGTGCTGCCAGACGGTAATTTCTTCCGCACCTTTATGGACCTGATCGGCCACCCGATCTCGGCCCTGTTGCTGGCGTTGCTGCTGTCGCTGTACACCTTCGGCTACAAGCAGGGCATCGGCTCTCAGCAGATGCTCAAGTGGCTCGACGCCAGCCTGGCGCCCACCGCCGCGATCATTCTGATCATCGGTGCTGGTGGTGGCTTCAAGCAGATGCTGGTGACCAGCGGTGTGGGTGACGTGATCGGACACATGGCTGTGGCCGCGCAGATCTCGCCGATCCTGCTGGCCTGGCTGGTGGCCGCGGTGATCCGTATCGCTACCGGTTCGGCAACCGTTGCGACCATTACCGGCGCGGGCATTGTGGTGCCGGTGGTGGGGATGATTCCTGGCGTAAACCGTGAACTGCTGGTACTGGCCACCGGTGCCGGCTCGCTGATCCTGTCCCACGTCAACGACGCCGGTTTCTGGCTGGTCAAGCAGTACTTCAACATGACCGTGGCCGAAACCTTCAAGACCTGGACCGCGATGGAGACCATTCTGTCGGTGGTGGGCCTGGGCTTTATTCTGTTGTTGTCGCTGTTCGTTTAAAGCGCATTCGACAGGCACAAAAAAACCGCAGTGATGCGGTTTTTTTGTTTTAAATCGATTTCATTGTTGAACACGGTCCCTGTTGGAGCGGGCAAGCCAGCTCGTACAGGGTTTGCGTCAGACGTTGGTTTTGCTGACCAACCCATCCGCCCGAAACATCCCGCGAATCCCGCGTACCGCCTGGCGAATTCGGTCCTGGTTTTCGATCAGGGCGAAGCGCACGTGGTCGTCGCCGTACTCGCCGAAACCCACGCCCGGGGATACGCAGACCTTGGCCTCGGCCAGCAGTTTCTTGGCAAATTCCAGCGAACCCAGGTGGGCGTATTGCTCGGGGATTTTCGCCCAGACATACATCGAAGCTTTTGGGTTCTCGACCATCCAGCCCAGCTCATGCAGGCCCTTTACCAGGACGTTGCGGCGCTGCCGGTACTGCTCGGCGATGTCGCGCACACACTGTTGATCGCCTTCCAGCGCCGCAATGGCGGCCACTTGCAGCGGGGTGAAAGTGCCGTAGTCGTGATAGCTCTTGATCCGCGCCAGGGCGTTGACCAGCTCCGGGTTGCCGACCATGAAACCGATGCGCCAGCCGGCCATGTTGTAGCTCTTGGACAGGGTGAAAAACTCCACCGCAATGTCCTTGGCCCCCGGCACTTGCATGATCGACGGGGCTTTCCAGCCGTCGTAGACAATGTCGGCGTAGGCCAGGTCGTGAATCACCAACACGTCGTATTGCTTGGCCAGAGCGATCACGCGCTCGAAGAAATCCAGCTCCACGCACTGCGCGGTGGGGTTGGACGGGAAGCCGAGGATCATCATTTTCGGCTTCGGGATCGAGCCACGAATGGCCCGTTCCAATTCGGCGAAGAAGTCCACGCCCGGAATCAGCGGCACCGAGCGCACCTGGGCGCCAGCAATCACTGCGCCGTAGATGTGGATCGGGTAGCTCGGGTTGGGCACCAGCACGGTGTCGCCCTGGTCCAGAGTGGCCAGCATCAGGTGCGCCAGGCCTTCCTTGGAACCGATGGTGACAATGGCTTCGCTTTCCGGGTCGATGTCGACCTCGTAGCGATCCTTGTACCAACGGGAAATCGCCCGGCGCAGGCGCGGAATACCTTTGGAGGTGGAGTAGCCGTGGGTGTCTTCACGCTGTGCGACGGTGACCAGTTTTTCCACAATGTGTGGCGGGGTCGCACCGTCGGGGTTACCCATGCTCAAGTCGATGATGTCTTCGCCACGACGTCGGGCGGCCATCTTCAGCTCGGCAGTGATGTTGAATACGTAAGGGGGGAGTCGATCTATGCGCGCAAAGCGGCGCGGCGAACCGTGGTCTGCCATTGTTGCCTCAGGATACGTTAGCGCCCGGAACCGTCCGAGCGACGCTGACCACTGCGGTGGTCTGGGCGCACGATAAGGGCGGCGGCGTGCGATTGTCTAGTGGCCACAAGCAACTATTTTCGACGACACTGTTCGGCTTGCACGTGACCTACTGACTTTTGAACGGAATGAACCATGGAGTTTTCCAGCGGCTTTCTGCTGAGCCTCTCGCTGTGCCTGGACATCGGCGTGGCCAACATTGCAATGATTACCCTGGCCATGCAGCGCGGGTATCTACAGGGTTTTGCCCTTGGTCTGGGGACCTGCTTCGGCGATCTGATCTACGCGGTGCTGGCGTTGGCCGGAATGACCGTGTTGCTGCAGTATTCGGCGGTGCGCTGGGTGCTGTGGATCGGTGGATCAGTGTTGTTGCTGTACTTCGCGGCGAAGATGATTTACTCGGCGATCCACCACAGCGCGGTGCTGGCGCCGGCAGGTGAGGCTGGCGGCGACTCCCATCGTCGCGAGTTCTTGCGCGGGGTGTTCCTGGCGATGTCCTCGCCCAGCGCGATTCTCTGGTTTGCCGCGGTAGGCGGCACCCTGATTGCCCGCTCCGGTGGCGGCGGCCCGGCCAGTGCCGGTTTGTTCCTGGCCGGGTTCTTCTGCGCCGGCTTGCTGTGGAGTGCCGGCCTGTGCCTGGCGGCGACCCAGGGCGGCAAGCTGCTGGGGGACAAATTGCTGCGCTATTCCTACATGGCATCTGCAGCGATCTTCTGTTATTTCGCGGTTTACGTGATCCTATCCGGCTACAACGAGTTTGTCGGAGCGGCCGCGCCGGTCAGTCTTCCGGGGCTTTGACGGGCGACAGCATTCGAACGCCACAGCCCCCGGCGGGGGGCTGGATCGATTATGATCCAAACCCCGTTTTTTCTTGTCCGGACTTTCGCCATGAACGCTTCCAAGCCTGTCATTCGTCAGGTTACCGCCGCTGACCTCGACCGTTGTTTTGCCATCGAAACCGAGGCCTACGAGGGCGACGAAGCGGCCACCCGCGAGAAAATCGCCATCCGTATCGAGACCTGGCCCGAGGGTTTTATCGTTGCTGAAATCAATGGCGTGGTTGCCGGGTTTATCAATTCGGGTGCCGCGTATCAGGTGGAAATGGCCGATGAAGCCTTCAAGGAGATGATCGGCCACGACCCGGACGGCCCGCAGGTGGTGATCATGTCGGTAGTGGTGCACCCGGACTACCAGGGCCTGGGTCTGGCGAAAGTGTTGATGGGCGAGTTCATCACACGCATGCGCGAGCTGGGCAAGATCCGCATCAACCTGATGTGCCGCGAGCAGCACATCCGCCTGTATGCAGGCTTTGGCTTTGCCTACCTCAAAGCCTCCGAGTCAGACCACGGCGGCCTGGCTTGGCATGAAATGGCGCTGGATCTGTAGGTCTTTTCAGAACGCCAGGGCCATGCGCCGTTCGTAGCCGATACGGCCCTTGAAGGCGTCGCCGCTGTCGACCCAGCCCTGTTGCCGGTACAGCGCCAACGCCGCTTCGTTGTCAGTATCCACCGACAATTCAAGGCCCTTGATCTGCGGCCAGGCTCGGCGCGCAGCGTCCGGCAGGGCTTGCAGGCAGGCTTTGCCATAACCCTGGCCCTGGCAACGTCGGTCGACTTGCAGTGCGTGCAGGGAGGCGGTGTCCTCGTGGGCCCAGGTTGGCAGGAAGGGCGGGCGCTTGAGCAGCAGGAAGGCCACGGGAATGTCGTCGGCGATCAGCGCAAAACCCTGGATCGCATCGCCAGCCGCCGCGCCCAAGGAATGCAGGGCGCCATGGATATCGCCGCTGAACAGCTTTTGCGCGGGGTGAACCTCGATAGCTTCCACCTGTTGGCGTTGTAGCGCCGAAAGCCGCGCATAAGGAACGAGTTGAGTAGCCACTGAGGTGTCCGTCATCCGGCGAAATCAAGGCTCGGATTTTATCCCGTTTGCAGTCGGACAGATTTTTTTCTTCACGCTGTCGAATGCGCTGTGTGTCAGTCGACTAAGGGTGTCTTCCGATAAAACAGCAGGAGAGCCGTGATGAACGCGCCGATGGAAAACACTGAAGTCCACACCCTGATCGAGCACTACCGCAAGGCGGTGGTGGCCAAGGACATCGACACCTTAATGGGCCTGTATGCCGACAACATCGTCTCGTTCGATGCGGTCAAGGCTCTGCAATTCAAGGGCAAGGCCGCCTACCGCGCGCACTGGGAAGAATGCATGACGTATTGCCCCGGTCCGCACCTGTTCGAGTTCGCCGAACTTCAGGTGACCCAAAGCCAGGATTTGGCGTTCGCCCACTGGCTGGTGCACTGCGGTGGCACCGACGACAAGGGCGAAACCAAAGGCTGCTGGATGCGTGCCAGCGCCGGTTATCAACGCATCGCCGGGCAATGGCGGATTGTCCACGAGCACTGGTCGGCCCCCTTCGACATGGTCAGCGGCGCGGCGTTGTTCGAGCTTGAGCCCTAATCGTCGGGTTTTTCGCCAAACCTGCAATCTGCAGCCATAGTTGATCAGCCCGCAGTGGGAGAGCCTTATGAAATACCTATGCCTGGTCTACAGCGACGAACACCTGTTGCACAGCTCGCCCGACAGCCCTGAGGACGTCGAATGCATGGCCTACGCCGAATCGGTACAGGGCAGTGGCCGGATGCTCGCCGCCGAGGCCTTGCAGCCGGTGCAGACCGCCACCACGGTGCGCATGCGCGGCGGCAAGCTGTCGATCACCGACGGCCCGTTTGCCGAAACCAAGGAGCAATTGGCCGGGTTCTACCTGATCGAGGCCAAGGATCTGAACGAAGCCATCCAGGTCGCCGGGAAGATTCCGGCCGCCCGGGTCGGCAGTGTCGAAGTCCGTCCCATCCGTGAACTGAATCTCTGATAACAAGCATAAGACAGGAGTTTATTCATGAGCATTTCCAACGCCGGCCCGCAGCCGGCTGACCACCAACTGGTCATCAGTCGGCTGATTGATGCGCCACGCAACAAAGTGTTTCGCGCCTGGACCGAGCCAAAGTTGCTCGCTCAATGGTGGGGGCCCCACGGCATGACCACCCCCGAATGCGAAATGGACCTGTGGGTCGGCGGCCAGTTTCGTACGCTGATGCGCGCTCCGGATGGCAGCGAGTATCCCACCAGCGGCGTGTTCCTGGAGATCCAGGCTCCGCAGCGGCTGGTGTTCACCGATGCGTTCAAGCCGGGCTGGATTCCCTCCGGCAAGCCTTTCATGACGGCTGAAGTGACCTTCGATGAGGTCGACGGAAAAACGCTGTACACCGCCCGCGCCATGCATTGGAACCAGGAGGATCGGCAGGCACACGAGGCCATGGGCTTTCATGATGGCTGGGGACAGAGTCTGGATCGGCTGGTGACGCTGGTCACCACGGACATGCCTGACTGATGCCCGGCGAGGAGGTCAAGGCGCTGGTCGAGTCGGTCTACCGTAACGAGTCACGGCGGATCCTGGCGACCTTGATTCGTTTGCTCGGCGATTTCGATCTGGCCGAAGAGGCCCTGCATGAAGCCTTCTTCGTCGCGGTCGAGCGTTGGCAGCGCGACGGTGTGCCGGATAATCCCCGGGCCTGGCTGGTTTCCACCGGGCGCTTCAAGGCCATTGACGGCCTGCGTCGGCGCGCGCGGTTCGCTGCGTCCCAGGCACAACTGGTGGCGCAACTTGAAGCATTGGAAGAGGCCGAGTGGAGTGTTGAGGACGTGCAAGACGATCGGCTGCGGTTGATCTTCACCTGTTGTCACCCGGCACTCGCCGCCGATGCGCAAGTGCCGCTGACCTTGCGTGAAGTCTGCGACCTGACCACCGAGGAAATCGCCCGGGCCTTTCTCGCCACACCGGCCACCATTGCCCAGCGCATCGTGCGCGCCAAAGCGAAGATTCGCGACGCGAAAATTCCCTACCAGGTGCCGTCCCTGGCTGAATTGCCTGAGCGCCTTGATAGCGTGTTGCGGGTGATTTACCTGGTGTTCAACGAAGGTTATTCGGCGTCCGTCGGCACTGAGCTGACCCGCGAGGACCTGACCCGCGAAGCGATCCGCCTTGGTCGCCTGCTCATGGAGTTGCTGCCAGAGCCCGAGGTCATGGGGCTGCTGGCGTTGATGCTGCTCAACGAGTCGCGACGTCCGGCGCGCACTTCGCCCACTGGCGAACTGATCTTGTTGGATGAGCAGGACCGTTCGCTGTGGAGCGCGGCCATGATTGCCGAAGGCTGCGCCTTGATCGAGCGCGCCTTGAGCCTGCGCGATATCGGACCTTATTGTCTGCAGGCGGCGATTTCGGCGGTGCATGCCGAAGCACCGAGCGCCGCCGACACCGACTGGGCGCAGATCGTCGGCTTGTACGATGTCCTGCTGCAGGCGTTGCCGTCGCCGGTGATTGAGCTCAATCGCGCAG
Source organism: Pseudomonas sp. Pse1 (assembly GCF_024519635.1). Lineage (NCBI taxonomy): Bacteria > Pseudomonadati > Pseudomonadota > Gammaproteobacteria > Pseudomonadales > Pseudomonadaceae > Pseudomonas > Pseudomonas sp. Pse1. Next base: position 479,950 of record NZ_JALJRO010000003.1, read on the forward strand.
CGGCCATTTCGCGGCGTGATGGCCCCTTGGCCGGATTGCAGTTGGTCGAGCAGATCCTCGCACGCGGTGAGTTGCTCGACTATCACCTGGCGCATTCGGCGCGGGGTGAGTTCTGTCGCCAACTGGGGCGCATGGATGAGGCGCGGGCTGCCTATCGCCGGGCTCTGGAGCTGACCCGGCAAGTCCCCGAGCAACACTTTATCGAGCAGCGCCTGCGCGAACTGGGCTGACACCCCTCAGGCTGGGTTTTTGCCACCTGAGGTCATTCGAGCATCTTCGCCAGCATCCAACTGCCCGCCGGTCCCGGCGGATTCAAACGTGACCAGAGCGCGTCCACCGCCACCGGCTTTGGCCAACCACGGACCTTGAGTTCCTGCAATGTGCCTGGGCCAAAACGCGCCACCAGCCAACGCGGCAGAGGCGCCCAGCCGAAACCACCCTGGGCCATTTCCAGCAACATCAGGTAGCTGGGCGCTGACCAGACCCGACCCAGCGCACGGCTTTCATAGGGATTGATGATGGTTGCCAGGCGCAATTCGCGATGTTGCTGAAGCACTTGCCGGTCGATCTTCGCCAGCGTGGCCAAGGGGTGCGCAGGAGACACGAACAGGGCGATTTCGGTGTGCTCGTCGACCGTCGCGCGATCCAGGTCCGGCGGGTAATGCTCCTGCATTTCAGCGAAACCGATATGGGCGCGACCGCCTTGCACCAGGGCGATCAAGTCGTCGCATTCGGCGATCAGGCATTCCAGTTCGAGGTCCGGGTAACGCTGTTCGAACTCGCTCAGGGCCGCTTCAAATCGATCCGATTGGTAGGTGTCGGACATGGCGATGGTCAGCTTCGCCTCCACCCCCTGCGCCAACTGCGCCGCACTCATTTCCAGGCGGCTGGTGGCCGCGAGAATTTCCTCGGCACGCTGCAGCAGCACGTGCCCGGCCGAAGTCAGGCCGGGCTTGCGGCTGCTGCGGTCGAACAGCGTGACGTTGAGGTCGATCTCCAGGCTGGCGACTGCCGCGCTGATGGTCGACTGACTCTTGCCCAACTTGCGTGCGGCGGCGGAAAACGAGCCCTGGGTCGCTGCTTGGACAAAGGCCAGCAGCACTTCATGTGAGGCCATGAACTATCGCCTTGATCGATGGTTACTGGTTATGAAGTATCGGCATCGTGGCAGATGATGGCAACCCTGTTCACTTGTAAAGGCATTGGATCATGACCAAGCAAAAATCCCTCACCGAGCGTATTGGCCAAGCCATCGGTTTCGAATTGCTCGCCGTCCTGCTGTGCACGCCACTGCTGGCGTGGCTGATGGACAAGCCGGTGGTCGACATGGGCGTCGCCACCATCGCCATCGGCCTGATTGCCCTGGCCTGGAACGTGCTCTTCAACGGCCTGTTCGATCGCCTGCTCAAGCGCTTGAAGCTGACGCCCAGTGCCTTCACTCGAGTGATTCACGCGTTGCTGTTCGAAGGCGGGCTGGTGGCTGTCAGTGTGCCGCTGATTGCCTGGTGGTTGAACGTCAGCCTGTTGCAGGCGTTGATTCTCGACATCGGCGTGCTGCTGTTCTTCCTGCCGTACACCTATGTCTACCACTGGGCCTACGACGTGGTGCGCGAGCGTATGTTGCTGGCCAGAAGCGTGCGCGCATGCAGTCGTTGATCAGTAATCCCCGCGCTTGCGAAACGCCCAGCGTCCGGCAATCAGGGTAAAGGACGCCACCAGCGCCACCAGGATCCAGAACCCTTCGGGATCGCCCGAGAGCGGCACGCCGCCGACGTTCATCCCGAAGAAGCCGGCGATGATGTTGATCGGCAGCGCCAGCACCGTGACCACGGTCAGGGTGAACAGCGTGCGGTTGCTCTGTTCATTGAGGTTGGCGGCGATCTCTTCCTGCAACAGTTTGATCCGCTCGCCGAGGGCCGTCAGGTCGTTGATGATCAGGGCGAATTCTTCGGTGGATTTGCGCAACTCCTTGACGTCCTCTTTCTGCAGCCATTGCGGCGGACGATTGAGCAGCCGCAGCAGCGAGCCCGGCTCCAGCGCCAGCAGGCGTTGCAGGCGCACCAGCACGCGGCGGTTGGCGCCCAGTTCGGCGCGGTTGGTCGAAAGCCGGGAGGATAGCAACTGGTCTTCGACCTGGTCGACGCTGAGGCTGGTCTTGCGCACGATCTGGGTCAGCACTTCGCCCTGATCGCGCAACAGGTGCACCAGCAATTCCAGGGGCGAGCGAAAACACTCGCCGGCCTTGACTGAGGAGCGCAGCTTGTCCACCGAGTGCAGCGGTTGCAGGCGGGCGCTGACGATCAGTCGGCTGCGGGCGCAGACCCACAGGGTCGAGACGTCCGAGGATTGTAGGTTGCTGAGGTTGAACACCACGTCGTTGACCACCGCGAGCAAGGCCGAGTCGACGTGCTCGATTCGCGTTGAGCGCGAGCCTTCGTGCAGCGCTTCAAAGAATTCGTCGGGTAGCGCCAGGTGGGCTTTCATCCAGCGCTCGCAGGCGGCGTGGGCGAGATTCAGGTGCAGCCAGAGAAATTCGTCTTCACTGGCCGGCTGCTGCAGGCGTTGCAGGGCCTCGGCCGATTCAATCTCACGACCCCGTTCACCGGGGCGAAAACTGAAGCCATAGAGCAGGCCAAAAAGATCGGCGTCGCGGTGGCGGTGATCGATGCTGTAGTTCATGGCGTCTCGCGGGAGGGCGCGCTCGCTGCGTCAATCACAACGTCGCTCGAGCGGCATCATGGCAAGCCGATTTGACCGTTTTGTGACAGCTTGACGACTGGCGCCAAGCGCTCTAAACCGCTGGTCGGCGCCGCTCAAGAAATGCGTGCCGAGGCCGATGACGCCTAGGCTGGTCTGTGCAGCCGGGTCCCCACTTGGCTGTCCGCATTATTCCCGTCGTGAGATATCCCTCGATGTTTTTGCAAAAGTCCCTGAGAGCTCAAATCCTCGCGCTGCTGAGTGGCAGCCTGGTTGCAATGTTGTTAATCGCCCTGGCCTGTTTTTACCTGCTCTCCAGCGGCGTGCAGAGTTACCGACAGTTGATCGAGGGGCCGCTGCACACCTCGCAGTTGATCGATGAGGCCAACCTGCAATTCAAGATTCAGGTGCAGGAGTGGAAGAACGTCCTGCTGCGCGGCAAGCAGCCGGCCGACCGGGACAAATACTGGCAGCAGTTCCAGGCACGCCAGGGCGATGTACAGAACATCCTTGGTGAACTGAGCCGCCAGCCGGCCATCGAGCCCGCACTCAAGGCCCGCATCGACAGCCTGCGCGACGCGCACCGGGCGCTGGGCAGTGCTTATCAGCAGGGGCTGGAGGCCTATCGGGCAGCCGGGGCCGATCCGGCGGCGGGTGATAACGCGGTCAAGGGTGTGGACCGCGCCACCAGCGAGCAGATGAGTGAACTGGTCAACGAACTGCGCCAGCGTGGCAATCAGCAGTCAACTGCGATCAGCAACAGTGCCGAGCGCACCGTGCTGCTGGGCATTGTGGTGATGTTGATCTCGGGGTTGCTGATTGGCCTGTTCAGCCTGTGGCTGGTCAACCGGCATCTGGTGCAGCCAATCCAGCGCCTGATCGAGTACGTCGCGCAGTTGAGCCAGGGACGTTTCTCGGCGCGAGTGGCCAACGATCGCCAGGACGAACTGGGTCGCCTGGCGCTGGCGGCCAACACCTTGCGTGATTTTCTCGCCGAGACCTTTGCCCGCCTGCAACGTAGCGCCACTGATCTGGACAGCGCCAGCGGTGAACTGAATGAGATTGCCGGGCAGATGTCCCACGGCACCAACGAACAGTTCAGCCGCACCGATCAGGTGGCGACGGCGATGAACGAAATGTCCGCCACCGCCCAGGAAGTTGCCCGACACGCCGCCGATGCCGCGCGGGCCGCCGACGATGCCGACCAGTCGGCACAACAGGGTGAGCAGGTGATGCAGAGCACCATCGACGCCATCACCCAGATGCGCGGTGAGATCGCCAACACCGCGACGGTGATCCGCCGCCTGGAAACGGATAGCGGGCGTATCGGCAAGGTGCTGGAGGTGATTCGCGGCATTGCCGAGCAAACCAACCTGCTGGCACTCAACGCCGCCATCGAAGCTGCGCGTGCCGGGGAAGCCGGGCGCGGTTTTGCCGTGGTTGCCGATGAGGTGCGCAGCCTGGCCCAGCGCACGGCAGCGTCGATCATCGAGATCAATCAGATTATCCAGAGCGTGCAAACCGGCGCGGTGGACGCCGCGCAGGCGATCGAAAGCGGTCAGTCGCGCAGTGACGAGAGTGTTGAGCAAGTGACCCGGGCCGGGGCCATGCTTGAGCGCATCACCGAGTCGGTGGAGGCCATTCGCGACATGAACCGGCAAATTGCCACGGCGGCTGAAGAGCAAACCTCGGTCGCCGAAGACATCTCGCGCAACCTCACTGAAATCACCAGTATTGCCAGCACCAACCTGGACAATGTGCAGCGCACGCAGGCAGCGAGCAGCAATCTGCACGGCTTGTCGGGTCAGCTCAATGAAGTGACAGCGCGCTTGAGTGCATAAGCACTCGGCGGGAACGAAAAAAGCCGCACAGCCCTGAGGGTGTGCGGCTTTTTCGTTTGGACGATTATTTGTCCTGGACGTTGCTCAGGACGGCGCCGGTCTTGGCGTCGAGCTTCACATCCCATTCGACATTCTTCGCGTCACGGATTTCCACTTCGTAGACATAGGTGCCAGTGGTGGCGTTGTGATCCAGTTCAGTGTCGGTGATGTTCGCCGCCGTGGTGCCTGGGTGCACGGCCAGAGCCGCCTGGTTGAGCTTTTCAAAGTCCATGATGGTGCCCGACTTGAGCAGGCCAGGAATCTGGTCAGGACGCACGTCGGCCATGGCAAAACCGGCGGACAGGGTCAGGGCAGCGGCAGTGAACAGGGTGGTCAACGTTTTCATGGTTCATTCCTTGGTCTGAGCTGTTTAAGTGGAATCAGGTTAATGGTTGCAACTTAATTCATCCTTAATCTACGACATGGGGGCTTTGCGCCGTTTGTTCAATCCCTACACGTTCGGGCGTTACATGCTGGAGCCAGATCAATGGAGGCTCTTATGAAACGTTTGTTCGCAGTACTTTATGCACCGATGTTCCTTGCCGGGTTTCTTGGCGGCGGTATAGCGCTGGTGGGCAGGACCGGGCTTTCGGCCTGGTGGCTGCTGGTTTTTTTTCTCTGCGCGCTGCTGGTCTCGTTCCTCGCCGAACACCTGCTGCCCTATGAGCCATGCTGGAACCGCGACCAGGGCGACAGCGGGCGCGATGTGGCCCATGCGCTGGTCAATGAAGCGTGCAATGCGGCGGCCTTGCTGATGTTGCCGGGGCTGGTGGCGGTGCTGTCATTCGAGGGCATCTGGCCCGTGGATTGGCCGCTCTGGACGCAGCTGTTACTGGCCATGCTGATTGCCGACGCGGGTATCAGCCTGACCCATTACGCCAGTCACCAGGTGCCGTGGATGTGGCGTCTGCATGCGGTGCATCACAGCGTCCAGCGGCTCTACGGTTTCAATGGCCTGATGAAACATCCGCTGCACCAGATGTTGGAGGCGGCGGTGGGGTTCCTGCCGTTGATCCTGCTGGGCATTCCCATGGAGGTGGCGGTGTTGCTGGCGTACGCCATCAGCCTGCAATTGCTGCTGCAGCATTCCAATGTCGATATGCAGCCGGGGTGGTTGTCCTACGTGTTTGCCTGGGCGCCGGTGCACCGTTTGCACCACATGAAATATGGCGCGGCGGGCAACGTGAACTTCGGCTTGTTCTTCAATCTGTGGGACCGACTGCTGGGCACCGCGCTGCACAACCCACCCCATGGGATTCGCGATGGTGACCTGGGGATTGGCAATCGCGCGGATTTTCCCAAGGGCTATGTCGATCAGTTGCTCGATCCTTTCCTGCCTGAACAGCTGGGCGAAGAGCCCGCAGTGCCTCAAGGGCTGCGTCGCTGATACCTAGGCGCGCAGGCAAATATCGATAGCGCCGAGGCCCTGGCTGGCGGTCACGCCGAAGATTTTTTTCAGCGTGCGCGACAAATGTGCGGTATCGGCGAAGCCCGCCTCATGGGCCGCGCGGGTCACGTTGCAGCCGCTCAGCAGTAGGGCCATGGCCAACCGCAGACGGCGCCACAACACCAGGCGACGCACCGGCAAGCCGACCTGTTGGGCGAACAGCCGCTCCAGTTGGCTCAGGGAAACGTTGGCTTGCTCGGCGAGCGTCGCAGCCGCGACTTTGCCGTTGAGCAGGTTGTCCAATGCCATCAGCGCCCGGCTGATACGCGGGTCGTCGAGTTGGCGGCGGGGGCAGCTTTGCAGCGCTTGATCGAGGCAGGGCTGTGTCGGTTCGACATCGCGCAGGTGGTCCTGCAGGACCAACGCATCGAACATCAAGGGCTCGGCATAAAGGCTAAAGACCTGGTCGCCGGCCTCGACAATCGCATGGGGGCGCAGCGATTCGATAAACATCCGGTGAGCTGTTTGTGTCACGCCGTCCAGTTCAAGAGTGACGGGCTGCCCGGTGGCGATGATCAACTGATGGGCATAATGCGCATGGGGCGCGGTACGCCCCAGCTTGCCGAACACCAGGCCATAATCACGCCCCAGCCAAAGCTGCCCGGTCCACTCATGGGCCTGACTCATTTAGAACCCGTTGCGTTCGAGCAACTGGGCCACGGTGCCGGTTGCGGGGCGCTTGTAGTAGCTGAGCAGTTCGCTGGCGCGGTTGGTGAAGATGCCGTCGACACCGGCATCCATGACGCTTTTGAAGTCGACGTCATCATCGAGGGTGTAGACATGCACCAGCATCCCCAGGTCGTGGGTGTACCGGTTCATCCAGGGTTGTACCAGGTTGCTGTAGCTCTGGTCGCCGAGGTCGGAGCGGGTCGCCGAAGGGCCGGTGCCGATTGCGCCGCTGGCCTTGGCGAAGTCGACCCATTGCTCGAAGGCTGCGTTGTCTTTCGGTTGTTGCCGGGCATAGAAGGTGGCTTTGTCCTGGTCCCCGGAATCGGCAAACTTCACCTTCGATTGAGGTTCAATGCTGCCTTCCGCCACCCATAGCAGGAGGATTTTCGGCACTTGCGGCATTTCCTCCTGGAGCTTTTGCAGGCTGCTCTTTTCGAAGGTCTGCAGCACTACCTTGCCTTTCCCCTGGCCAACAGCCAGTTCGCTTTTCGCCAGTTTTGATCCGGCCGGACTCAGCCAGCCACGGTCTTGCAGCTTATCCCTGAGGTCGCGCTCGATCCCGGGAAATTGCTTGGGCTCCTTGGTCTCGATGTACAGGCCGGGTTTGTGCCGGGGATTGCCCTGGGCGATGTCGATGACTTCGTCGAGGGTGAGGATTTGCAGGCCGGCATAGGCCGGGCGGGCGCGGTCCGGATAGGCCGTGTTGAACCAGCTGCCGGCATCCAGGCTTTTCAGTTCGGCCAGGGTGAATTCGTTGGCCGGGCTGTTCTTGCGTTCGGGAAACTTGCTGGCGACGTCGGTGGTGCGTTGCAGATTGTCGTCGTGCAGGGCGAAGAGCACGCCGTCCTTGCTGCGTTGCAGGTCCAACTCCAGATAGTCGGCGCCGAGGTCGCGCGCGAGCTTGTAAGCTGCGGCGGTAGACTCCGGTGCATCGAAAGAAGCGCCCCGATGAGCGATCACCGCCGGATGCGGAATACCATTGGCCGTTGCCACCGCCTTGGGGCTTGCGGGCTCGGCAGCCTGTAGCTGGCCGACGCCGAGCAGCAGGCTCAGCAGCAGGGCGTTTTGGGAAAAGTGGGCAGGCATGGTCGAAGTCCTTTCGTCAGTCGCATTGCAAGAGGAATACCTTTTAACAACTGAGTGACTGTTGTGCTATCGCATCACCGACATAAAGCTGTGCGAATGCGGTTTTGTGGGAGCGAGTCTGCTCGCGAAAAACGTCAATGATGATTCGAGCACGCAGAATGCCCCCATCCTCCTCGGTTTTTTTCGCACCTTTGCAGTACTCTAGGCCCCGGCAGGTTCCCCGGCAGAGGGAACGCCGATCGCTCGCCCTGCGTGTAAACCATTGATCACCGGTCCGCCCCGACCTTTTGTGAGGTTTACCATGCGCATCACTTCTGAACTTATCTGCCAGGCCGCCGATCAACTCCAGGGTTTCGTCGGCCTCAATCGCAAGACCGGCCAGTACATCGTGCGCTTCAGCGAAGATTCGTTCGGCATGGATGTCGCCGATGACGGCATCATCCCCAGCAATGAATTCGTCTGGGCGCCCGGCCCGGAGCACGCCATGACCCTCAAACGCGAACTGATCCAGCTGTTGCTGGACCAGAACATCGATGAGCGGATCAACATCAGCGAACCGTTGCGGGTATACATGCGCCGGGTCGATGTGCCGCAGATTACGGCGGTGCGGGTCAGGACCTGAACGCGTAGGCACGCTCGACCTTGCACACTCGCGTCTCAAAGGCGATGTACCACGTCGAGCGACCTCGCTCACGGATGGCGCTGTGTTCAGCGTGGTGTTTCCAGGCGCGGATCGCTTCTTCGCTGCTCCAATACGACACGGTAATTCCCAGTCCATCGTCGCCGCGTGCCGATTCCACGCCGAGAAACCCCGATTGTTCGCGCGCCAGCTCGAGCATTTGTTCTGCGGCCTGGGCGTACCCCTGATCCCCCGGGTTGCGCAGCGAGGTGAAGATCACTGCGTAGTAGGGCGGTTGTGGCGTCGTGGCGATCATCGCTGGTTCCTCGCGCAGGCCTCGACGAACGCCGCGACCAACGGCGGCAGTTGGCCCTTGAGCGCAGCGCGTTCGGGTTGGAACAGGGTGGCGACGAAGAACGGATGGGCCTGCAACTCGATCGCCCGAGGTTCGCCGCGCGCATCCTGGCCGCTGACGCGCAGATCCTGGTTCAGCAGTTCGTCGATGAAAGCCGGATTGATCCCGTAGCGGCAGCGATAGCCTTCGCTGATCTGTTTGCTGGCGTAGGCCTTGGCGATCAGTGAGCCTTCGACTAACTGGATCTGGTCGATGGCTTCGATCAGCGCGCAGGTCAGTGGCGCGATCACGGCACGCGCTGCTTCAGGCGCCGTTTCTCCGTGTTCAGCGTCGGCCCAACCCATTACATTGCGTGCGAACTCCAGCACGGCATGCTGGAACCCGCCGCAGGTGCCGAGGAGCGGTCGCTGTCGTTCTCGCGCAAAACCAATCGCCCATAGCGCGCCATCAGTGTTGCGGTAGGGGCTGCCCGGCACACACCAGAGGCCGTCGAAGTGGGAAAAATCGCTATCGGCGGCGATCGATTCGGTCGCCAGCCATTGCCACTGAACATCGCGATCGATGTGCCGTGCGGCGAGTTCCAGGGCCAATGGAATAGCCTGGTGGGCGGTGATCTGTGGATCGTAGTCGCCAATCAAGGCAATACGCAGCGGCGGGGTGGCGTGCATGGGGTGGTCTCCGAGACTGGTTGATTCCTGGCGGCTACTATAGATTGGCGTTCACGCAATCAATATTGGCGTTTACCCAAGTGATCAATGCAGCAGCGCACTATCAATTGGATTACCCCGACCTCGTACTGATCCTGGCATTGGTCCGCGGTGGCTCCCTGGCGCGTGCCGCAGCACTGTTGAAGGTTGATGTGTCGACAGTGTTTCGCGGCGTTCGCCGTCTTGAAGGCGCATTGGGCCAGGCGTTGTTCGAGAAAAGCCGAGCCGGGTATTTGCCCACCAGCCTGGCCAGGACCCTGGCCGAGCAGGCTGAACGTGCCGAGCAGGCGTTGGAGGCTGCGCGTGTGGGTGTGGAGCAGGGTGGGGAAGTGGTGAGCGGCACGGTGCGCCTGACCTGTACCGATTCGGTGTTGCACGCCTTGTTGCTGCCGGCCCTGAAGCAATTCATGCCCGGTTATCCGGCATTGACCCTGGAGTTGAGCACGTCCAATGACTTTGCCAATCTCAGTCGTCGCGATGCCGACATTGCGCTGCGCCTGACGCGCTCGCCACCGGAGCATCTGGTTGGACGACGCTTGGCAGCGGTGACCTATAGGGTCTGCGCCAGTGTCGACTATCTGCAGTCGAGGGGGCCGTGCGACCTGTCACACCTCAGTTGGATCGCCCCCGATGACTTCCTGCCGGATCACCCCACTGTCGCGTGGCGTCGTCAGCACTTGCCCGGCGTGCAGCCGGCCTATCGCTGTAACAGCATGCTCGCCGTTACCGAATTGGTGCGGGCCGGACTTGGCGTGGCGGCGTTGCCGGACTTTCTGATCGATCCGGCGCAAGGCATGCAAGGGGTGGGCGAGCCGCTGGCCGGTTACGACAGCAGCCTGTGGTTGCTGACTCGCCCGGACTGTCGCGCGCTGCGCTCGGTGGTGACGTTGTTTGACGAATTGGCGCGCGCCATTCGCCTGCCGGCGCAGTTGCCGGGAGTCAGGCTGGATTCGTCGCAGTGATCCGGGCGCTGTCAGTGCGGTTGCGACCATTGCTCTTGGCGCTGTACAGCGCCTTGTCCGCTTCGTCGAGCCACTGGGCCGCGTCGCTGAAGCGTGGCTGATAGGTCGCCAGGCCAATACTCAGGCTGACTTTCAATGCAGCGACCTGTGGATGCCGATACTGGCTGAATACCAGGCGCAAGCGCTCCATTACTTCGATGGCTTGATCCTGGGGCAGGTTCGGCAAAATCACGCAGAACTCATCGCCGCCATAGCGTCCCGCCACGTCGCTCTCGCGCAGGTTGCGTTTGAGCTCCAGGCTGAGTTGGCGCAGGACGCTGTCCCCGACAATGTGCCCGTAGGTGTCATTGATGGCCTTGAAATGGTCGATATCGATCAGGCCGATGGTGGCTGTGGTTGAGGGTTGCTGGCACTCAAGGAAGGAGAGTTGCAGCAGATCCTTCCAGGCGCCGTGGTTGAACAGGCCGGTCAGGCTGTCAGTGCGACTCAAGGCACTCAGCGCGCGCTTGTGCTCGGACAGCTTAATCGCCAGTTGGTAACAGACCATGCCCACAGCCAGAGGGTAGAGGGTCAGCATGGGCAGGCAGGCGTAAACCTGAACCAGGCTGACCGAGAATGTAAAACCGCTTCCCAGCAGACTCCAGGACACGGCGATCCCCACCAGCTGCGCGAGGCTGCCCTGAAGTAGCAGGCGTACGCCTCCGGCGGCGACATTATTCATCGCCATCATCGAGAGGATGGTCACCGTCGCCAGGGGATTGAAATGCATGGTGGCGGCCCAGAATCCGCCAGCCAACGAATCAATCAGCAGATTGCGACGTTCAGCCTTGTAGGGAAATGCCGAGCGGCACGACAGTTGAAAGGCCAGGTGTGGCCAGATCGCAGCATTGAATAGCAGCAGTCCCCAGACCCAGGCGGGTGGGGACAATGAATAGAGGCCGGCGGCTACGCTGAGGCAGCCAATGCCCAGGCCAATGATCCTGGGTTTGTAGATGCGCTTGGCAAACGACAGCCCTTTGCCGCGTTGGTTTTCCATGAATGAAAGGCACTCGTGTCGCTTTGAAATAACTTGTCGTGTTTTTCCAAAGTTTCCAAAGATGGGGTCAATCGCCCAATAGTGTCATTTATCCCACGGGTGCGCATCCGTAGCCCGCGAAACTCACAGGCATGGGAGCGTAGCGCAAATCAGCGCTTAAGGCGGCTCAGCATTGATAACAGGTGAGGAACATGTCCAGCGCCGATTCAATCACCGTACTTTGCATCTCGGCTGACAGCGGTGGTTGATTCAGCGAAATCTGCGGCCAGAAGGCGAACGCCTTGAGCATCCCGTGCATCTGCTGGGCCGCGAATCCGGGATCGACCGGCTTGAGTTGGCCGTCAGCCTGAGCTGCGCGAATCCACAGGGTCAGCGCTTCTTCGCGCTCGGCGATGCGCAGGACCATGTCCTGGACGCGCTCCGGGGAGTGAATGGTTGCAGCAATGGCCACGCGTGCCAGGTCGAGGAAACTGTCGTCGGCAAGCATCTGCAGCTTGCACTGCAACAGGTGGCGCAATTGCTCGCGCAGTGGCTGACCGGGAATGTAGGCGGTGTCTTGTTCGGCCGTGACATTGGTCCATAAGCGGCGCAGGATTTCGGTGAACAACTCATCCTTGCTCGGAAAGTGGTTGTACACCGTGCGCTTGGACACACCGGCAGTCGCAGCGATCTTGTCCATGCTGGTGATGTCGAAACCGCTGACGCGGAACTCGGCAATCGCCGCCTGGACAATGGATTCGCGCTTACGCTCGGTGAGTCGCTGGGGAGCTGTCATAACTGGGCTTCGACACGTCAGATGAAGAGTTACACTCGGTAGTTTACTTAGTCCCGGCTTTGATGCAATGTAGAAACTACACCGTGCAGTGTAGTTCTGTGGGTGAAAATTAGAGTTTACGGCTGAAGCGTGCGTGCATTGGCCAGTTCAATTCCACATAGAAATCCTCGTTTTCATCGGTTTCTGGAGTCATTTGCACATGGCCACTTTTTCTTACCTGGCGGACAACGCCAACACCTTGAAAACCTCACGACAGGAACAGGGGCGTTATCGCAATCATGCCGTAGTACGCCAACCAGGGCTGCGCAAGACCCTGAAAATCTTCTGGAACATGCTCTTCAACAAGCCGCGCAACACGCGACCTGACGGGACCATTCCGGTTCAAGGGCTGACCCGCGAGCAGTTACTCGAGGCGCCCAATCACAGCGTCTTCCGGCTTGGACATTCGACCCTGCTGCTGAAACTGCGAGACAAGTTCTGGCTGACCGACCCGGTCTTTGCCGAGCGTGCCTCCCCGGTGCAATGGGCCGGCCCCAAACGCTTTCACCAGCCACCCCTCAGCCTTCAAGAGCTGCCGGAAATCGAAGCAGTGATCCTGTCCCACGATCATTACGATCACCTGGACCATCAGACCATCCTGACTCTGGCGAGCAAGACCCAGTGCTTCCTGGCGCCTCTGGGTGTGGGTGAGACCTTGATCAAGTGGGGTGTTGATGCCGGTAAGGTACGCCAACTGGATTGGTGGCAAGGCACCCAGGTCGGCGGCATTCATTTTATAGCCACGCCCTCCCAGCACTTCTCCGGCCGTGGCTTGTTCGACGGCAACAGTACGCTGTGGGCATCGTGGGTCATCATCGATGCGGACAGGCGAATCTTTTTCAGCGGCGACACCGGCTACTTCGATGGCTTCAAGCGTATCGGCGAGCAATTCGGTCCTTTCGACCTGACCTTGATGGAGACCGGCGCTTACAACGTCGAATGGCCGTTGATCCACATGCAGCCGGAACAAACCCTGCAAGCCCACATCGACTTGAAGGGGCGCTGGCTGCTGCCCATCCACAACGGCACCTTTGACCTTTCCATGCACGCCTGGCACGAACCCTTCGATCGCATCCTGGCCTTGGCCTGGGAGCGCAATGTGTCCATCGCCACGCCGCAGATGGGTGAAGCGTTCAACCTTGACCAACCGTCGAGCGGACACGCCTGGTGGCTGGAGGTCGAGGGGGCGACCGAGCAGGTGGTTGCCAGGGGCTAGGGCCGCCTTTATTCGATCATCACAAAATCCGCTCGCCCCACTGGATTGGGCGCCACCCCCCTGACGCTCATGCCACGGCCAGGGGCAAATCCGGGGAAGAACACCAGCCCCTCGGCCTCCAGCCGGTAGGTGAGGGCCAATCGCGTGACCTCGAGGACTTCGGCACCGGCTTCAAACCGCTGGATCGCTTCTACGCTGACGCCGGACTCGCGGGACAGATCCGCAACGGACCAGTCCAGCATGGCGCGCGCCTGGGCGCAGTGTTTGGGGGTGAACTGGAACAGGGCGATTCGCTCCAGGGTGACTTTCATTGCAATTGAGGCCATGGCTTGCTCCGGGCGTTTGAGTGGCAAATCAATAAGTACTGTGTTTTTGTACAGTTGTTTTGCGTCCGGATCAAACTCATTTTTTTGATGAATGTGATCCTGGGCGACCGTCAATGGTCCAGGCCCGGTGCCTCGCGGATGATGAAGTGGTCGAGATTCTCGATATTGGCACTGAACACTCCGAACGTCTGATCAGGTTTTTTCTTGCTCGGTACCTGCTTGAGCTGCGGCATCACCCCATAAAAGAAGCAATACAACTCGTGCTCGCTTTCAATGGCGTGCTTGATCTCCTCGAGAAACGCCTTGCGCTTGCGGTAGCCCTCGATCAGTTTTTTACCCAGGTACAGGGTGACCGAGTAGGGCTTCTTCTCGAACCAGACCTTCTTCTCGAAATCGATACGAAAACTCTGGGTGTAGTCCTTGATCTCCTTGATCCTGCCCCAGTACACCAACCCCTGGTTGTCCTGCAGGTATTCGATCTTCTTGAAGAATGACGCGTAGGACGCCTTGTGCTCGCCGATCTTCAGCGGCATGCGCTTGAGCAGTTCCTTGTTAGCGAAGTTTGAAACGAAACATTCCACCGGGTGGGCAAACACACTGGTCTTGCCCGGCGCCGACTCCGCGGCAGGGGACGCCGTGATCGGCCGAGTGGATAAAGTCTCAGGCTGCTGCACAGGCAAGTCGCCTGCAACGGCAGAAGCACTCACCGGCTTGCGCACATACTCACGCCGAGCCAGCAACAACTCCGACGGAAAATGCTCCTCCGGCCCGTCATCCGTTTCCCCGTTTTCGACGCTTGGCGCCTTGAGGCTGACATAGGGACAACCCTCGACATGCCGGGTACTGGGCACATTCTTGAAATGCGGCGTCCGGATGTAATTCACGCTCTTGGCATTGATCGTCCCCAGCACATTCCCTGCACCGAAGGCCAGGCGACAGGCATCGTTAGGGCACTGGAAGCGCTCCTTGGCGGAATCGAAGGCCATGGTCTCGTCGAAATTAAGATCGCGCACGTCATAGATCGACAGCTTGGAGTCGAGGCTGAGGCAGTAGGCGAGGTCGAATTTCATGGAGGGCGATCCTTGGGGGTGAGTTGCGCCGATACACCTTTTATCCGGCAATCAATTTTTCAACCTTCGTAATAGGAGCACATTCGGTTCATGTATTACCAAGCGTAATAGCTATGAGCCTTCTTTCTATTTATAGGTAATTGACGGCAGGGGGTAACATCCCTGCATGCACCGGGATGCGTCGCGCAATTTTGCGGCGAATCCTTGCAGGGGTTCGCCGACTGGTGGCCGCCGCTCCTTTCCAGAAGAACAAGTAATAAAGGAATTCGCATGTCTTTGTCCGTCCCGCTCACCCGCGAGCATTTTGAACGTCTCGATCACGATGACCCTCTGGGTGAATCCCGTGGGCGATTCGATCTCCCGTCCGGGGAGATCTATCTCGATGGCAACTCCCTGGGCGCCATGCCCGCTCATGTGCCGGCGCGCGTTGAGCGAGTGCTGAAGCAGGAGTGGGCCCAGGGGCTGATTCGCTCCTGGAACGATGCTGATTGGTACCCCGCGCCGCAGCGCACGGGCGGCAAGATTGCCCGGCTGATCGGTGCGGGTGCCCATGAGGTGATCGTCGCCGATTCCACTTCCATCAACCTGTTCAAGGTGCTGGTCGCGGCTACCCGCATGCAACCGGGACGCAAGGTGATCCTTGGCGAGCGGGGGAATTTTCCCACCGACGTCTATGTCGCCTCCGGCGTGGCCGAGCTGACCGGATCCGAGCTGCGTTGCGTTGAACCGGACGAGGTGCTGGCGGCGCTCAACGAAGAGGTTGCGATCCTGTCCCTGACGCACGTTAACTATAAGTCTGGGCGCCGCTATGACATGGCCGCCATCACGGCGCGTGCCCATGAAGTCGGGGCCTTGGTGGTGTGGGATCTGTGCCACTCCGCCGGGGCCATGCCGATCGACCTGAACGGCGTAGAGGCCGATTTTGCCGTCGGTTGCGGCTACAAGTACTTGAACGGCGGGCCGGGCGCACCGGCTTTCGTCTATGTCGCCGAGCGCCATATTCCGCACGTACGTCAGCCGCTGACCGGCTGGCACGGGCATGCTCGGCCCTTCGACTTCACCCACGACTACGAGGCTCACCCGACCATCGACCGCATGCTGGTGGGCACCGCTCCCCAGTTGGGCATCCTGGCCCTGGAAGCGTCACTGGAAATGTTCGACGGCGTCGACATGCAGGTGCTGCGCAACAAGAGCGTTGCCCTCTGTGATCTGTTCATTCAGCTGTGTGACGAACAGTTGGCGGGCCTGGGTGTGGAATTACGCTCGCCGCGTGATGCCGCGCAGCGCGGCAGCCAGGTGTCGCTGGCGCACGCCAATGCCTACCCGGTCATGCAAGCGTTGATTGCCCGTGGGGTGATCGGCGACTTCCGCGCCCCGGACATTCTGCGCTTTGGCTTTGCCCCGCTCTATAACAGCTACGTGAACATCTGGGACAGCGTCCAGGCGCTGCGCGAGGTTCTCGCAAGCGGCGAATGGAATGCGCCGCAGTTCATCGCCAGGAAGTCGGTGACCTGATTCCTCCTTGACCAGACCTGAGCACTCGAATATGACAAAAACAACAAGCTCTTTCGATAACCTGGTCCAGCGCGAGCAGGGCCTGAAACAAAGCCTGACCAGTAGCCAGCTGTCGATGATTGCCATTGGCGGCGCTATTGGCACCGGGCTGTTCCTCGGCAGCGGCTTTGCCATTGGCTTTGCCGGTCCCAGCGTGCTGCTGAGTTATGGCATCGGTGCCGTGATCGCGCTGCTCCTGATGGGCTGTCTGGCGGAAATGACCGTTCGCCATCCGACGTCGGGCTCCTTCGGTTCGTTCGCCGAGTTCTACGTGGCGCCCTGGTTCGGCTTCCTCATTCGCTATGCATACTGGGCGTCCATTGTCTTTGCGGTGGGCACCGAGATCACGGCTGCGGCGATGTACATGAAGTACTGGTTCCCGGACGTGCCGGGCGGCTACTGGATGATCACCTTCTCGGCGGCGCTGGTGTTGAGCAACGTGCTCAGCGTCAAGGTCTTCGGCGCCATCGAGTATGTGTTCTCGCTGCTCAAGCTGTGCGCCATCGTCGCC
Organism: Pseudomonas sp. Pse1; assembly: GCF_024519635.1. Taxonomy (NCBI): domain Bacteria; kingdom Pseudomonadati; phylum Pseudomonadota; class Gammaproteobacteria; order Pseudomonadales; family Pseudomonadaceae; genus Pseudomonas; species Pseudomonas sp. Pse1. The sequence goes on from NZ_JALJRO010000003.1 coordinate 496,899, forward strand.
TTCATTCTGTTGGGCGCCTGGGTGGTTTATGGGGCGCCAGCGGATTCGACCATCGGTTTCGCCAACTACACCAATGATCGTGGCTTCTTTCCCAACGGCATGTGGGGGACCTGGGTAGCGGTCATCGTGGCGTTCTTCAGCTACCTGAGCATCGAGATGATCGCGGTCGCGGCGGGTGAGGCCAAGGATCCCAAGCGCGCAGTCACCAAGGCCTTCCGCATCACCGTGGTGCGCTTGGTGGTGTTCTACCTGCTGACCATCGCACTGGTCTTGGCAATCTTGCCATGGGGGCAGAACAACGGTGGCCAGAGCCCGTTTGTCACGGTGATGCACGCGACGGGCGTTCCCTACGCCGGAGCAGTGTTCAACGGGGTGATCCTGATCGCCGCGCTATCGGCGATGAATAGCCAGCTGTACATCACGTCACGGCTGATGTTTAGCCTGGCGCGAGCTGGCCAGGCGCCGGCACTGTTCGGGCGATTGAGCGCTCGCGGTGTGCCGTTGGCGGCCCTGCTGGTGTCGTCGCTGGGGATCGGTCTGGGCACTTTGTTGTACATCGCCTACCCGAAGGACGCCTTCACCCTGATGATGTCGATCGCCATGTTCGGCGCGATGTTCACCTGGGCCGGAATCTTCCTCACCCACCTGTTCTTCCGCCGTCGTCAGGACAGCGCGTCCCTGGAGTTCCGTCTGTGGGGCTACCCCTGGACCAGCCTGGCCGGGCTGCTGCTGATGCTTGCAGTGATGCTGACCACGCTATTCACCGAGGAGTTCGCCCTGACCCTGGTCTGCGGTGTGCCCTTCCTGCTGGTGATGGGATTGATCTACTTCCTGCGCTTTCGCAAGTCACGCTCCGTCGAGGGTGAGGCGCCTCGCCCGCTGCCGATTCGGCACTGAGTCCGCCCTGGCCTGATCGAAAGATCGGGCCATCGATTCCCTGAACAATCCGTCCCCGGACGCTTAGCCGTCCGGGTAGGGAGCGGCTTGCCCGCTGACCATGAGTATTAAGTCGTACGAGGATGTCATGCGCGTATTTCGCTCAGCCGTGCCCCTGATTTCGGGCCTTCTGGCCCTGCCGGCCCATGCGGTAACGGCGCCTGCCGAGGGCTGGGGCAGTCTCGTCGAGGGCAGCCAGCTCAAGCTGTTGCTGCGCAATTCCTATTTCAACCGCAGCAAGGAAGAAGGGCGTCCAGACCAGCGTGACTGGACCCAAGGCATCAACCTCGACTTCAGCTCCGGCTTCACCCCCGGCACCCTCGGGTTCGGGATGGACGGGTTCGTTTACCAGGGGCTGCGTCTCGATGCCTCGGCGGGCAAGACCGGCACACGCAACCTGCCGGTGCATGATAACGGCGAGCCGGCCGACGAATATGCCAAGGCCGGCGCGGCGTTGAAACTGCGGCTGTCGAAGACCGAACTGAAGGTGGGCGAACAGCGCCCGGATACCCCGGTGTTCGGTGTCAGTCACTTCCGCATCGTGCCGCAGACCGCCACCGGCCTGAGCCTGCGCAGCCGCGAGCACGATGACCTGGATGTGCAGGCTGGCCATTTCACCTCGGCCACCAGTCCGGTGACCACCAACGCCGACGGTGACCTATGGGCGGTGATGGCTGAGGTCAGCACGCCGCGCGCCGACTATGCCGGCGCTACCTGGCAATGGGCGCCGGGGCACTCGCTGGCGTTGTACGGCGCGAAGTTCGAGGACATTTGGTACCAGGGCTACGCGAATCTGAGTTCGCGCTTTGCATTGGCAGACGAGCGTGAAGCCGGGCTGAACCTGACCCTGTACCGGACCACCGAGACCGGCACGGCACGCGCCGGCGAGATCGACAACCTGACGCTGGGCGCCTCGACTTACCTGCGCCTGGGCAGCCACCGCTTCCTGCTCGGGCTGCAGAAGGTCCACGGCGACACACCGTTCGACTACCTCGGCGTCGGTGATAACGATCGCAAGGGTCGCAACGGCAACGACCAGGGGGCCTCGATCTGGCTGCCCAACTCGGCGCAATTTTCTGATTTCAACGGGCCTCGGGAACGCTCCTGGCAGGTTCGCTACGACTATTCGTTCGCAGCCTTGGGGCTGCCCGGCAGCTCAATGATGGTCCGCTACATCGAGGGCAGCCGGATCGACGGCGGCGGGATTGCGCTCGGCAGTCCCTACGCCGGGCGCTATGGCGACGACGGCGCGCATCGCGAGACCAACATCGAATTGCGTTACGTGGTGGCGGCCGGGCCGGCCAAGGGCTTGAGCCTGCGGTTGCGTCAGGCCTGGCATCGCGCCAATGCCGATCAGGGTTCCGGCGACCTCGATGATTTTCGGCTGATCACCGATTACCCCCTGGAGATTTTCTGACGCCCCGCGCGTGGCGGCCTGCGCACAGGCAACGAGCACAAAGACTGCCCGATGGGGCTTTACCAAACGGAGTAAATAATGAAAACAATGCAGCTCTCTGTTAACCCTGCCACCGGACACACGCGCAGTCGCCTTGCGCTGTCGCTGGTGGTCGCTCTCTTCGCCACCACGGGCCTGCATGCCGAAGAGCATGCCCCGATGAACATCACCGATCCGCTGGTCAAGCGCTTGACCGAGCTGGGCCCGGAGCGCATTCCGCCGGTGCCGGCACCGGGCAGCTATGGCATGGACAAAGCCACCGGCAAGTTCATCTGGCCGGTCGCCACGCCTTTCTCCCATGAAGGTAAGCCGTTCCCTGGCGAGCTGGATCACTGGGACACCAAGAGCTACATCAAGAACATGAAGGTCGAGGCCTACTACCCGATCACGGTCGAGCCTTTCCACACCTGGCAGAACATCGTCGACTTCGCCGGCAAGCGCTACCTCTACCAGTACGTGCGCCGCGACCTGAAGATCTTTGACATTACCAATCCCAAGGACGTGAAGGTGCTGTTGGCCAAGGGCGCTCCATGGGGCGTGGACGGCCCGGGTAAGGAGGTCAACCCCTACCCGGCGGACGACTTCTTCGGCGCTGCGTCTATCCAGTGGAACAAGAAGCTGGGCAAGAACATCATGGTGCAGTCCTTCGAGACCCGCCGTTTTGGCGTGCTGAGCGACAAGTATCGTGAGCCGGACAAGGTCGAAGCCATCCGCAAATCCAAGCACCTCAAAGGCTTCAAGGTGTATGAGATGAATGGCCCGCTGCCTCAGGACTGGAAGCTGATCGCCACCCGCACCACCGATATCGAGCACCCGGATGCGCCGATCGGTGAGCAACAAGGCTCCGGGGCCCGTGACATTCCTGCCTATTTTGGCGGCGATGTGATGTACGTGGCGGCGGCACCGAGTGACAAGTACGCGCTCACCGAATACCCCAACGACCTGTACAACTCGGGCTATCAGTCCTGGGACATGTCCAACCCGAGCGACCCCAAGCTGCTCGACGTGCTGACCGTGCCTGGCCAGATCATCGGCGATCCCGAGCACGAGGCCGTGTTCAAGGCCAACCCGCGCTCGGGTAACCGTGCCTCCTGGATGGGCTCGCGGGCGTCGCTGTTCATTCCCAAACCGGTGGAGCAGGGCGGCAAATACGGCTATGCGGCCATGGGCGGGATGGGCCTGTATGTGGTCGACATCACCGACTCGGCAAACCTCAAGGTGGTCGGCCATCTCGAATTCCCGGTCAGCGTGGCCGGTACCGAAGGCGACGGTATTGATGTGAGCCAAGTGGAGAAAACCGGGCTGATCTACTTCAGCGGCTACCCGCTGACCGAGGACTGCTACGAGGCGGTCAAGCCTATCTATGCCGTGGATGTTCGCGACCCGACCAAGCCAGTCATCAAGCACACCCTGCCATTGCCGACGCCGCCGGCCGAAGCTGGCTTCACCGACTACTGCCAGCGCAAGGGCAGCTTCGGACCCAAGCGCAGTGGTTACTACACCCAGCCTGGCGTCGCGCGTGACGGCATCCTGCCGTATGCCTACTACAACGCCGGTGTGCAGGTGTTTGACGTGCGTAACCCGGACAAGCCAATGATCGGCGCCTACTTCGTACCGCCGTACGACACCAAAAACGTCGTGAGCTGGGCCATGGGTAACCTGACGCACGGCACCTACACCGAGTACGACCGCAACCTGATCTGGGTCTTCACCAACCACGGCTTCTATGCACTCTCGACCCCGTTGCTGGGTGAGCCGAGCTTTGCGCCGCCGACGAAGACCTGGCCGCCCCGGGACTGATCCAGACCCGCAAGAACAGTAAGACCAATAAGAAACCAGGCCGCGACAGCAGGGGTGTGCTGTCGCGAGCCTCTACTCGTTCTATCGGAGCATTCAATGCACAAGCTTTTACTCATTCTGCCGCTGGTGAGTGGCTACGCCTGCGCGGACATCGCAGACCTCAAGGACGTTTCGGGCATCGACGTGATCGAGCTTTCCGGGGTCATTGACGTCAACTACGAGGTGGCCAAGTCCGGTGGTCACACCGAGGAACGTGCCAACGGCGGTGGCTTGAGCGCCAACCGCCTGCAACTGCATATGCAGGAGGCGGTCACCGAGGACCTGTCGCTGAACTGGATCTATCAGGCGCAGTACAACCCGCATTCAGATGACGATATCAGCAAGCGCGAGACCTATTTCGAGGGCATTTCCAAGCGCTGGGGAACCCTCAGCGCGGGCCGCCGGGATACCCCGTCCGCCAACGCCTATGGTTACGCCGACCCGCTGTACAACAACGACTACAGCCTGATCAGTAACGTCATGGTGTTCTACGCGCCGTGGCGTGAAGACGGCCTGTTGATGTACATCAGTCCGAGAATTGACGGCTTTGAGTTCCGTGGTGGTGTCACCGACGGCGAGGACGATGGCAGCCGCGATGGGCAGGTCATCAGCCTCGCTGTCGATCGCTGGACCGACAGCCCCTGGTATTTCTCGGCTGCCGTGGACCGCAAGTACCAACGCAATCTGTGGGACCACAAGACCATGGAGCAGTCCACCGATGCTTATCTGACGGCGGTCTACAGCATGGGCAAGACCGATCTGTCGGCGGTTTACCACCGCTATGTGGGCTACTACGCCTACGCGCCTTGGGTGGATTTCGCTTCCAACGGCAACGACTTGCAACTGGGTGTTCGTCATAACTTCGGTAACAAACACAATGCCACGGTCAGCTTCGTCTACAAGGACGACCGTAAGGACGAAGCCCTGAGCGATGCTGCGGCGATCAGCCTGGGTTACATCTACAACTACGACAAGAGCATCGACCTCTACGGGGTGTACGCCTACATCCATCACACCCGAGACAGCGAGATCCGCTACCCGGTCAGTTGGAGCCTGGACAGCCCGCTGCCGAACGAAAACCCGCAAGGCATGCAACTGGGCGTGCGCATCAAGTTCTAACCTTCCCCCCCCCCCCCCCCCCCCCCCCCCCCCCCCCCCCCCCCCCCCC